>JBIKLJ010000033.1:0-35123 GCA_044359895.1 Pirellula sp.
CTTCGGTGACCTTCTGACTATGCTTCACTTTCACCGCTTGGACTTCTCCGTCGACGTGCGCGAAGACGTTCTTTTCGATGCTCGGCTTGAGTTTTCCGTTCCCTTCTAAATCGAAATCGATGGGCACGATGACCATTGCCAGCAATCCTGCACCAATCACCCCCAAGATAGCTAGAGTTTTTGGCAAGGCGGATCCGCGGAACATCCAGGTCATGCGATCCAGGAACTTCCAAACAGGCATCAAGAAGATTTGGCTGTGCGACTGTGAATTGGAAAGTGCGCGACAGGCGTGTTCGTAAACTAAATCGACTCGGCCCTCGAGCACCGACCTTGAAAGCTGAGTTTCAATCTGTTCGACAATCAATGCACCGATGATCTCCCGACGGGTACGGGTTTCGCTTGTCTCGTTCCTAGACGCTAGCATATCCCCTTCGGTCTTCCGTTCCGGCTGCCGGATCGGAAGAACAGTGACTGTACGACCATGGGACAAGTCCACATAATCTTCGATGGCTTCTTCGAGCTGGGGTGGTAAATCCACCAACGATCCGTCGTACCAAAGGGGTTCGCCGCTTCGTACCACTCGCGTTGCAAGATTATTCAACGATTGAACAATGTTGGAACGATTTTCGATGGAATCCTGTCCGGAAATCGCGACCACGCGTGCATTGCCTCCCTTGAGCATTGCCACGCTAACTCGATCGCATTCGATCAACCGCCGACCTTCGTTGGCGATGGTGTACGCGGTGTCTTTCAGATCGAGATTCTCATGCACCAACCGAGCGAACTGATCGGACTGTTGCCACAACTCTTGGCGTGTCGAGACTTGCTGCAACGTATGCCCCTGGAGCCATTCCCCCATCAATTTGGTCATGTGCTCCAAGAATCGCAGATATCCACGCTGTGCGTCCGCGGGTGCGTCAGGTCGTTGCAGTACTTCCAGCAATCCGACCGATTGCTTATTCGCAACGAGCGGTGCTGTGACCAGAAGAAACCGAGTTGGATTGCTTTCGCCGCCTGCTTCCCCCGACCCCGATAAGGGCGGAATCAATTCCGCGCGGCCTTGCGAGAAAAGTCGGGTTAACAGCCTGCCGTGCTGCTGAGCCTGCTCATTGTTCGCTTGGAGCAACGTTGGGTCCAACTGAATTTGGTGGGCAAGCCGCATGCTTCCTTCATCGTCCACCAGCCAAATAGCACCTCCCGCAGCAGCTAAGGCGGAAATGATTCGCTGAAGCACGGCTGGATAGTATTCCGCTGCCGGTGTTTCTGATTTCGAAAGGTCCGAGATCTCGTTGACTAAACCTCGAATGTGCCTTTTTGTACTTTCGACATTCTCGTCCGTTGGTCCGGATGCCATAGCTTCAGATCAATACGTAAAGTGGATCAAATGGAAGTAACATGATGAACATATGCCCACCATCCATCGAAAGTTTGAATGTATTCCATAACTCGGAATTCCCCAAACTCAAGAATAACAGATCAGAATACGTTTCATTCCTCTGTTGTAAAAGATCCAATCCGCAGAACCCGAGCGAGAAGATTCATTCCAACATACATTGTTTCCGGTTGTTTGGACTAGCGAAATTCTAAGGGCCACGCAGGCGGAGTGGATTCCCTTGCGTCCAGCTATTACAACTTCATCAAATCTTCAAGGCTGTTTGGGACATTTGGTTGTAAAGCGGTTTCAATTTCGTCACGAATCAATTTGGCGAGTGATTCGATTGCGAGATTCGGAAGCCCTTGCGGGCTGCTGCGGAGCCAAAGAACTAACTCGGTTCCAAAGGTCGAAGCCAGGATGGCAAGCTCCGTCCCCGGGCGTGTCGGAGGAGCTGCAGCGAAGTCAAGAATTTGACAATCGCCCAACGTAAAGCCGTTTGGTCCTACCGCGCGACGCGTGGGGAATCGCCGGGTTGGGGCCCCGATGTAACTGAAAACGAAGGTGCCGGGGCGGCTCTTCTTCAGGATCCGATGATGGACCCAAACGGGATAGCTTCGGATTCGGCCGAGGGTGTCCAAGAACAAACCTGCTAGACTCCAGTCTTGAACCGCTTGCAATTCCGTTTTGATCGTCTGCGCGTTGGACCAAATGTCAGTGCATTCCGGGCTGGCTCTTCGAAGTATCGAGTAACCGATTCCGTTATGGCAGGGGGTTCGCCCTTTGCAAGATGGACGCATGTTGATCGGAAGAATGGCCGTGATCCAGCACTTCCTGGAACCGAGCGCTATTCGTTTCTGTTTTTCGAGAGCACTCATGCAAGCCGCAATCAAAAATTCATTCTGAGAGCATTGTCGCGCTTGAGCTGCTTGCCTGATGTTTCGAGTGGTCCCTTCATCGAACCTGATGGGGAAAAGATGAAGTCCTTCAAGAACTGAATCTGTAGACTGGTGGCGGTTGGCCATCGACGCAGGTGTCGTTTTTTCTGTCGCCAACCTCGCTAAATGAAGAGCAGGCCGGGTCATGTACTTGACTAACTCGATCAACAGGAACTTGGTAGCGGTCCATCGACTTACCGGATGTGGGATGGAACGATCCAAGACATGTCGATTCGAAAGATTTCCAATTTCTGTCGGCTTCGCGAAGCGGGGTGGCGAGCTGACGAAAGCATCTTCCTTCTGTTCGTTGCGTGTGGCCCGCTCATAGGCATCGAACAGATCGGACGAAAACTCTAACGCTCCGATCCCATCCGAAACAGCATGATGAAATGTGCAAATCAGTTGCCAGGAATCACCCTTGGGGACGATTCCAACTTTGATCCCACATTCTCGACTCAAATCGATGAATTGCCAATTCTTGAAACATTCGGCGCTCCATGCTCCCGCTGTCGGCTCCAACAGCTGAACCTTGGGAATCGATGAAGTCATTTGCCAAAACAGTTTTCGCGTCCTGTGATCCTCGGACATGATGCATTTTGTTAAGGGATGCAATTGGATCGCTTCCCGCAGAGCCTGCTCCCAAGTGCCAACATTACATGGCCCATGGATCGTCCAAACAAAAGTAAAAGTCATGGGATACTGTGGCGAATCGTCTTTCGCCATGTACCACTCAAAGTGAGTTGGATCCGCAAAAGGTAGATGAGGCATAGCTGGGTTCTGTTGTTTATCTCGGGGATGACTCATCGTTTTATTGAATGGCTAGAGGGATCTCATCAGGGGGTAACAGTAGGACACACCCGGAAACCTTGGCGTTCAAGAGTTCGATGAAATGCGACGTGCCTTCTTCGATACTGATCAACTGATGACCGCTGCGTCCGAGCGACCAAGCGCTGGCCGGACGAGCTGCCATGCCAACTTCGCGCCAGCCCGGCCATGCAATGGTAAGCACCTGGACGTCAGGCCATCGAGCCGAAAGCGATTCCGCGAAACAGGCTTGAAAACCATTCGCCGCTGCATAGTCAACCTGCCCGGCGCCCCCAAAAAATCCTACGACAGATCCACATTGGATAAACCACCTTGACTGACGCCCCATGAGGGAAGCGAGGCTCCTGCTCGCATCGATCTTGCATGCGAGCGTCCTGTGAATTGACTCTTCCGTTTTTCGAAGCAGTTTCGTGGTCTGCTCGAATCCGGCACCGTGCAGGATACCATCGATCGGAATGCCGCGCTGTTTTAGTTCGTCTGAAAAACTCTGCAGCTCCTTTTTCGATGTGACATCGATCGGATGGTATTCAAAGTCGATGTTATGCCGTCGCAACCAATGGAGATTGCGAGACAATTCAAGTTCATAGTCACATCGGTTTGCTGCGGATGCGGGTGAAAGCCCCGAGTTGAATGCGTCTCGACAACGTTCTCGCTTGCGCTCTGCCAATTCTTGTTCCGACCAATCGCATAGCGACTCTTCCGGGATGTGGGTTCGACCTAGCAAAACAAGCCGAACGCCGAACTTGCCTAAGCTGCGTGCAAGCTGAGCCGTAATGCCACGTCCTCCACCCGAGACAATCCATGTTGAACCTTGCAGTTCCAGCGCCAGCCGAGCCTTCGACGGCTCATGTTCCAAGCTGTCCGGAGCCATGGGTTGCCACCCACGTTGGCAGGTTGACAACGGCATCAATTTGGGAAGGCACCAAGCGTTGCGGTCGCGATGGAGATGGAGCATGCTGTAGGCTTCGGCAAGGCCAGCATGACGCTGGTCATCCGTTTGCTTTGTTACTTGCGATTGCATTCCAGAAAGACTCGATCGTATCAACCTTGCGACATGAATTGCCGCGTTTGTTTCGTCAAAATCAAGCGACAAAACTTGGATTTGCGCAGGGGACGCAACGGAGAGGTCGGGGCCAAATTGCTCCATCCAAACAGAACGCAACATGCCCGGTGTACCCCAGGCGGAACCATGAAGCTGACCATAGACATCCAAAGGTAGAATCACGTACAGCTGAATTGTCTTACCCTGGGAGGAATGAGTATGGAGCAGACGACGCAGAGCAATGATTCTGTCCGCAAAATCCTGTGTAGACAGCACGGACGATACTTCCGCTGGCTCTATGACCCAGACAATCGGTTTGCCAACCTCGATCTGCTCGAACGAATCTGGGGACGCGTTGCTATGGAGCTCTGCGGATAGTTCTCGCGAAAATGGAGATGAACCGAAAACTTGGAATCCAGAAACCTGCAACGAACTGCTTTGCAACGGCTCAGAATCGGAAGATCGCTGTGCTGCAAAGGACAGTGTCTTTAGTTCTTTCCATCCCAGTCGGAATGTTTCAAAAGAAGATTCGCAGGATTGATTTCGGTGCGACGAACTTCGCGATGGAAGTTGGATGGGCGCAAGCGGAGCCGGCGGATCCGTTGAGGTCTCAAGAGTTCCTGACCACTGTTCGAGAAACGCTCGCGCTCGCCGAGTTCCTTCGTCTTGATAAATCGAAAGCGCTCGGTCCAGAATGGTACTGAGAGTCGAGATACCAATTTGTTGCATCATGCCAAACGGGCCCGACGGCATTCCTGTAACCGCTCGCCAAGCGAGATCCACGGTTTCCGGCGAGGCCACCCCGCGATGTGCAAGCTCTAATGATTTGACCAACAAGGGATGAAGCAAGCTGTTAAAAATATAACCAGGGAATTCTCGCAAAAGTCGGATCGGTGTCAGTCCTATCGACACCACAAACTGCTCTAGCGCATCCATGGTCGCCGGACTTGTTCGCATGGTTGGCATGATATCCACCGCCGTAGCAAACCAGGGGGGGACATGAAAATGAAGACTGGCAATCCGTTCCGGATGAGGCACTCCCTGGAAGACAGCGGACGGCAGAAAATAGGAAGAGTTGGTCGTAAGAATGGCTTCCGTGGAACAGACCCGACCGATCTCGGTCACAAGGCTCCGTTTCACTGGCAAGTCTTCGACAATGGACTCAATGATCAAGTCCGCTGCCGCAATCGCTTCCATGCTCGTTGACCATTGGACGCGGGGTCGGCCCGTCGGAAAACCACGCATGGTGTTCAAGGCTGGAAATTCCTGGCTCTCATAGAAGGCGCGTGAAATCGCGAGCTTTGGCTCATCTTGCTCAAAGGCGATGGGGTGGTAACCAGCCTCGCAAAGACAATGAAGGATCTGCCGGCCGCATCGGCCCGCCCCCAAGACCACAACTTTTCGAATTTTTTTAGATTGAGCGAAAATCGGATCGATCCCTTTCTAAAAGTTATGGTGCTCTAAATCCAAGGAGTTAGATTTTTCCGGAAAACCCTAGGCAGCATGTTATTTCCTTAGTTATCATTTGCCAGGGTCAGAAGATGGAGTTTTCAGACTACCTTTCACTTGTTTTCCTACTCCAGATTAAGACACTTGATGAGCTACTTGCTGATGACGGGGGCCACAGGGCTTCTCGGAGAATACCTGCTTCGTGATCTAACTCTTGCTGGCGTCAACGTTTGTGTTGTCGCCCGAAGCCAACGCGATGCTTCTGCGGACGACCGAATCGAGCGTATTATGGCCTACTGGGAACGCCAGTTAGGGCGATTGCTACCTCGTCCTGTTGTTCTGGAAGGGGATATCACCGCACCTGACTTTGGTCTCGATGATCAAGAAATAAATTGGATCTCTCAGAATTGTACTTCACTTCTGAATAATGCGGCGAGTCTGACGTTTGAATCCGGTCGTGAAGATGGCGAACCATGGCGTTCGAATTTGACCGGTGTGCAGTACGCGATTGATTTGTGTAAAAAAGCTGGAATCAAGGAAGTGCACCATGTTTCGACGGCCTATGTTGCAGGGCTGCGAACCGGACTGATTTTGGAATCAGAACTGGATCTAGGACAGGCCTTTGCCAACGAATACGAAGCCAGTAAGTGTGCGGCCGAAATTGCAATGCGCGAAGCTGGATTTCGATCGTTAACCGTGTTCCGGCCAGCGATCATCGTTGGCGATTCCACCAACGGATACACAAGCACTTACCATGGGTTTTACGCTCCGTTGAAGGCCATGCATGCTTTGTTGAGCCTTCAGAAACTAACGGGCGACCAGTCGTCTGGTTCCAGCAGCAAAGTCCCGGTCCAGGCCATGTTGCGAGCGTTAGGGCTTGAGGGAAGTGAAACCAAAAATTTCGTCCCTGTAGAATGGGTTTCCGCTTGTATGGCGAAAGTTATCTCCACTTTGAAACTTCACGGCCAAACCTATCACCTGACTCCTCGGGATCGCGTCACTTCCATGCAGACCGCAAGAGCGATTCAAGCTGCTCTGGAAAAACATGTTTACAGTGCTAATAAAGCCGCCGATTCAAAGGGACTTTCGGCTTCCGAGTCCATTCGAAAAGAAGACGGCCATGGCCAAGATCCCCAAAGCAACGATTCGGCTTGGGGAGCGTTGGGCGAAGCTTTTGCGTCCCAAATTTCTGTTTATAAAGAATATTGGCGCGACGATCCCGAATATTCGGACATGAACACGCGAACCGCCATGCCTGAATTGCCTTGCCCGGACCTGACCTTCCAGGTCCTGCAAAAGATGTGTGACTTCGCGATCGAATCGGGATTTGGTTGGCCAAAACCCAAATGGACTCGACAAAAAACCACTTTGGCTACGTGGCTTCAAGGAAAAGGAATTGGCCTTCACGCCTCGAGCGAAGCTTTTGTACCGATGTTCAATTTGATTGCCGTCGGGCCAGGAGGGGGCGATTTTGCGATAGGGCTGAACGCAGATCAATGGGAGTTCCAGTACGGAAGGAAATCTAACATTGAGAGCTGGCTAATGCCATTTAATCTACTGTTAGAAGAAAATTCGCTTGAAGTCTTGGTGAGATCTGGCCTCGCAATCGCAATTCCGGCCGATGGAGCCTCGGTGTCCGCAGAGGCTGAATTCTCGTTGAGCAATCTCGCAATGCTAGCATCGAAACTTGACCATCAATTGGTCGCTAAGCATACTCTACAACCGGATAACAACTAACTGCCTTTCTTCCCGCGAGACACCACCCGCATTTACACCATAAGTTTCCTTGGTTTTGCTAAATCAAGAATCATATAAAGCTTTATTCACCCAATCGGTTCCACCCGAATGATGGATATCGCAGGTAAAAATGGTAGTGTTGTTTTGGCGAGGGACAAGATTTTTCCAACTGTTGCCCAGGCAAGGATGCTGCCAAATCGAGAACGCTACTTCGAAGCATGCATCCAGTTTCCTCTTTTGAACCTATTGCGATCATTGGGCGCGGCTGCCATCTGCCTGGTGCTAAGTCCATCAGCGAATACTGGGAACGCATTCGGAATGATTCTCCAACCATCCGCGAAATTCCCGCAGAGCGATTCGATCGGGAAATGTTTTATGATCCGACGCAAGGGGTGGATTTCAAGACGTACTGCTCCAAGGCTTGCTTAGTCGAGCCGGTCTCGCTTGAAAAACGATTGGATCTTCCCGCGAAATGGAAGCATCATCCGGAAACGGTTTTCCCAGACTTGATCTCGGTAACTCGCGATGCTTGTAACGACGGTGGTCGAGAATTAGAAGGCTGGGCGGGTGCTCGCGGCGGTGTCTTTGTGGGTCACACTCGGGGCGGCTCACTTTCCGGCGACTTCGCCTATGCAAGCTACATCGCTCAAGCGGCAGAGTTATTAGATGATTCCGTGGCATCGCTTTTGTCCGCTTCGGGTACAAAGAGTGCAATCGACAGAAGGCGTTGGAAGGATTTGTTGATTCAATCGGTCCGCCGCGATATGCCCAAGAAGGATTCTTCCGGGGGCCCGTCTCTGGGGGCACCGGTCGCCGCGCTGGCGGTGGCCGAAAGTCTTTGCTGGGACGGCCCTTTTATGGCCTTCAACGGCGCGTGTGCATCGTCGCTTCAAGCGCTGCATGCTGCGGTTCTTTCTCTCCAAGCAAGACGCATTGATATCGCCGTTGCTGCGGGAGCCTCCTGTTGCCACAGCGATTCATTGATCTTGTTTGCTCAAGCGAGATCGCTTAGCGCCAAGGATACAAGACCTTTTGATGAGGATGCCGACGGACTGATCATTGGTGAGGGTTGCGTTGTCCTGATGCTGAAGCGTCTCTCAGATGCTTTGAAGGATGGTGACAAGATTCATGGTGTTCTACGAGGCGTAGGAGTCGCTTCCGACGGAAAAGGCAAAAGCCTTTGGGCACCAAGAAAAGAAGGGCAAATGAAAGCGATCGCCCGCGCCTATGCATCGCGAGATGCGATGCGTGCGATTCAGTACGTTGAAGCTCATGCAACCAGCACCAAACTTGGTGATGCAACGGAAATGGAAGCACTGGCGGATTCGTTTTCCGACGTGATCGAGAAAGGACGCAAAGTCCCGGTCGGAAGCGTCAAAGCGATCGTTGGCCACACTCTTGAATCCGCAGGCTTAGCCGGCTTGCTCAAGTCGATCCTATGTATGGAGAACGGTTTGTATCCAGCGCATCAACGACTGAATAATTTGAGCCAGCGAATTCCCTGGAACGATATTCCATTCTTCGTACCTCGCGAAGTTTCTACATGGACGCCCAACGATCAAGGTGAACGCTGGGCCGCAATCAATGGTTTTGGAATTGGTGGCTTGAATGCGCACGTTGTCGTGCAGTCAGGGGAATTGGCTGAACGAAAACGATCGATCCCTACGCGATCCAAGGAAAATAGTCCATCCAATGGAAGTGTGGCAAAATCTTCCCGTCCTTTCGAAATCGCTGTCATCGCGACGGGTTGTATTTTACCAAATGCACTCGACTGGAATTCGTTTCGTCGCATCATCCGTGAAGACCGAATAGGCACACGGATGCTATCGCATTCAAGATGGATATCGCCACCTTCTAATCCCAATACAGCCATTAGCACGCTAGGGTCAACTATCGGCGGATTCACGGATGATTTTGTTTACGACTGGCGGCGTCACAAGGTTCCACCGAAGCAACTCGCAAGCGCCAGCCCGTTGCAGTTTATGATTCTGGAAGCGGTCGATCAGGCGATTCGCCCTTCAGGATTACTTGAGTCCGCACGGAATCGGGCGAACACCGGAGTTGTCGTGGGCACCATCTTCGGAGGGGACTTTTCGAACCAATTACAGATGGGACTTCGTATTCCCGATATCCAACGCCGACTGCGAAGCCTCTGGCAATCGGAAGGCATGGATGCGAATGCGATCGAACAAGCTCTGGATTTGTTTGGAAAGAAGATCATCCAAGCGATGCCAGCTTTTTTTGATGAAACCGGAAGCTTCACCAGCAGTTCGCTTGCCTCCCGAATCACCAAGACATTTGACCTGATGGGTGGCGCGGTTGCTGTCGACGCAGCTCATGGGGCGTCCGGGGCTGCTTTGATGTACTGCGTCGATCAACTGCAACAAACCGAAAATGAATTCATGGTGTGTATTGGCGCTCAACAGGATATGGGCCCGATGAAGTTTGAAGGTTGGTCCGCGAATGGTTGGCTCGGTTCTAAGCATGGCCAATCGGCACTCCACCCAGACTCCGATGGAACGTTCCCCGGCGAAGGTGCCGCAGTCATGCTCTTGCAAAAGGTTCGGCATGGGCACACGCCTATATCCAAGCCGCTCGCTTTTATTCGCGGGATTGGCACCAGCATGGATACGATGGGTGATGTTAGCTTCTCACGGTCCGCAAAACGTGCAAACCTGGAAGCAGAACATCGAGCCCAGCTTGCAAATGTACGATTCTCCCCCATGGGTGTGCCTGCGATTGATGAACCTTGTAAAAAAGGCGTCCGTGAGACTTTCGGTGCAATCGGAGGTGAATCGGATGAGCCGATTTTCAAGACGGCGAATGACTCATTTGGTCACCTAACCGGTGGATCTGGTATGGTCGAGTGTCTTGCGAGCATTGCTCACGCCGCCCTGGAGAATTCCACAGCGGCCAGTCCAATGACTCGGAACATGGTGCAAATGGGAAGCCCATGGGAATGCATTTACAGCGTTATTATCGATGTGTTGAAGGAAAAAAATGATTAGTCAATCCCGTGGAAATGTGGAAGACCAGGTGGTAGGTGCCGAGGTTATCGAGGAAGGTATCCTCCATTTCGATGCTACTGCGCGACGTCGAGATCGAATGCGGTCGAAAGCAAATTCAGAACCAACCCCCGTTGCCTCCACCGCACAGCATCTGCCGGCTGCTCCAAAAGTTAGCCCCACGCCAACCATTGCTCCAGGGACTTCGCACGATTCCTGGAAGAGCCGCGTTCAACAGACGCCAGCCGTTGCAGCATTCGCCAAGCCCGTGGAAGTAACCCCGCCGGTCGAATCAGCCACCGCAGTACCAGCCACAGCCGTATCGACCATTTCCGTATCTAGCACAGCCGTATCTACCATTTCCGAGGAGCAATACCGATCCTTTTTGGTCGGGTTTGTCGTGGAGCAAACGGGCTACCCCGAAGACATTGTCGAATTGGATTCGGATCTCGAAGCAGATCTCGGAATCGACAGCATCAAGGTCGCTCAAATGATGGGCGAATTGCAGGAAAGGTTCGAATTGGACCTAACCAAGATCCAGATCAAGTCGTTGGATGAACTGAGAACTCTTCGGCAAATCATCCAAGTCCTTCCGAAGTCCACCGATTTCGTTACTCAGAAATCGGCTACACCTACCAACGCCCAGGCTCTGCCACCTGCGGTCGTTGCACAACCAGTTGGATCGGCAAGTCCCATCGCCAAGGTCTCCAACCCAGTAACGGCTCCTGGGCTTGGGGATGAAGGGTTGCGAACCGAGATGACCAAGTTCTTGATCGAGTTCGTGGTGGAGCAAACGGGCTACCCTGAAGATATTGTCGAGCTTGATGCCGATCTTGAAGCTGATCTTGGAATCGACAGTATTAAGGTCGCCCAAATGATGGGCGAACTGAATGAGCATTTTGGCCTAAACGTTAGCTCGCTCCGAAGCAAAACCTCGGACGACTTTAAGACCCTACGTATGATCGTTGATACGGTCTTGGCGGCTGGCGTTACGGGAGTGGCTGCTGATGTTAAGGGACTGGCCACTGATGTTAAGGGAGTGGGCTCTGGTGCAGCGGCCGTCATGACGCAATCCTCGCCCTCGATCGAACGCTCGATCGAACAGCCGACGAATGCGGTTGTCGCACCCGCTCGCCATGGAAGCTCTGGAAATCGATCACCTGAGGCGTTGCAAAAGTTCTTGGTGGACTTCGTCGTCGAGCAAACCGGGTACCCAGAGGATATTGTCGAACTGGATTCGGATTTAGAAGCAGACCTTGGCATCGACAGTATCAAGATCGCTCAAATGCTTGGTGAGTTGAAAGAGCACTTCGATCTCGACGTGTCCGATTTCGGAGTTAAATCCATGGACGAGTTCAAGACGCTTCGTGCCATTATTAACAGGATCGCACAATAGCCTTCATGGCCTGGGTACATTATGCCGCTACCATTTCATCAACAACCCATTGCGATTGTCGGTATGGGCTGTCGCTTACCCGGCAGTTCCAGTCTTGATGCCTATTGGAAACTGATTGAAAGTGGCGAATCAGCATTAGGCGAATTACCCCCTAGTCGACTGAATCAACAACTTTATTTCGATCCCAACACTTGCTCTCGACCGCGTACTTTGACTCGGCTAGGTGGGATCGTTGATCCCTACCTAGGGTTGCGTTCGAACCATCATTTGACCGCCAAAGATATTGCGGCGGCGGATCCGGCTCAATTAGAACTGGTCAGTGTTACAGAGGATGCGATCGCGCACGCTGGTTGGACAGATGATTCGTTCCTTGGCAAAAAAACGGGGGTCTACGTCGGTCATACTCGTGGGACCGGTCGAACAGGCGAGCTTGTCTATCGTTCGCTGGTTGCCGAGACTGCGCAATGGTTAAACGAAGTACCTGCTTTTGCAGCCATGGGGCCGGAAGAACGTCGCATGGTTATCGATGCGATTGTTCAGCAAACCAAGATGGATTATCCCGGAACAGACCGGAAGCATCCCGAACGCTTGGAGGCATTTCAAGGCTCGTACCTTATTAGCAGAGCGTTCAATCTAAACGGTCCTGCTGTTTCCTTGAACGCCGCGTGCGCATCCTCATTGATTGCTCTTTCCTATGCAACGCAGGCATTGCGTTTAGGGGCCATCGATGTCGCTGTCGTCGGGGGAGGATCCTTTGTCGAATTTGATAGTCTGGTCCTTTTCTCGCGTGCGGGCAGTGTATCGAAGACGGGGTCGCGCCCGTTCGACGCTGGGGCGGATGGATTGGTTGCCGCGGAAGGATACGTCATCCTATTGCTGAAGACTCTCGAAAAAGCCATCCAAGATGGTGATTCGATTTCCGCTGTCATTCGTGGAACCGGCTATTCTTCGGACGGCAAAGGAAAGAGCCTTTGGGCACCAAGAAAAGAAGGCCAAGTTCTTGCAATCGAACGAGCGTTTGGTCAAACGCTCTCTAAAAAACGTGTGCAGTACGTTGAAGCGCATGCGACGAGCACAGCGGTTGGCGATGCGATTGAAATGTCAGCTCTCTCGGAAGCGTTTTCGAGTGTCGTCGAGAATGGTGCACCACGAATTCCGATTGGCAGCGTCAAGGCAAACATCGGACACACCTTGGAAACCGCCGGGCTCGCTGGCCTTGTGAAAGCGGTGCTTGCAATCCAGCACAAAACGATCCCGCCAGTCGCCTATATTGGTGAGCTTAATGCGAAGGTTGACTGGGCGAACTCCCCATTGGTAGTTCCACCTGCCAAAGCTGCTTGGGAATCTCCCAGCCAATCGCACCCAAGGCGAGTGGGTGTGAATGCGTTTGGTATTGGTGGCCTTAACGCTCATATTGTGATCGATGAGTATTGCTCGACCAATCGTGATCAATACTTTGAACCTGATTGCGAGCTGAACGCCACCGCGAGATTAAAGGCCGGAACCAGCTTCGCATCGGATCGCAATCTAACGTCTTCTGCCCATAGAAACGAGCCAGTTGCTGTCATCGGTTTAGGAGTCATTTCCCCAGCGGGCTTTGAGACAGATTCATTCTGGAAATCAGTGGTCAATGGCCAGGTTTGGCTGTCGTCGCCTCCTGCGGAACGCCTCAAGTTGGACGATTCGCGGTGGGATTCGGTAAAGTCCGATGGAAGCGCAAAGCTCTTGGGTGGATTCCTCGAGGACTACCAGTACGACTGGCGAAAACACAAAGTTCCGCCTAAGCAAGTGGAGGCAGCCGACCCGCTTCAGTTCATGTTGCTCGACGCAGTCGATCAAGCTATTCGTAATACAGGCATGAAGGCCGACCAAATACCACGCGAACGCACTGGGGTTGTAATTGGAAGTGTTTTCGGTGGCGAATTCGGTAACCAATTGCAGATGGGACTTCGCCTTCCCGAGTTTTCTGAAAAACTTCAAAACCAACTTTCGAAGCAAGGTTGGCCAACTGAAAAAATTGAAGAGACCATTGATGCATATCAATCTTTGTTATTGGCACGCATGCCGGCGCTTATCGACGAAACTGGCAGCTTCACCAGTTCCACGCTCGCATCAAGAATTACCAAGACCTTTGATGTCATGGGCGGCGGTAGCGCGATCGACTCAGGCGGGATCTCCGGTCTTGCTGCGCTGGATCTATGCATCAATATTTTGCGCACAGGTGATTCCGACCTTATGATTTGCGCCGCGGGGCAACGTAGCTGCGGTCAAATGGTATTTGATCAAATGATGGATTCTCGTCGGCTTAATACTTCGGGAAGCTACTCGGTGGGAAACAAAGATCCTGAAGGTCTGGTTCCCGGCGAAGGTGTAGCCGTGTTGGTACTGAAGCGACTCTCCGATGCCCAACGCGATGGCAACCGAATCTATTCTGTAATCCATTCCATCGAGACAGCACGGCATGAGAAATTGCAAGATGCCTACGTTCAAGTGGATCGAGCACTGGTACGGCAACTCGCAGCAACATCGTGCACAACCCTCCAGTATGTAGAATCCTGCGCCAACGGCACCGACGAAGATTCCCACGAACTGGAATCGATCTCTCAGGTTTTTGGACCTTTGACTGCAAAACCGATTCCTGTCTGCTCGTTGAAAGAACAAGTGGGTGAGACATTTGGAGCGGCAAGCTTAATGGCGGTTGTTCGGGCATCGCTGGCCCTATCGCAACGGACAGTTCCAGCGGCTGCGAAAGCAGCAAAGCGAGATCGGTACGACAATGTGGTTTGCCCTGCAGTTAGCAATCCAATCGGTGATGGCACGGCGGACTTCCCAAGCAGTGTGGTCGTTCACGCCGCTTGCGAGAATAGTGTTTCAGGATTATTGCTGACCAATGTTGCCGCGCTCCAGAATGCTGCAAAGCCACCAGAAACGAAGATTGCTATTTCAACGAACGCGATTGGTCTGAACCTGAAGGGACGCAATGCAGCAGATCCAGGTTGGGTTCGATTCGGGGCAGATACCATTTCGGAACTTCTTAGCGATTTGCAGGCATGCACGCGGCAGGGGGCTTCAGCACAGAATCTTGAGAACCGCCGTACTAGTGATTGGTCGACTTATCGATATCGATTGAACATCGTTGCATCGGACGAAAAGGCTTTGTCGACCAAATTGGGGATGGCAATTCATGCACTGGATCAAAATCGATCCTTAAGTAGCCTACAAAACCAAGGTGTCTTCTTTGCACAAAAGGGTAGTTCGCCCAATGCCGAGATAGCATTTGTTTATTCTGGCCAAGGGTCGCAATACCCTCGTATGCTTGAGTCGTTGGTCACTTCGGATCCAGATTGCAAGTTGGTAAAGGGGCAATTGGATAGCATTGTCCAAACATTGGGGCTTCATTCCTTCGAGGAAATTGTGAAGGATGCGCCGGGGCTATTGGGGGTCGAACTTCGTAGGACCCAGCTTGGAATTCTTGGATGTGAAGTTCTGCTTACCACGAAACTAAAAGCTCTGAACATTGTCCCAAATCGAATTGCTGGTCACAGCTTTGGCGAATACGGAGCCATGTTTGGGGCGGGCTGTTGGGATATCCGTACCGCCATGCAGGCCTCGGTCATGCGAAGCGATTCCGTGAGCCAAGCGGAAGTTATTCCCGGTAGATTGCTTTGCGCATTCTGCGATGAAAAAACGGCGAACTTTGCGTGCAACAGCACCGATGGGCAGTGTTTCGTTGCCAACTGCAATACCGCCAGTCAGACCGTCATCGGTGGAACAGAAGCTGGACTTGTACTGGCTAGATCGTTTCTGGAGAAGAACCGTATTCGTGCAGTTCCCTTGAATGTACCATTCGCATTCCACACGCCCCTGATGAAGTCTGCATCGGCGGTGATGAACGATTTTGTTGGCGATTTGTCCATCCAAGCTCCCGCATGTCCACTGTTTAGCAGCGTGTCCGAAAGTTACGTTCAGGATGTTGGAAAGCTGAGACTCAATCTGGTCGAGCAGTTTGTGAAACCTGTTCGCTGGACTCACATGCTTGAGTCCCTGTCGAACCACGGGGTCCATTTGTTTGTTGAAGTTGGGCCGGGGCAGGTTCTGACTGGGCTAAATCGAAATGTATTCAAGGACCGAGAAGAGATCATTTGCGTGGCTACAGACGATCCCAAGTCCGACTGCGCTCATCAATTGGTTTACGTTCGCGCCGCTGTCGAGATTTTCCAGCACTTGTCGTACGCTAGCCAAATTTCAATGCAATGGACTTTAGGACAAAAACCTCAATGCTCACCCTCAATTCAAGCGTGCATGATCGCTGATCCATTAAGCAAAGAAAGCCAAAGTCGAATGCAGATTGATGATTCAACTAAGAAACAGAACTCGTTCGTGGACACGATTCAGCTGATCGCGACCCAACCGGTGAAGTCATCTGTTTCGAAGTATCGTTCGGATCTGCTCGCTCAAAGCGACATTCTGCTGGGGATCGAATATCAGCCGCAATTGAAACTGTTGGCTGCTCAAGGTCAAGTTACCCCCGAATCGTTGTTGAGATGGAACATTGAGCTCCAGGAGAATCGAAGCGGTGGCCAAAGTCATTACGTCTCTTTTCCAACGGCCAAGAATGACGGATTAGCTTTTCATGGTTTCCACGATCAAGTTGCAGCCAAACCTAACGCGGCTTGGGCCCAACTGCAGTTCTCCCAGCACGCTCCCAAGGGATACCTGAAGCACGTTGTCGCTGGTTCCCAAGGCCAAATCGGAGGTCTGCTTGGGATGAATGAAGCCGGAATCTCTATCTCCAGCATTGTAATCTCTTCCCGCAAAAAGACTTTCCAGCCAGGACTTCTACAGTCCATCGTGACGCTTCGCGTGCTGCGAGAATCGGATAGTCTGGAATCTGCGGCCAAAGTGTTGGAGGGAATTGCGAGAACTGGCCATTGGGGCGTATTGATTCTGGACACCAAATCGAAACGCGGCACGTACATCGAGTACGATGACAATCGCTTTGACTTACTTCCGATCAGCGAATCATTCTTTGTTTCCGCAAAAGGAATGTCTGAGAAATCTCGGACTCGCAATGAAGTCAACGGCCATCCAACATGCGATCCTTCGCAATTGTTGCGTCAACTGAACGGATCGAGCAGCAACATGGAAGCGGTTTGGAGCAAGGTGACGACTCGAACGATGGCCTCTATTGCCGAATCGCGAATGGCCGAAGAGCCAAATCAGATGGAGCTGGAATCGCATCGGGCGGTTCTACTTTCCCCACAAAACTACCATGCACTTGCTTCGATTCAACTAGGCGGGCATCCCACGACAGTGGAACAGCCTGTCGAGTTACACTTTAGCTCGTTCCTAAACCATGTGCAGGAAGGGGATCTCCCCAAGGTGCATCAAAACCGAAAAGAGATGGTGCCCAGCGCACTGCCGGCCGTGAATCATACCGCAGCTAACGTCGACAGGAGTGCGTTTGTTATCGAGCCGACCGAGCTTGCCGCCAAAGGCAACAGCATCAACGACAATCCTCCGTTGGGTGACACCGATTTGATCTGTACCCGACTTGGGCTTCGTTTGATTGAAATGCCGATCCCCTCGGAAGGTTTTGGAACGGATTTAATTCGCGATTCGAAAGTGATCCTACTGGGGGGCGGTACAACCAGCCAACTGCTGTCCCAGCGTTTAGCTCTGCGCGGCGCTCAAGTTGCGATTCTTGAGATCTCGTCTGACGCTCAATCTGTCTTGTCTCAATGGCAAGACTGCGTTTCGCGAATGGGGCAGCCAGATCATCTGTTTTTCGTGCAACCATCGACTAACAAGGTGTCGGGAAGTGCTTTGGTCGATGCAAGTCATTGGCAAGAATTGGTTCTAACACCTTATCTTGTTGCCCAACAATGGTTTTCTGCATTCCCGGACTCCACCCGCGAACGTCCAATGCTGTTCGTTGCCGTAACAAGCATGGGCGGGGATCTTGGTATAGCGGGTCAATCCGATCAGCATTATGGTGGTGCATGGAGCGGCTTGTCGAAGGCGATGTTTCTGGAACGGAGTGTCACCGTTGGGATCGATCTTCGAACCCAAGCAATCGATTTCGATCCCGATTGCTCCGACGAATCGAAAGTGGAATTGATTTTTCGCGAGATCGATTCGAAAGAAAGAGAAGCTGAGCTCGCCTATCGCAATGGCAAGCGGCACGTTTTGCGGATGGTGCATGCCCCGCTATCGCTTACTTCCGACCAAAGAACACCTTTTGGCAAAGAGGGATGCTGGATTGTTACGGGCGGAGCTCGCGGTGTGACCGCTGAAATCGCAAAGCGTATCGGTAAACTTCACGGCGGCACAATCCATCTGGTAGGCTCGAGTCCCCTGCCTGAAGTTCCGCAAGAATGGCTTTCCTTGGATCCGATGCAAACGCGTGAGCTTCGATCCAGCATTGTTCGGAAGGCAATTGAAGAAAAGAAAACTCCGGCGGACGTTTGGAATGCTACCGAGAAGGCTATCGAAATCGCAAAGAATTTGATGACCATGACGGCTCAGGGGATCCGAATTCAGTACCACGCTTGTGACATATCTCAATTGGGCAATGTTGCGCGGTTGGTGGATAAAATTCGCGGCCAGGGTGAGCCTATCGTGGGCGTTGTCCATGGTGCTGGTTACGAAAAAGCCAGCCGTTTCAGCGGGAAAAAGCTACCGCTGGTGATGCGGACGTTAGAATCCAAGGTGCTCGGCGCAATCCATTTAATGCAAGCTACCGCGACAGACCCTCTTCGCTCCTTCGTCGCCTTCACCTCCATCAGCGGAAGGTACGGTGCTATTGGGCAAACGGATTACGGAACTGCGAACGAGTGGCTCGCAAAAGTGGTCGCCCGCTATCAAACCAAACGCCCTGAAGTGCACGCCGTGGCCATGGATTGGCATTCGTGGGACGAAGTCGGAATGGCCGCTCGACCAGAAACGAAGCACTCGAAGCTCTTGGCTACCATGCGATTCATGCCGGTGAATGAGGGTGTGGATCACTTCATGAAAGAGCTGGTTCATAGGACTTTCGAAAACGAAGTGATTATTACCGATTGGCGATATCACAAAATGTTCTTTGCCGATCCGGTAACGCCCCTATCGATTGAAAGCTCGGTGGCTTCCCCGACTCAGGTGCAACAGAATGTTTCGAACAAGGACTCGCCTAAGCACGAGGGTGTGGCGAGCTGCGAAGTTTCCTATAGCTTGGGCCAGTCGCCAGCTGATTTAAGCCAGGAATTGTCGCTGGCAATGCTGGGTGATGTTATTCTTGTAGGCGACCATCCTGTCGGACGGGCCTTATGCAACGAACTTGCAGAACACGGGGTTGGCTACCGCTGGATGCCTTGGCGCGCTGCGGTGGAATCGGAAGAGCAAACGCTGATTCCGTTCGCCAAATCGGGGCACACCACCCTGTTCTTTCTGAGTGAACTGGATGCGGACAATCATATGTCGCGAGGGTGGCAGCATCATCTTCACGCTGTAAGACGAAGTCAGGGACTTCATGCAGGGTTGGCGTCATCGCGAGCGTCGACCGCGGATTCTTCGACTGTACAAATTGTTGTCGCCGCGAGTCTCTCTGGGTTTCAAGCAAATGGTCATGGGTTTAAGAACCCCAACAGTTTGCTGCACCTGGCTATTCAAGAAGCCGCTCCCGGCCGATCCATTGAAATGAAAGTGGTTGACCTTGCGACGGATATGTCCGCGTCCGCAAGAGCAAGCTGTTTGATCCGAGAGGCTATGATCGCTGACGGTTCGAAACTTGTTTCGCACAACCGCCAAGGCAGGTATCGGATCCAAAAGAATTTGGGTAGTCCGTCTTTGACTCGCCAATCGGAATTAAACAAACTCTCCCGTGACGCCAAGCCGGTCGGTTTGTTGGTCCATGTTTCCTCGGCGACACCACGTTCACAATCCGTGAAGCCAAGCTTTGTCGGGAAGGATCTTGAAACTAAGATATTGGAGATTCGCTTCGAAGATCTGCGTGCCAGCGATTCATCTAACGCTACAGACCGGTTGAGTCAACTGCAGCGTCAGGTGAGCATGATTCGAAAAGAATGCGGTGATCGTATTCGCGAAGTTTGTTTCGTGAACGAGGCTACCTTGGATGCTTCTCAGCAAGTTTTATTGGTCGCGAGCCTCATGGAATTGACTCGGCCCGATCAACTTACGCACTTCACGGTTTTAAGCGACGCAGAGCCCCATCAGCATGCAGCAGGTCTTCCGTCGGCTGTCGAGTCCTGGATGCAATGGTACAAGCAAGATCGACCAGAGGTATCGGTTCGCCTTTTCGCCGTCGCAGAGAAGAACGTTGCGGATAAGGGATCGTGGAGCTTTTCTCCAAAGCGGTTGGTAAACACCAACCAAAGCGACGTTATTGAATACCAAATTGGGTTAGTACCCAAGGATGATCCCTTTTTGTCGCAGCATTTGTTCCGCGGGCGTCCTTTGTTGCCCATCGTCGCTATTGCCGAGATGTTTTTGCAAGTGGCTGCCGAGTGCGAACTTGTGCCAAGCGGCACAACGATTTCTGTCGATCAGTTGCAGATCGTCAACGGACTGAAGTTCCTTGATGATGAACCAAAGAATGTCCGAGTTCAGATCAGGAAAATGGACGTTGGATTCGACGCGAAGTTGGTCTACTCGTTTGTCGACTCGAAGGGCAAATTAATGGATGACAGTCGAGTCATCGCCAAAGCGGTTTTGAATGCATCCGCTGAGCCTGAGTGCGGAACCAAGGTCGTATCGGATGTCGGAGCCGTTTGGCATGGGGTTGAGTACCCGGGCTCAGAAATGATTATTCATCACGGCCCTGCCTTTCGGTGCCTGAGTGAAGTTCAGTACATTGAAGGCGGGATGGTAGCTCGATTGCACGTCAAAGCCAACGAAGAACTCGGTGGAGCACGCGAAGGATCTTGGATTTCTCCCATGGGGATTATCGACAGCTCACTTTTCGCTTGCGGAATCCTCGCGTGGATTCGCGACCCATCTTTGGCAGCAATTCCGCTGGGGGTAGAATCGATGGCGATCGTCGGTGAATGCAAGGTTGGCGAACAGCTTTTCGCTTCTATCGAATTAAAGTCATTTGAAAAATCGAAAGCAATCTTCGATATAGATATTCGAGATCAAGCAGGTGGTTGCGTTGCCTTGCTTCGAGGATTCCAAGCCACACTTGTTTTACATCATTTAGGGTAGTCATGATCAACATCACGAATCGAGTCGCGTTAGTCACAGGTGGTTCACGTGGAATCGGAAGAGCGACGGCGCTGAAGCTAGCGCAGTCTGGGGCGGATATCGTCTTGAATTACGTTACCAGCCGTGGAGCTGCACTGGAGACCGCGCGAGCCATCCGGGCTATGGGAAGACGCGTATGGATCATCAAAGCCGATGTTAGTCAGGAGGATGATGTCGACGAAATGGTTTCCTATGTTGATCGTGAAATCGGTCAACTGGACATCATTGTGAGCAACGCCGCAACGGGCGGTTTCCGTCAATTGCTGGATTCCAAGGCGAAGCACTTTGAGCATGCGATGGCGACCAATGTGATGTCGCTGATATACTTGGCTCGGGCGAGTAAGCATTTGCTGGCGAACCGACCGTACCGAGGCAAGATTGTGACGATATCAAGTCATGGAGCCGATATCGCACTTCCAATGTACGGGTTGATTGGCGGTTCCAAAGCTGCCCTCGAAAGCATTGCTCGTCACTTGACTTTGGAGCTTGGGGGGCTGGGAGTCAACGTGAACGTCGTCAAAGCGGGTCTCGTGCGAACCGATTCGACGGAAAGGTTGCCAGGTGCAGATCAAATGTTTGAGGGCCGAGTTCACAAGTCGATGATGGGAACTCGAACGTTGGAGGCGGAAGATGTTGCGAACGTGGTCCTCTTCCTTTCAAGTCCGCTGAGCGACCTGATTCAAGGACAGACGATTACCGTCGATGGTGGTTCAGCGATTCATATCTAAAATCGTTAGATATGGAAAGCACGGCAGCAACGAGCAAGGGCAAAACGAAAGCGATAAAGTCTGATGGGAGTGGCTGATTTCATTTGGAAAGTCGCTTTACCTCGCGAATTCGCAATCAATGCCGTCGTCAACGGAGCCATTGCCTATCTGCTCTTTTGGCACAGAGTGGACGTGCCATGGAATGGATGGAGCGGTCTCGCATCCATGTTGGTTCCCATGAGTTTTCTTCTGCCATGGCTGACAAGCTTTTTTGGTGTGGCTAGCTTTGCCTGGAACCCGTCGGTTCAGCAAGAGAGTCTCAAAATCAGTCGCGACCTAGATAAGCCAATTCCCGAAAAATTGACATCTTGGAGATGGGGTTCGTATGCAATCGGCTTGGCCTTCGTACATGCCTTCATCTCTTTTGGAACAACTCTGTTGGTGTTGCAGACGATCGATTCGGCCGGTTTATCCCTACGTCTAACTGGCTGGGGTAGTGTCTTAAGCATTGCGATTGGATCTGGGCTTGCCGCATGTCTTTTCCATCGCCGGTCCATTTTGAAAGCCAACCAAGCTTTTCTCAGGACTTTTCTCAGGGCTTAAGGAAGCAATACGATATCCGGGATATTCTGCAGCTCATTGGAAGCTAGTCGTCAAAGAGAAGGTAAGAAAATACCCAAGGGTTATCTGAAACAGCGATACACCCATCGCAATCGGATGTCCCAATCGAGCCCACCGAATGACAAGGGTCGCAATTACGGCCAGAACCAATAAAGTGCCAACGGTCTTACACCCAATAAACAATGAGACGTCGGGACATTCGGCTCGAGCCAGTTGATCCAGCCCCATCAACCAACGTCCAATTGGATTTGCTTCATATTGTTCAAGCGATTCGGCATATCGGATGGTTAGGTAGATATCGTAGACCGAGATTCCCCCGACGATCAACAAGTAGCTGACTAAAGAAATCCAAGATGCACGCCAACGATCAAACGCAGCCACTGTGAGCTTCACGAAGGACTTAAGCGAATCTTGGACGGCCGTTGCTGCGGCATCGGTCTTGGAAGTTGCGGAAATGCGAAAGGACAATAGCTCCATTTGAATGCCTCGTAGAATCAGAATGCAATTTGATTCTGTTAAATGAATTGGTTTGCTTGCGTTTCGCGAAGTTGTCTTCGGCGTAACGCTTCGTTATGGACTAACCTTAGGGCCTAGGCCAGTTGAACTCAGGCATACACCTTTAAGAAGCGAGATGCTGTCAGTTCTCCTTAGACTCTGTAAGCTCACCGTGTGCCAAAGTCACGGATTGTTGTGCATTTGCCGGAATGTCGGTTCAGCACCCATTGTGACACCGCAATGGGCGGTAACGGAACATCGGTGCAACGTATCGATTTTGAAGTGCCTGTTTCCTTGGCAATGATGAACCGTCCAAGACTTTGCTTCTATCGCCGTCTGACTGTTTACCGGAAACCTGCTCCACCCGAGCATCGTTTTAAGGGTTGTTTCAGATCCCTTTCCCTGAACGGCTGATTTTTTGAGCACGCGTTGAATCGTCGGTTGCATTTTGGATAGGAAACGAATCCTTTCCACTTTAGGGCAAATCAAAGACCAACAAGAACGCCCTAGACAAGGATCTGAAACCAAGTCCGCGAGGTCTCGGTGGCAAACCAAGTGTGGATCTGCTTGAAAGTTGATCAACCGAAACCCTACATCTGGACAATGGTTGTTTGAACAACTATATTTCGAAACCATGAATGCAACCAATAACGTACAGCTCGCCGTTCAATTTTTTCTGCAAATCGGGATTATTCTGACTGCATGTCGATTGGTTGGCATTGTCGCGAAGCGATTTGGGCAACCTCAGGTGGTGGCTGAAATGATCACGGGCGTGCTTCTTGGGCCTTCGCTGTTTGGACTTTTGGCACCGGAACTCCAAAAGTCGGTCTTTCCTTGGGACCGCTCCCAGACCACTCGCGACACCCAGTCGTACTTGTTTCCGGCATCTCAGCTAGGCCTCGCGCTCTATATGTTTGTCGTGGGATTGGAATTTCGAGTGGAGGTATTGCGATCGCATTTTAAAAAATCGTTGGCGGTTAGCTTGGCAGGCATGGTAACTCCGTTCCTTTTGGGGGCGGGCCTAGCTTGGTACTTCTTCAACAACACGAGTTTGTTTCCCTCGCAAGTCAAATTGAGCGAAGCGATGTTGTTCTTGGGCGCATCGATGTGCATTACAGCGTTTCCTATGCTGGCACGCATCATTCATTTCAAAGGCCTCACGGGCACTCTGATGGGGACGGTCGCCATTGGTGCGGGGGCGATCGATGATGCGATGGCTTGGTGCTTGCTGGCGCTGGTCTTAGCCAGTTTCGATGGCAGCTCTAGCAATGCGATTTGGAGTATTGCAGGGGGGAGCGGGTTTGTGCTGGTTGCAACGCTGGTGGTCCGTCCGCTTTTGGAGCGTTTGAAGTTCCTGTGGTGCGATTCGGAAGAAGGGCTCAGCGATTCGGGGCTGGTGGTTGGCTTAACGTTTATGGCGATGGGAGCATGGTTCACCGACATGATTCACTTGCACGCCGTGTTCGGCGCCTTCGTCATGGGGGCATGCATGCCACGGGGCATCATGAGTCGCGATTTGATTGCAAGGATTCAGCCATTGGCGGTTGCATTACTGCTTCCATTGTTTTTCATCTACTCGGGCCTCAACACCAAAATTGGTTTACTCAATAGTGGATACCTATGGGCATTGAGCGGGCTGGTGTTGGTAGCAGCCGTTCTAGGCAAGTTTGGTGCTTGTTGGCTGGCTGCTCGCTGGAGCGGAATTCCGCAACGCGAAGCGCTCGGGATAGGCACGTTGATGAATGCACGTGGATTGATGGAGCTGATTATTATCAATATTGGTTTACAGCGCGGGATTATCAGTCAGGAACTATTCGCTATGTTGGTCATTATGGCCGTGGTTACAACCTTGATAGCATCCCCCATTTTTGAGCTCTTGGTTGGTAGTCGTGATGCAAAGCTCACCACTTCACGGAACGAATGAAAGCGAAATACCTCGAATTGCAACTCTGCGTTACTTCGATAGAAAGTTGATTTCTTGTCTCAATCCATCATTGTAGGTTGGCATTGGCTTATTGATTTTTCGGAATGCCGAGCGATTCCAACGGACCCTATGGTCTTGGAGCAAATTCTTGTGGACGCCGCCAAACTTGCAGGGGCAACCGTCGTGCAAAGCTGCTTCCACCAGTTTTCACCTTACGGCTTATCAGGAGTGGTGGTGATTGCGGAAAGCCACCTCGCCGCCCATACATGGCCCGAGCATCAAGCGGTATGCCTCGACATCTTTTCGTGTAGCCGAGGGATCGACGTGCAAGCCGCAATCGCTTTTGTTACCAGTCAATTGAAGGCTGGCAAAGTGGCCGTCCGCGAAGAGCATCGCCAAGTAACAAAAGCCTAGGGTTAGACCTAACTTTGCTTGTAGGACTCTGCGCTTTCCAGGGGATGGATTGCTTTAGGCTCCAACACGAACAACAACCTTACCAAAATGCTTTCCGCTTGCGAGGTACTCGAAAGCTTGTAATGCTTGCTGCATTTCAAATACGCGGTCAATGATTGGCTCGAATTGAGTCTCTTCCATGAATGCGTTCATGGCCATGAACTGATCTCGTGGCCCGACATAAATGCCATTGAGCCGTACATTTTTCGCAAGCAACGGAAACAAGCTGGTGTTGGAGGCTCCGAAACCAGTGAGCACGCCGATCAAGGCGATGTGCCCACCTGCTGTGATGCATTGCATGGATTTCTCCAGCGTTCCTGGCCCACCCACCTCCACGATGTGATCGACACCGCGATCCTGTGTCCGCTTCAGGATCTCCTTTCCCCATTCTGGCGTCTCCAAATAATGGATGGTTTCAAACGCACCTAGCTCTTTCGCTTTTGCCAGCTTTTCGTGATCCTTGGAGGTGATGAAGACCTTGGATCCCATTTTCGAAGCGATCTGCAATGCGAAAATGGATACCCCGCCTGTACCAAGACACAAAACGGTTTGGTCTTTGCGAAGTCCCCCTCGGCATCGAAGAGCGTACCACGCCGTCAGAGCGGCACAGGGGAGAGTGGCACCTTGCTCGAAGCTCATATGCGAGGGGATGGCGACGACACCGGATTCTGGCAAACACACAAATTCTTGCAGCATGCCATCCAAAGTGCCTCCCAAGTCTTTCTTATGATGGATCGAATCGAAAGGCTCCGACTGCCAGGCTTGAAAAAAACAGCCGGCAACTCGATCGCCTGCTTTCCATTGTTGGACGGCGGATCCGCAAGCCACGATTTCCCCCGCGCCGTCGGATGTAGGCACTCGTCCATCTAGTTTTCGGCCAGCAAGGTTTTTCCAACCGATCAAATCGCGATAATTGAGCGAAACAGCTCGCACCCGGATCAGGACATGATCGTCTGGAATATCGGCAACCTCGTAAGATTTTTTTTGAATCTGGACGAGATCAAAGGCGGTCGAATTGGACCGAAATACCCAAGCTGGAAATGCCATAATGTGAGAATCCGTAGAAAAATCAGGGGACGCGACTTGCCGATCGTCGACGCTAGGATATGCTTTCCGGTGACGTTTGTCTGGAGGGTAGGCGAATGGCTAGCGGCTTCATTGGAAATGAAGTGCCCCGTAAGGGGTTGCGGGTTCGATCCCCGTGCCCTCCGCTTTTGGCTTACGAGCCAAATATCTAGTGGAAACCTGCGAAAAAAAGAATCTTAGGCAGATGGATTTCTACCTCATTAGTTACTTCCCTTGCACGATGTCGGCAAGCCATTGCAACACGACATCCGCTTCCGCGTGCGTTGGATTGCGGTTTTTTCGACCTCGCACTTGGACGACTCGTTTGGTTCGCGGATCCACTTCGATGGTTAAGCGACGGTGACCGTTCCTGCTGACAGAGAAGATCGAGGCGAAACCATTAAGGCAGTTACCGTCGTAGGACGCAACACAGTGCTGCATGCATTGGCCTTCGTGGGCCAGCTCTTCGGTTGACGTCAATTCACTGATCTTCCATTTTTCACTTACCGTTACTGAGTGCTCCCAATCCCATCCTTGCTTATCCCACTTGAAGGCTGCCCCAGACCGTCCACTGTAAAGAGCTTGTTCCCATTCTTGGCAACGTGCAGCTACTGCGCTCAATGCTCGACCTCGCCAAGAGAATTGGACTCCATCTCCATTTCGAGACTCATGGAATTGAAATAGCCCCCAGTCGAGTATTCTTGCAATGTGCAGTTCTACGCCAGAAATCCAACCATGTTCGTCCATCGAATCGCGGTTTGAAATCAGCCAACAAACGGTGCTTTCCCAGAACGACGAGAACCCTTCAACAGCAGACGGCTCTGTCGGATCAATCACAAATGCATGCGACCCTCTAAGCCGACTAAAATCCACGAGATTACCACCCAGTCTCATCACTTCTGCGTAGGTACAAGCGTCCCCGGTATAGGAGTTCTTCGGGACTGAGTATAGAAAGTGCTGCAACCGATTGGATATTCGCCATCCAAATACGTCGCCAAGCTTTCGCAGGCTTCCACCTGCTGAGATCTGGATGTACCAAAGGAGCCATTTCAACCTTGGCAGAAAATCGTACGTAAGCCATCCCTTAATCAAAAATGGAGGAGCTTCGTATCTTGCAAACAGATGGCGGATCAGACCAAAAACTCCATTTGTCTTGTCCCAGGTCTTGGGGCTACGAATCCAAAACGGGGAAAACAAGAGCAACGCGACCTTCGTCTCGTACTGAGAATACTGTTCAATGAAGTACGCTTCGCCTTCAGGATCGTCGACACCTTCAGGAAGATATCCTTCATACATGTAGCCAGGAAGTAATTCGAAGGCCGCTAAATTTTCGGAATCTCCAATGGACGAAGTCAGCAAATCGTAGAGTTCACCTTTTTCCAGAACTGGCTTGCTCAGTAGATCGACGAACGACTTCAGCCTAGTCTCGATCCCGACGGCATCGGCTGGTTCGTTTTCGCATTCTTCTGTTCCCTCATACTCGACCGGTGGCAGTTCCTGAATCCATTCACGCGGAAGCAATGGAGTAGGGCTGGACTGTAGGTCCAAGCAAACTTGCCGAACAAGCAAGTGAATTCGGCTTTCTTTAGCATCAAATGGATCGTCGAAGCCCTGGCCAAAATCGACAACTCCGCCTGGATTTCGATAGTTCCAGTATTGATCGTACTTGGGTTCCGTCTCGATCTCATCGAGGGTTTGATGGCGATTACGAACAAACCGACGTTTGAGCGCGTCCGCATGCGGGGGCTTATGCCAATTCTGAACTTTCTTTCCATCCCTTCGTTGCTTCACTTGTTCATCGTGCCCATTGTAGAACAGTTGTCTCCAACTGTTTTTTGCTTTAGAAACGGCCCTATAGGTAACAATTTAGATTCTGCTCAGCGGCTAAGCAACAAGGTAAAAAAAGACGGTTCCGTCAGCGTGAGGTGGTAACGAATTACTTGTACTTTGGTAAGTCTGTAAAGCGTCTGGGGGCCAGATTGGTAAAGGTTTGGACGTGACCCGCAGCGTCCGTGGTGCCCAGTAGTTTTCAACCCGCTGGGAACAGGTCTTCACGCTCGCCCGGAACCGTGTTTCAAAAATGGACTTCGTCTTCCTGCTATTCAGGAAGATCGGAAGCCCAGTTGGCTGCTTGGATGGAAGTGTTTAATTCGCGAAGCTTCTTGGAGATGTCATCAGCTTGCTTCTCAAGGCCGTCTACTTTCATGACCGCCTTCCATTTGATTTCACTGTTGCTGTAGTAAGAGCCTTGATTCCGAGAGCTGGATGCCGCACTTTTGAGGATCGCGTGTTGCTTGGTAATCCTATCCCGTTCCGCGAGGGCTTCCATCATGGTCTTGCCGTTCGGGAGTTTGATCGTCAGATTTGCCTCGTTGATTTTGCAGACAAGCTGTTCGTGTTCCTGCAGGATACGAAAGGTTTCGATGAGGAGCTTTTGCGGGTCTTCGCCAGGCTCCTCGCCGTCTTGGACTTTGCAGTTTCCGTTGATGCGTTCGGTCAGAGACGCAATCTTCTTGTTCATGTCCGCTCTCAGGATGAGCGCTTCGGCTAGTTTCATGATACCCTTTTTGTGATCCTCGAATTGGGCAGTTGTTTTCGATCGAATTGCGTCGGCACAGTCTTTTACGAACGGGCCTTACACGCCTGACCCATTTTCAGTCAAAATTCTCGCACCACTTGAATACTGGGCTGCAAGCGACCTGCCAAGGCAATCCAAGACGGTCCTTCGAACCGGAAAGTTCGCGGATAATGTCGTTCAGAAACGTAAATGACAAGAACAGAAGTTTTTACTCGGATCGTGTAAGGCTCTCTCGTAAATGCCAATGGCAGCTTTACTTTGATCACGGAACTGTTTTGGTTCACCGGTAAATTGAATTGACCGCTACGAGGTTAACATAGATTAAACGCATCCTGCTTGGTAATTTCGCCGCATCGTGCGGCGAAGGTTTGTCGCATAATGCCAAAGTCGGAATGGAAGGGATTGGTTCATTTTATTGGACCACTCCGCGTTCCGACTTCGGACTCCACGACGTTCGAGTTGCACCTCTGCAGAGCTCTATCCTTCGTGGAGATTGTTTGGTTGTAGTTGCCGGGCCGAATGCACTCGCTGTACTGTGTGTGTGATGACTTCCCGAGCGCTCGGCGCGATTACTACGAATTCATTGCAAGTCTTGGGAACTGGCCGGCCCCGATCTTTGAAGAAAAGGCTCCGGAAGGCCGTGAGAGTATGAACGGCTATTTGTTTCCGCGAGGAAGCTTGAGCGATCTCTTGACGACCGTGGCGAGATGGGGTTCGATGTCACGTCCTTCCAGCTTAAACTGCGACTGAAGTTCTTGAAAAGACGCTTGCAGGCCATCGTAAAGCGACGCTTGATCAGGATCGTTCTGCATCAGCCATGCATAATGGAATGTCGCTGCGTACCAGTTCTTCGCCGTGGTGGCGAGTGTCGCTTGCTTTTGGTGTAGAAACGAATCGAAGCTCGCCTTCGTTATGCGCCGTGCTTTCTCGTCGGGAGTATTCTTGTATTCCCGATCGACCAAAACGACGTTGTTGGATTCGGTGGTCACAAACCATCGGCCGTCGGGAGAAGCGTGGGTAATCACTTCTGGCGGCTCCCACGTTGCATTCGGAATCGTCTCGTGCGTCGCGACATTCCAGACCCGTTTTTCATTTTCGGACTCTGAGTAGATACGTGAACCATCGAGGCTGAAGGTTACGCTTGTCACGATGTCGGTGTGTTCGCTGAGGATCGCGGTTTCGTGCTGATGCGGTCCGTCCCAGATTCGTATGTAGCCTATTCCGGCGACGGCACCGGCCAGCCGTGTGCCATCTGGACTGAAGGCGACAGATTCAACACCATCTTTGCCGGGGGAAAAGGTCATGATCTCCTGACCGCTCAAGGTTTCGATGAGTTGAACGGAATGGTCGGTTCCGCTCGCTGCGAACCGTTTACCATCAGGGGAGAAGGCGACCCCAAATACTGCGCCACTGCTGGCATGGGCGGTCGTAATTTGCTTGCCTGAGGCAACATCCCATACCCGGATCTTTGCGTCATAGCCGCCTGATACAAGTCGCTTGCCCGCTTGATCAAACGCCACCGTCCTTACGAGCCCCGTGTGCCCATTGAATGATCGAAGTTCACTGCCGGTCTGTACGTCCCACAGCTTGACCATTTTGTCATAGCCTGCGGACGCAAAGCAGGAACCATCCGGGCTGAATGCAACACCGTAGACAGTACCCTGATGGCTCATGAGCGTCGCGTTTTCTACATGTGTTTGCGCATCCCAGAGTTTGATCGTTCCGTCCCGACTGGACGACACGAGTCTGTTACCGTCCGGACTGTATTCGACTCCGGTAACACTACCGGTATGCCCGTTCAAGACGGCGACTTCTTCACCCGTTTCGGTGTTCCACAGGCGCACCGTGTTGTCATCCGCTGCTGAAGCAAGCCGTGTCCCGTTTGGGCTGAAGGACAGCTCGTTGACTTTAGCCGTATGCCCAGTCAGCTTGAACTTCGTATTGCCCGTCTTCGCGTCCCGCAGGATGACCGATTCTGATCCCGATGCGAGTTGCCTGCCATCCGAACTAAAAGCGACACAATGCACAAATCCGGAGTGCCCACCCAATGTGAGGTCGTTATCGCCGTGAGTACTCCAGATCCGGACGGTTCCGTCCCTGCTGCCGGAGACAAGTCGCGTCCCGTCGGGACTAAAGGCGAGGCCCCACACCGTTTTTGCGTGTCCATTGAGCGTATTGATCAAGTTGCCTGTTCGAGTGTCCCAGAGCTTGATTTCCGCGGAATCCCCCGCGGTCGCCAACTGAGCTCCGTCCGGACTGTAGGCGACGCAACGAACAACTCGATTGTGTCGACAAACTTCGCCGAGATGTTCCCAGGTTTGCGTGTCCCACAGCATGCAAACGCTATATGTGACGGCCGCTAACCGAGTACCATCGGGACTGAACGCCAAACGTCGCATTTCCGGATAGGGATGGTTGACGACTTTGATTTGCTCCCCAGTTTGTGAGTCCCAGATTCGAATCGTTGCATCACCACTACTCGTCGAAGCAAGTTGCTTGCCGTCCGGACTGAAGGCGACACCCGACACAGACGCTGTGTGCCCGGTAACCGTGAATATCTCCTCGCCCGACTTCGGGTCCCATACTTTGACGGTTTTATCTAAGGATGCCGAGGCGATTCGATCTCCGGTGGGACTGAAGGCAAGCCCGTTAACAGCACCTTGATGTCCACTGGTCGAATGGATGATATCACCTGACTTTGTATCCCATAGCCAGATCTTCGCATCACTCCCAGCCGACGCAATGGAAGAGCCGTCCGGGCTAACAGCGAGACCGTCGATGCGTCCCTCATGCCCTTGAAGTGTGCTAAGTTGCTCTCCGGTCGTTGCATCCCATAATCGGATCGTCGCGTCTTTGCCTGCCGAAACCACCCGCTTTCCGTCAGGAGTAAAAGCAACCTCGACCACATCGCTCGTGTGTCCATAACATGTGATATCGCTCCCTTGGAAACGCCGATTGCAGTAGTGCCACTCGAAGTTGTCGCGGTATTCTTGCGGGATCTGATGCAGCAGCGTTCGAGCCTCCACCGCTCGATTTGCATCGTACCTGGCCACTGCAAGCTGAAACTTTCCTGCCACTTCGGCATCGCGTGCACGTTGTGAATCGACCGTAGCTCTTTCTTCCGCGTCGACGGCGTTGGCACGTTCTCTTAACGCTTCTTGCGACTTGCGTTCCGCGAGTTGGGCTTTCTGGTTCGCTTGAAGCAGTCCGTAAGTCGTTCCGATGATCCCGATTAACAGTGTGATACCAATCGCGAGAAATGCAGCGACCAGACCACGATGTCGTTTCGCAAACTTCCGGGCCTGATACCAGGTCGAGGCAGGACGGGCACTCACGGCTTCGCCAGTCAGATAGTTGGACAGGTCATGGCCCAAATCATTCGCGGTTTGATATCGGCGGGCCGGATTTTTCTCCAGGGCCTTCATCACGACCCAGTCGAGTTCCCCCCGCAGAAGTTGCTGAAGTCTTGTGGGATGCATTCGGCGCAAGTCGCTGACCGCGGAATTCACCGCGTTCGATGACGAACTCAATCGCTTACTGGGGCGAGGAGGGTCTTCCTTTCGGATGATTTCAAGAACCATCAGCAAGGCGTTTCGCCCCAACGTTTCTTTATCCACTGGAGTGGAGCCCGTCAGCAGCTCATAGAGCATCACGCCCAGCGAATAGACATCTGTCCTAGTGTCAACATCCTCAGCATCTGGCCCCTTAAGTTCAGCTTGCTCAGGCGACATGTACTGTACGGTGCCGACGATCTTGCCGAACTCCGTCTGCATGGTCATGTCAGATAGCATCACGTTCTGCTCAACGGCTTTCGCCAAGCCGAAGTCGATTACTTTGGGGACAGCATCGCCATCAACGACGGTGACGAGCACATTCGACGGCTTTAAATCGCGGTGAATGATTCCCTTCTGGTGAGCATGCTGTACCGCTTTGCAAACAACGGCGAACAACTTCAGTCGCTCGTCGACACTCAGCTTATTGTCATCGCAGTACCCAGTGATGGGAACTCCCTCGACTAGTTCCATTACAAAGTACGGCCGACCTTCATCTGTGGTGCCAGCATCCAGCACTCGCGCGATATTGGGATGATCCATCATCGCCAACGCTTGTTTTTCGGCATCAAACCGGGCAAGCACATCCTTCGAGTTCAAGTCCGCCTTGATGAGCTTGATGGCCACCCGACGTTTGACCGGCTCATCCTGTTCGGCCAGCCAGACGACCCCCATTCCCCCGCGACCGATTTCTTCTAGGAGGCGAAAGTTGGCCAGAACAGGGGGCACGTCCCCCGATAGCGAAGTCTTAGCATTTCCCCGGAACGGTGTTTTTGACACGCGGGCAAACACGCTAGCGATGACGCTCACCTGTTGCGGGAATCGCTGGACGTAGTCGTCCGAATGCGGTTGTTGCCCCTGCCGAGTCCAGGCTTCGAGTTCCATGGCCAGCAGTTCTGCCAGCAGTCCATCCCGGGCGTCTTCCGGAGCCTCTGCCAGGAATGCTTCCACGCGCGGTGCATCCCCGTTTTGCAACTCCCAATCGAAACGGTCACACAACTCGTCAATCTCGGAAAGTTGCTGATCGGTGAGTGACCGATAGGAGTCGTTCTTGAGTGAGGGGTCATTCATTGGATTCGAATCAAAGGGTGCCATCGTACACCAGTAATGATCAATCGGTGGTGATCTCCGACAAAAATCTCTTTTGGAAACTACTTCAGATCACAAATGGCTTGACCTTAGGCTCAGGCTGTACACATCAACTCGCGGCTTGCCCTGCACGTCGGGCCTGTCATTGGGGGCCGTCGTGCAGTCCTGCCTCAACCCAAATTCTGCGGATTCGTTCTAGTTTTCGTTCGATGGTTCGCCGAGTGCACTTTAGTTTGTCGGCGACTTCTCCGTTCGTGTCTCCCTGAAACTTAAGCAATACGATCTTCTTCAAAGTTTCGTCGGGAAGTGTACTTAACAGTTGAGTACAACTTTCCGAGATTTCGGCCAGGACATCAGGCGTCTTCTGGTTGCTTTCAACAGCGTTGATGCCAACATCACCAAATGCAGCAAACCCTGATTCACCCCTTACGTTCCCCCCACCTCGCTTCTGACGATTCAAAAATCGCCGTTGCGCCGAGATTTTCCGGGACGTGATGACGGCCAACAGGCCCCAAAGAGCGTCGCGATTCTCGGCTTCCATGCAACCATCGGCCAGGCCGCGACAAAGGCTATGGAACGCACTGTTCGCAGCGTCGTCTTCGTCATAACGTCGAAGTGTCTCCGTGTCGAGTCTTTGCCTCGCGAAGTCCCGCAGGCGTGCAGAAATGTGCTTCCAAAGTTGTTCGGCCGCCTGATCATTCCCATCGGAAAGCTGGTCAATCCAGCCGGTTACTGATTGGTTATCCATAGTTCAAATGCCGGTTACGCGTACCGTTGGGTGTCGCCGACGAGCCGATACAACATGATGCCACACGGACCATACTACTCGAATATGTCACGAAACGCCCCCGTATTTGGAACCAAAGCCAGCCCCAACTGACAAAAATCCGAACAGCTGCTTGTCGGACTTCAGGGGCAGTTGACCATTAGTGATATGTGGCCCAACCTAAGGCCAGCGTTGCATGTTGAACGCCGATCAACTACAACTCACCCAAAAGTGTACCCCATGAACGAAATCCAGGACGCTCCCGTGGCCGAAGAAAAAAAAATCGAATTCAAAGTTGACTTGAACGAGAAACTCGGTGAATCGATGGGAAATGGCTTTGATGCCATTGGAAAGATCTTCGGAGGCATCATCGGGGCCATCAAAGATGCGGTCGGCCCCGAGATGATGAAAGCGATCGGAGCGGCTAACTGGCTGGGGCAGGTAGCACAGTGCCTGGAAACGATCTCGAAGAGTCTATCCACGGACGGCACGGTTCCGGGCGAGCCCAATGGCCAGCTTTCCTTCCTGAAGGACCAGCTCGACAAATCGCTGGATGGAACGAATCTAGAGGCACAGAAGGCGACTTTCCAGCAGCACCTACAGAACAGTCAGCAAGCGATGGAAAACGCGGACGCCGATCCACAAGCCGCTGCAAAGATTCTCGCTCACGCGGCAGGTTACTTCAAAGCGGCCGCCACTTCGTTTGTGCCAGTCCAGCCTACTACGGACGCCGATAAAGAATAAGGGTCTTCCGCAGAATCAGTGGGTGAAAAAGCTTGAAATGGCTCCGCTTCAGCACGTTGGATTTTTCGCATTACTCAAAAAACAAGCCGACATGCACGAAAGAAGTCAGGGGCTACCGAAGCAACC
>JBIKLJ010000382.1:0-3251 GCA_044359895.1 Pirellula sp.
GTTGTTCTTTCGCATCGATCAAAAGGGGCGAGCTCAGCCACCGGAGCCTGTGGCCACTGCCGATTGGTTGTTAAACCTAGGTAGCCAGCTCGACAAACGCAGCTTGGCGAACGAACTGCTGCAATCCACGCTTCAGCAGCTACAGACTGCGGTTCGTGAAGGGATCAGTGTCCTACAACGGCGCGAGCGTGAATTAAAACGCATTGTCTTCGAACTTCAAGGAACGATTGCGCAAGCCTGTTACGAGTTTTCTTCGGAGACAGCGAAACGTTCGAATCAACCGACAGTGCGACTTCAAGCTTCCAAGCAGATCGTGCAGCAAATTTCGAATTCGCTGGAACGGACTGCGCCGTGGTGGGCCAGACCCAGTCGATGGGCCAGTCGAGTCGCGGATTCCACCAAGACCACGATCGCGAAGGCAACCAGTTTTGTATCGTTTCCAGAATGGATGCGTGGAACGGAATGGATTACGGGCAAGGCGACATCGGTCAGCCATTGGATCCGTTCGCGATGGTCGTCGGGGGAGGCAGGACGCGTGGTGACTTCCGACCAATTGATGCAGCATCTCAGGCAGTTCGACAAGTCGGGCACGCTTCAACTGGACCGGTTCGGTACTGGGCAGCATGGGGAGGATGCTCATGTGCAGCGCGTCAAGCTTGCGTGCCAGCACGCTATCGAACGCTTTCAGAATGAGAGCAAGATCCTGCTGGACGATGACCAGCTTGACCAGTTTACGCGTCAGGTTTGGACTGACATGCCGATGTCGAGACGGCTTTTGACAGGCTTAGCTCCTGCGGGAGTATTGTTTGCCCCTTTGATTGCTGTGATCATGATGCCGCTTGATTTTGGGGGCTCCGCCGTACTTGTGTTTGCCTCCCTGAAAGAACTGTTGTTCGCGGGGGCTGCAGGAGTAGGTTTAATGCTCGCCAGTGCCAACGCGATGCCTCAGATTGCCGAAGCGGAGGTCGCCTGGCAGCAGCTGGGGGATTTGATCGCGGTGCTATGCGACGAGCTTGGACTTCGTCGACCACGCGAAAGCGATGGTGTTTCCATCCGGCTTGATGGCAATTCCAAACCCATCTCCATCACCAGAATCGAACCAAGAAGCTCGGTTTTGATTGCGGAATCCGTATGCGAAGCCTCGTTGCTTCCCGTAGAGTTTACGATACATCCAGCGTCCGTTCAGGCCATCGATTCCACGCTTGGAGCCATAACGCGGGAGGAGTAACGCCTTGGCGGCGAACCGAGGCCAAAGGTAAACCCATCCGAGTTGCCAAGCAGCGGTGAGTCTTCGGATCAAGGCTGTCTTGAATGGAGCTTCAAAGGTATCATAGAGCGCGTGGCGGGACGAATCGTCCACCACTTCTCTGGAACGAAAAAGCCAAGGAAATGTCCTGCCACCGTTCTCAGATCATGCCCCCGAACAAAGTACATGACCCCACGCAAATCCCGAGCGAGACAAAATAAATGGGTAGAAGTTTCGAAGTACGTAAAGCGTCCATGGCTAAAACAGCCGGCCAAAAGACCAAGATCTATTCCAAGTACGGCAAAATGCTTTATGTGTTAGCCAAAAACACAGGAGCGGACCCCCACAACAATCCGTCGCTTCGAAGCTTGATCGAAAAGGCCAAACGCGAGCAAGTTCCAACCCACGTTATCGAGAAAGCACTGGAGAAAGCCAATGGCGCAGGTGGTGAGGATTTCGTGCAAGCCCGTTATGAAGGTTATGGTCCCGGTGGCTGTTCGGTCATCATCGATTGTTTGACGGACAATAACAATCGGACGATCACCGACGTTCGTAATTGTTTTACCAAAACCTTTTCCAAAATGGGCCCCCCCGGTTCGGTCGCTCATTTGTTCGATCACTTTGCCATTTTTTCGTTCAAAGGGGACAACAGCGAATTTGTGCTGGAAGCATTGCTATCGGCTGACGTCGATGTCACCGACGTCGAAAGCGAAAATGGACAAGTGACGGTCTTTGCACCCGCTTCCGAGTTCTTCAAAGCCAAAACGGTGCTTCAAGAGTCCGTGCCAGGAATTGTTTTGGAAGTTGATGAAATCACGTTTGTGCCGCAATCGCAAAAAGAAATTAGCGCCGACGATGTGCCGATGTTCGAAAAGTTTATCAGTATGCTGAACGACTGCGATGATGTGCAGGATGTCTATCACAACGCGTCGTTGCCTAGTTAGATGAGCAACATTTAGGACTCTCGTGTTCTTTGGCTCAGGCGAGGATTGTTTGCACAGCAATTGCCGCAGTAACGCATTTCATCTTCAGAGAATGGCCATACTAGGATGATTTGCGCATGCTTGTCATGATTTACGAAATCCACCTTATTGCTAACTTCTTCATGTCTCGCCCCAGGCCGTTTTATAGCTTGAGCAGCAGCGGACGCTTCTCTCCGAGAAGCTGAAACAGAGCACTTACGAGGCGTGTCATTTTGAAACATCTCTTCAAGTATTGATCGCCTCATCCAAGGCGAGCGAAGAGCTTGGTTGCGATAAAATAATCTTGTTGGCAATCCCAACACAATCTTCAACAAATCTAAACAAATTGATGCGAGACTTTTGTGATTGTTAGGCAAAGTGGATTTGCCTTTGGTTAAGCATTCATTTCATTTGATTAGGACTTGCGTTATGAAAATCAACGCTTTGAAAGGTTCTGCCCGAGTTGCGTTCACACTCGTCGAGCTTCTCGTGGTGATTGCAATTATTGGCATCTTGGTTGGTTTGTTGTTGCCCGCGGTTCAAGCCGCCCGTGAAGCTGCAAGGCGAATGTCCTGCGGCAACAACATGAAGCAAATTGCTCTATCGGCTCTTAATCACGAAAGCGCTTACAAGCGTTTGCCACCGAGTCTTTTTGTTGACATTGGCTTGCCACCTGGCGGTTCTGGACAACCAGGTTCTCCCTACCCAGCCATCGTTCACTGTTGGAGCATTTATCTGCTTCCCTACATGGAGCAAACGCAACTTTATTCCGCTTACGATCAAAAGTTTCCTTGGTTTTCATCGCCAACCCTTGTGCCCGGGACTCCAGACAATCAAGCGGTCTTGAGGAATGTTGTGCCGACGTTCGTATGCCCTTCAACCCCAAGTGGTGCCAATCGTAAGATATCCGGTACATACACTTTTGGTGCTCCGTTTCCGTTCCGAGACTTTGCTCCCACGGACTATGCAACCAACAGTTCGATCAACCCAGGCTCCATCACCTTTTTTGGATATGCTTCTGGAACAACCCAAAACGATCTGTT
>JBIKLJ010000383.1:0-3239 GCA_044359895.1 Pirellula sp.
ACTCTCTTGTATGCTCTTCTAGATACCATGGGGATGACCTCCTACTTCCTGGTTCCGAAAGGAAATTACCAGTTTCGAGGCATCCCCTTTTTTTTCTACCCCTAAAGATCGGCGTATAGCCAACTTGTGCCCAGATTTCGCAATAGGTTTGGTGTGCTAACACTTCCGCGATCCTGCGTGCGAACGCGTTCAAGGGCGTCGAGCCCGACGATTGCAAGAGGTCTGCCGAGCTAGATTGGCTGGCGGGATGAAAGGGGCATGGGCGTTATGAAATTTCATCGTGCTCGTGCTCAGCATCGCGGTGCTCGTGCTCAGCATCGCGGTGCTCGTGATCGTCGCCCGGAGCATGGTAGTCTCGATTCGATTGCGAGCACGAGCACCGTTTCACTGAGCACGAGCACGGTATTTACCGCTGAACACTGAAGTGTTTTTCGAATTCTTGCGACATTCGACATTCCTTGTTCGAAATCCGATGTGGATATCGGGACTGGAATACGAAGTATTATAGCTAGCGTTTTCGATTCAGAGGGTTACCAGCGAAGCTCCATTTGGTCCACGATATGGTTGGCTAATCGCTCAACCGACCGCAATTGAGCCGTTGCAATCGACTGTCCTGCTTCGGGGACAAAGTCGACGTTCTCTGCAAAGTAGAAGGTGGTTTCGCCTGTAGGCAAGAAACGCGTCGCTATCAGTGGAATTCCACGTCGGTCGTTCCAGGAGAGTTCGACCGTCATGACCGACGTGATCACTCGTGGTTCGTCCGTGTTGGTTTCGCTGACGACGCGTTTGGAATCGGAAGTGAGTCGGCATTCCAGAATCGAATCGGCGGTGGCTTGGTCGGTAAGCTTGTACGGTGTTCTTTTCTCGATCTCTTTTTGAACGGCTTCGGTCAGCATCACCCCGAGCTCGGGGCGGAATGAGTCGCTTTTGATGATAGGGACGTGAACGGTACGAATGTTGTTGCGATACAGATTCTTGGTGCCGATTTGGTATCCCGCGCATCCCAGTGGCAGCAGGCAGCTAGTTAACATGCCGCCGGACAACAGGCAACCAAGAAGCAGTGTGGCGAATCGGGGTTCGGGTATTTTTGAGCCGATCATCGCTTGACGGTGTTGCCGCTGGTTGGAGAATCCTTGAGCCAGTCCGGAATCACTTCGGTATTACGATCGGCCGTGCGTTCCAAGATGTCTCGCTGGACTTCATCGATTTGATCGATATTTGGAGTTGGCTTCAGCAGGGGCTTGATCTTGTCGCGGCTTGGAAATAGATCCGCCAGCCAGCCCAATTGTTGCACGGGCTCGGCTGGCATACCACCTGTTTGTTCCATCATCTCCTTGGCTTGGTCTGCAAAAGGCGTGTCGCTGTACTTCGACAGAATTTCCGTGCAGTGCATTCGGGCAGCGCGAGCCTCGCTCTTGTTGTAACGATACTTGGCTTGAGTGTAGAGGCGTTCGGCGCGTCGATAGCGAACTTCGATAAAGGCTTCTTTGATCTTTTCCTCTTCTTCACGGGCTTTTTGAGGAAACTGACGCACCATTTGCTTGATCATCTTGTCTGCTTTTTCGAGCGGCTCTTCGGAGTATTCCGGACCTTGGTACGACATGAGCGCCGCTTTGACACCCAAAAAATGAGCATCGAATTGGTGAGGGCTATCGGGATACGTAGTGATCAGATCTTGATACGTATCCAACGCGTCGTTCCAGTTTTCACGTTCAAAAGCGGTGTTCGCCAATTCAATGGTTACATCGTCGGCGAGCTTTCCTGTCGGGTTATTCAGTCGCATTTTCTCGAGCACTCGGACGCCGTGCTTGCGAGTGTCATTCAAGGGGCGTTTCTTGTCCGTCAGATTCAAGTGATAGAACTCGTCTTCGAATTGTTTCCAAAATCGTCCGATTTCCATCAGTCGTTGATCGATACGATCTTGATACCGGGTACGGGGGTAATTCTTCAGAAGTTTCAGATAGAAGTCTTCTGATTTCGGGTAGTCTTCGGAGAAGAAGTAGCTTTCGGCGGTCATCATGAATGCATCTTGTTCCAAGGCACTGCTGACCCAGTTCTTACCGGCTTCGTTGTACAGCTTGGCTGCCTCGCGATAGGCATCGCGTTGTTCTTCCCCTTGCAGAGTCATTGCCTTTTTGAAAACCTGGTCGGCTTCCAGGTAGGTGCTGCGGGCGAGTTCTTTGTTGACGGGTTTCTTCCCGATATTTTCGATCCATTGAAGCGATTTAGGAAGCGAGCTGTCGCGAACTTTGTCCGCGCGAATTCCCTCGGGGCGCACCCAATTCCCTTCCTTGTCTTCGTATCCTTCGATAGCATTTCGGGCTCGCTCGTACATCTCGTCTTCCTTTTTGAATAGGCCGAACGATGCGCAGCCAGAGGTGAACACGAGACACGAGATCACCAAGGCAGGTGACCGAGCGATATAGGAATGCGAGTGGGGATTAGGATGGCTATCCATGCCATGTCTCTCAGATTGGGTTAGTATTTCAGTTCCTCTAAGAAATCCGTCAGTCGCAAATGTCGGTCAGCAAGATTCGAAATAAACTTCTCCATGACGAATCGAATTTCGCCTCGGTACTCGCTGTCGATTGCGGCTGGGTCTTGGTGCCATTCTGCGTTTGCAAATCGAATCAGGGTCTGAAAAGTTTGGTCCCGGATGCGAATTACAAAGCGTTGCCCTGGCAAGCAGTTTTGACAAAGTATTCCACCTGCGGCAATACCCAGCCGAGTCTCCTCGCCAGCCTCGTCGGACTCTACATGATTTCCGCAACTCGCGCATAGATGAAAAGTTGGCAAATGTCCTAGCATTTTGAGAAGCTGCATTTCGAACCGCACCACGAGTTCGGCAGGACTTTTTCCGGCGTCCAAGTCTTGGAGGGTTAGGTCCGCTAATTCATAGAGCTCGCCAACTTTCTGATGGTCTTCGGTTAATGCCAGCAAAAGCTCGGCAACATAGTAGCCGCAGTACAAAGGTAACAACGCGATTTGGCTGGAGCGGAAACGTCGAATGAGTTTGGCTTCGGTCAGAATGTCTAGGGTGTCGTTACTTTTGTGGATAAAGACGATGTGTGATTTTGCTAGCAGATCCAACGAGGTTTCGAAGGGGCTTCGGAGCCGTCTTGCACCTTTCGCAACCGCGGAGACTTTTCCGAAGTCTTTGGAAAAAAGGGTCACCACCAAGCTGGTCTCGCTCCACGGGACCGCGCGAATCACAATCGCTTCGCTTTTCTCGGAGATCA
>JBIKLJ010000384.1:0-3214 GCA_044359895.1 Pirellula sp.
GTACCTTCTTCCGTTCGCGGCAGCTAATGAAACGATCGAGTACTGTCGGCAGGTCGCCGATCGGGCTCCGGATTCGGTCTTGTTGTTCGGTGACGACGGAGAAAAATTTGGAACTTGGCCTAACACGCACGAACATGTTTATCAACGAGGCTGGCTGCGACAGTTCTTTGACCTCCTAACTGAAAACAGAACTTGGCTACGCACTTCAACCCCGTCTGAAGTGATCACGGAAACACCCCCAGCAGGTTCGGTTTACTTGCCAGACTGTTCCTACCGTGAGATGACCGAATGGGCTTTGCCAGTCGACCGGCAGGCTGTTTATGATTCGGTTGTGCATGAGCTTGAGAGCGATTCACGGTGGCCTCAAATCAAGCAGTTTATGAAAGGAGGCTTCTGGCGGAACTTTCGAATTAAGTATTCCGAAGCCAATGAGATGTACTGTCGCATGTTGGACGTTAGCCGACGTCTGGAGTTCGCACGCCGCGGCACGGGCGACAAGACACTATTGCCACAAGCGGAAGATCATCTTTACCGTGCTCAATGCAATTGCCCATACTGGCACGGTGCATTCGGCGGAATCTACCTTCCGCATTTGCGCAACGCCACTTACCGCGAGCTGATCGCAGCAGACAACTTGATTGAGCGTTCGAATGGTCGCCATGGAGAGTGGGTGGATGTAACTACAGAAGATTACAACAAGGACTTGTATCCGGAGATTCGATTAGCAAACGACCAACTAATCGGATACTTAGCGCCAGCGACGGGTGGGATGTTGTATGAACTGGACATACGAGGCATCGAACACAATTTGTTGGCTACGATGCAGCGTCGCCCAGAGCAGTACCACGCCAAAGTGAAGGCTGGCAGTAGCCATTCCTCCCACGAAACGGCTAGTATTCACGATCGAGTTGTTTTCAAGCAAGAGGGACTGGACAAACGACTTCAGTACGATGTCTACTCCCGAAAATCCCTGGTCGATCATTTCTTTGATCTCCAGGCGACCCCCGAAGATGTTCAGCGAGGGACCGCCATCGAACGCGGCGACTTCGCAGCATTGCCTTACGATGCGAAGTTGCGACGTGGGTCTGGCAAGATTCAAGTCCAACTTTGCCGGGAGGGAAACGCCTGGGGCATCCCGCTCACGATCACCAAAGGGATCACTTTGTTTGCCGGAAGCCATGCCCTGGAAATCACTTACCTTATCGAGGGACTACCACCAGGAAGACCGTTCCATTTTGGCGTTGAATTCAATTTTGCTGGTATGCCCTCCGGGGCAGACGATCGTTTCTTTTATGATTCTCGATGCGAGCGGATGGGACACCTTGGAACCGTCCTCAACATCGAATCGACCGACTACCTAGGCTTGATCGATCAATGGCTAGGAGCCAACGTGCAATGGACCGCCAATCGTCCGTCTGGTTTATGGAGTTTCCCAATTGAGACGGTCAGCCAAAGCGAAGGCGGATTCGAGCTTGTTCATCAATCTGTCTGCGTTGTGCCTCACTGGATCGTTCAAGGGGATTCAGAAGGTCGCTGGTCGGTCGCAATGGACTTGATTGTCACTTGCGAACACGAACCCAATTCTCGTTCCGCCAAGTTAATTCATTCATCTTCGGAAGCCGTAGGAATTTAAATTACCATGAAAATTTCCCCAGTTGTTCAACAAGCGATCGACATTCACCGAGAAACCGAGTCGACTAAAGTCGAGATCGCTACAGCGGTTGTAGTGAAACAGCAAAATGCAGCCAAGGAAGAAGGCAAAGCCCTCCTTCAACTAGTTGAGCAAGCAGCGGTTGTACCCAAACGCGGAATCGACGTGCGGGCATAAACTCCACTTCGCCAACCAGCGGCAATCGACTTTGTCCCAGGCTGGCTGATGCGATGAAACCTGGATGATGAGTCGATCATCGAAGAGACTTTGGTCCAAAAACTCGAACGCGAGATCGATATGGAAGAAACCCGCATCAAATCGATCGCGAATGCGCCTTGAATCACCAAAACGTATTGACCAGTCAATCCCGCTTCCGCTAATTTGGGTGATGTCGATAGCCGTGTTTGTTTCGCGGTCGGTGTTTTCGTCTTCTAGTAAGACGTTGTGGTCTTCAAGCAAAAGGTGTTTCTGTGACAATTACGCGAGTTGGTACAAACGAAAAGTATTCCTCCGGCTGGGAAGGTATTTTCGGCGGCAAGTCCAGCAAGAAAGTTGCCAAGGCTAGCGCCACGGTAGCTGCCGCCCCTAAAAAGGCCTCCAAGAAAAGCGCTACCAAAGCGGCTCCTAAAAAAGCGGCTGCTCAAGCTACCAAAAAGACAGTAAAAAAGGCCGCTAAGAAAAAGTAGTCCCAGTTCGGCTAGCGAGAAGGGCTGTTGGCAGGCACAATCTAGCCATGTTCCGAAAATTTCTAAGATCCAAGATCCATCGAGCGACCGTCACCCAAGCGGACCTCCATTACGAAGGTTCGCTTACGCTCCCACCCGATTTGCTGCTGGCTGCCGGAATCGTTCCTTTCGAGGCGGTGGCGGTTTGGAATGTGACACGTGGCACCCGACTTGAAACCTATGCCATTCTCGGCGAAAACGGCTCGAGCGATGTTTGTATTAACGGCGCAGCAGCCCATCTCGTCCGCCCCGGCGATGTTGTTATTATTGCCACCTTCGGGTACTCGCAGGAAAACGGATCGGAATTTCGAATTCCTGAACCACGTGTCGTCTTCGTGGATCAACATAATCGAATCACCCATACGGGTCCAGAAATCCCAGGCCCTCGTCGCCGCGGATCGGACGACTCGACTGCCGACTCATGCTGCTAAATCGAATTCTTGAAGCGGAAACCGTTCAAAGCCATTCCGAAGCATCCGAGTACGATGCCATGGACCACTCGGGCGTGAACGCTCAGTTTGTCAAAGATATGATCGCCTCCGGAACGTTAGGTCAAGACTGTCTGGATATCGGAACCGGAACCGCTTTGATCCCTATCGAGCTTTGTCGCAACGATCCAGTGGTTCGGGTCATGGCCATGGATGCATCCCGAGAGATGCTTGAACTCGCTCGATATCGGCTTGAAGTCGGTGGGCTTATGCATCGCGTTCAGCTTGCCCAGGGCGATGCCAAGAAATTGATTTTTCAAAAAGACTATTTTGATACCGTCTTCAGCAATTCTCTCGTGCATCACCTGCCAACCCTAGAGACTTTTTTTCCAGAAGCTCTGCGAGTGCTT
>JBIKLJ010000156.1:0-11535 GCA_044359895.1 Pirellula sp.
CGATACCCGTATTTGGCTTGGAAACCGTACCGCGGCGAGCGCCCGCGGCTCAGTAATTTGCTTGCGCAAACTACAAAGTGAGTGCCATTGGGCTAGCGCCCGCGGCTCAAGCCCAATGCCCTCCGGAAGCATCGGGCTAGCGGGCTTGCGAACCCACGACCACGTCGCGGCTTGCAGGAACCTTGCTGTAATCTTGGGACGCAATGCGTTGAATTGCATCCGATGCCGCTTCCGCGGACGTTGCCGATTCGTTGAGGAATACATTGCAGTATCGCAGCAAAGTTCCTTTCTCAACGTTCACATTCCGAAGGGCAAGCATGTGCTCAACCTCGGCCTGGTGAAAGCGCAACCTTGCATCAAGCAACCGTCGGTGGGTCTCCAGCCGTACGTCGAGTTCCGCCGCTTCACCGCTCTCATTCCGAAGATCAATCGCATTGAGTTGCGCGACGATCGAGTTAAGACGCTTTTCTTGAAGAACTAAGTTGTCATGAGCACGTTTCGATTCGTTGATGGCATTGCTGAGCCCGAAGTGAACCGCGCGCTCTTGCTCTCGAAGCACCTCGGATTCTCGCACTAACGCTAGTTGTGCATTCTTAACCCCGGCATTAGCACGCCGGAACCCGACGGGAATCTGATACTCCAACCCTAGCTGCCATTCTTGATACTGCCCAAAGGTGGAGGTTGCCGATTGAGTTCCATAGAGATCTTCGCCGAAACCTCGCATTCGATACTGGCTAACCATGTCCAGTTGAGGCTTTAGGAAATTACGGCTTGCGATCAATTCCAATTCTCGCTGCTTGATCACCCAGCGCTGACGTCGAAGCTCCTCGCGCTGCGATAACGCTTCCTGAATGGCTTCGTCCCAATCGTAAAGCACCCTGGCTTGGTTGGCTGTATCCGCTGTGCTGATCAACGTACCATCATTGATCGGCATCCCGCAAATGAATCGAAGCTTCCGCTCGCTCACTCGGATTCCGCCTATGCCGCGAAACGTACCACCTGTACTTCCGTTGTTGTTCCTAGTTCCATCAATGACACGACCGTTCAAGGAATCCACAATCTCCGATTGGAAGCGAAACACTTGTTCTTCCGCCTGGGCTTGACGACCGGTTGAGGCCAGCTTCAACTTCAAATCCTCGAGCGTTAGCTTAGCAATGTCCCTGGCTTGAATACGAGCATCGAGATCTCGGTACGCATAGTAAAGATCCCAATAAGCGTTTTCAACATCCGCTAAGTAGTCGCGAACCGACTTCTCAAACTCTACAAGATTCGTGTCGGTTCGAATTCTGGCCAAAAGAACGCCGTTGAATTGTCCCGGAGCAGACCCCGGACCAGCGATCCGATTGAATTCCGTTCCAGCACCTTGCAACAAAGGTTGGCGAACTTGAGCTTCCAGATAGTTCTCCCATGAAAAGGGAACGAACCGATTCGTTTGCTGATTGTTGCGGTCGTAGATGGTGACGTTGCGAACCCCGAATAAACCACCCGTCGCAGACCGCTTGTTGATTCCCAACTGCGAAGTACTTAGATCCTGCCGTAGATTACCATCCACGCCAAAAAATCGGTTGTTCAGCCCTCGATCGTTATCTTCGTACATGGAGGAAGCGAACAAATTGGCGTCGAATGCGCTTAGGGCTGCTTCCTCGCCCAAACGTGGATCGGTATAAACCAATGCCGGGTCCAGATTGGTGGTTACCGATTGCGGTGACCGTACAACCGTAACCCCAAGATCCTTCATGACCCGAGACGAACTCAATGCCTGCGCTATGCAGTCATTCAAAGTCATCGGCCTAATTTTATCTGCAGAAAGGTTGTTTTCGTCGAATTCCAAAGGCGAATTCGCCTCTAAATAGTACGGCATATTCGCCGATGGAACTGCGTCTGAAAGCTTTAGTTGACTCAAGCCCGCCCCGTTCGAAGTTGTACCGGGTTTGAAGCGACTCGATTTCGAATTATTCAGCAGGCAGCCGCTCAAAGCAATGGTGGCTGCCACACTAAGCCCTAGAAAGATTCGAGACATGATAATCAAAGACCCCATTAACCAGAGCAAGCCGGACAGTCAAAGCTATCAAACCTGGGTTCAATATTCTGGAACGTTGACAGCCTTTGTTACAATTTGGTTTCGGAATTTGATTGTGCCGAGTTTAGAGATTTGCAGGGCTAATCTGAAAAATTGGATTGTAATGCTGGATTTTATTTCTAAACATCAAAAACGATGCCTGCCAACCATGCTCATTCGCGACCTCATGCGTTTTTTGTTAAAATGGAACTCGTATTTGTTGTTTTACGGCTGGCTCCCTCTGCCATCGCTTCGCCTTTTCGGCGTTCCATTCTACATTTCCCAAGACAGCCATGGCGATCGACTACCAACTTGATGACGCCGACCGCTTGCTCGATGAACTCGAATTGGCAGCTCGATCCAATGTCTCGAACTCCATTTTTTACGACCAACTCCTTTCCAGTCTCAAAGTACTCCTGCTCGCTGACTCAGCCGCGATCGTGCTCCAACTGAAGTTGAAAGGCTGGGTCTTGCTAGCTCAGTCTGGTGATGGATTGCAGCTGGTGCTCGATGAAGTGCTTCAAAAAATTAACCCGAGCGCATCGGAGGCGTATCTATCTAACGAATCGTCCGATAAGTCCTGGTTGGCAGTTCCTGTCCGGCCTGGCAAAGCCGAAGAAGGTTTTCTCGTCACCTGTTTTGGGAACCGAATCCCCTCAAGCGGTTTAGCCTCCCTGTCAGAAATTTGCAAAGCCTTTGCAGAAGTACTTGCGGTCCGACAGCTTTGCCGTTGGGAGAGCTTAGTCCAAAATCGTTGGACTTCGATTCAGTCATTGGCTGACAAGTTAGGTCAAATGGGTTCTATCGATCAAGCGGGTGAGCTGGTTGTAAATCGCTTGGTTTCGGAGTTCTCTGCAGCCCGTGTATCCATGTTCGATGGCCCAACGCCTCTTGGAACCCAAGCGAGAATGCTAGCGTCCAGCAGCGTTGCGAATTTGGACCGGCGTGCAACTGTCGTAAAAAATCTTGAGCGGCTCGCGTCTGAGGTGATGCAGAACGGGAAACCTGTCTTTCGGCACGAGACCACTTCGTCGGGGGCATTAACTTCGACGGATCAGATGCAGCCCGAAGGCTCCACCGATGGCAGGTCGGTCGACGAAACCGGAACCTTCAGAAATCTTTTAGCACTTAGTACAAGAGACGAATCTGCAAACCTCACCAAAAAGGAATCGGTGATCATTCTGGAATGGAGCGACCGGGAGTCCATGATGGAAGCGATGCCCGCAATCACTCATTTCATTCCAACGCTATGTTTGGCATGGCGGCAACAACAACGATGGCTTCATGTCCCTGGTTTTGCGAAAGCCTGGAGCCGTTTTAGCCCAAGGATTTTGCGAAGTACGGTATTGCTTCGAACCATGCAATTGCTTGTTCTAGCCGGTCTAGTGGCTGCCGCCGTTTGGATGCTGCGTCATCCGTATCCGATGACCATCGAAGCAAACGCGGTGCTGGATCCAAAACAAAGGCGAGCGATCTTTTCGAATGTCGACGGGTTTGTCGAAAAGCTTTTGGTCGAGGACGGGCAGACCGTCGAGCAAGGCCAACTCCTTGCCAAACTGAGATCACCCGCACTGAATCTTCAGATTGAAGAGGCGATCGGACAGATCAAGTCAATTTCGGAAAAGAGAAACGGTTTGAGGGTTGCCGTCAATCAAGTTTCCAATTCAACCCCGGAAGCCCTGGTTGCCCAAACGAGGATATCCGCTGAAATTCTTTTACTCGAAACCCAAGAAAAACAAACACGCGACAAACTAGAATTTCTGAGCAAAGAACAAGCGAAGCTAGATATTATCGCTCCCATTCAAGGTGTCATCGTATCAAGAGATCTGCGAAGGGAATTGGAGACGCGTCCGCTACGTCGGGGTGATATCTTGTTTCATGTAGCCGACTTGGATGGGGAATGGCAACTGAATGTCCATGTCGCCGATCGTGATGCGAACTACCTGAACCAGCATTTGACGCAGCATCCCGATGAAGCTTTATTCACTTTTGATAGCCTACCAGGCGAGCAGTTTAGCACCGTCATCAAGCAGGTATCGGGCACGATCGAAAATCCAACGGGGACCAAGCCTTTTTTATTGGCGGTTGCTGACATTGAAAGCGACGTCGCCAAGCGAGCCTACATGGGCGCTAACGCTCGAGTTCGATTAGCGTGCGGTGAGCAGCCGCTTTGGTTCCTTTGGTGCCGCCCCATCGTAGAAGCTTTGCAAAAGCGTGCTTGGCTGCCGTCTATTACCCCCACAATTGAAGGCCAGGATGATGCGTTCGAATAATGCTATTTTAGGTGCCGCAATGGGAATTGTCTCATATACCTTTCGTATAAAAACGGTTCTTACCATCCTGGTGGCTTGCACAGGCGGGCCGTTGCTCGCTCAATCGGAACAAACAATTGGAACCGAGAACTTTTCCTCATCGCGAGAGCTGTTGCTAGACAGCGCGATCCTAAAAACGATAGAATCGACCTCCGTTTCCGCTCAAGTCACAGGGCTTTTGGGCACATTGTCGGTCAAAGAAGGAACCAAGGTGAAGTCGGGCCAGGAAATTGGTCGTGTCTTAGATGGACTGGTCCGACTGCAAATGGAAAAGGCTCGGGTCTCGTATAACGTCGCCAAGAAGAAGCAGAAAAGCGAGATCGATAAGGAGCTTGCATCGAAAAACCGAGCCGTCGCGGAAAACGAGTACCAACGTGCGGTCGACGCCAACAAGCAAGTCAAGGACGTCTATCCTCTCAACGAACTCGATCGATTGAAGCTACTTTTCGACAGAGCTGTGTTGGAATCGGCCCGGGCCCTGCACCAGCAGGAAATGGCTGCTCTGGAAGTTTCGCTTGCGGAGATTGAATACAAACAAAGTCTTGAGCTTCTTCAGCGTCATCGCATTCTTGCCCCATGTGACGGAGTGGTGGTTTCAGTCGAACGTCGGGTTGGAGAATGGCTCGAACCTGGCACTGTCCTCTTAAAAATCGTCCGAACCGATAGGCTTCGTATCGAAGGGTTCCTTCAAGCTATCGACGCTGCACCTGAATTGATTGGCAGCATCGCCCATGTCACCTTGGAAGGGATCGAACCACCGATCGAAACGAACGCAGAACTTGTTTTCATCAGTCCAGAAGCAAACCCGCTCAATTCGCAAGTGAGAGTCTTCTTGGAAGTGGATAACTCCCAAGGATTGCTTCGCCCCGGCCTTCGGCCAAAAACCGTGATTCAACGTGTGCCATGAACGGCAATCTTACTCAAAATCACCCCGTCGATACCGGAGTGCGATTTCGACAAGATATCGAATGGGTTGCTTACGAACAAGGAGCTAGGTGGGTTGCGCGAGATCCACTTGCGGGAACATTTTTCTACTTTGGGCCCGTTGAAAGAAAAGCAGCCAGTTTGATGGATGGACATCGGACCTTTGCGGATATTGCAAAGGAGTTACGGAGGTCATTTCCATCGCAATTGGTCTCGGATCAATGGCTTAACGGCTTTCTTGCAAAGTTAATGCGAGCTTGCCTGCTGATCCCCAGCGAACAGACTCAAAATGCAGTACGGCCGCGAAAACCGTCCAGTTGGATTCTGCAAACGATCCTGAGTCCCCTTTCTTTTCGCGTGCCTGTCTGGAGGCCAAATCAGTTCAGTTTTGGCTTTCGTCTCCTCGCCAAGATCCTGTTCCATCCATGGCTCATTGGGGCATTATTGATCGCGATTCCGATTTGCCTATTTCTTTTTTTTAGCGCGGTACTCACCAATCCAGATCAGTCGATTTATGATTTGCAAAGAATACAAGGCGATCGCTGGATTTGGATGATCCTAGCCTATGTGCTTGTCAAGTCGATGCATGAACTGGGACATGTGCTCGCTTGCGCGAAATGGGGGGCGGAATGCAAAGAAATCGGTTTTTTGTTTCTGTTCTTTACGCCATGCCTTTATTGTGACACCACCGACAGCTGGAAACTAACCTCGCGATGGCAACGTGCTGCTATTGCAGGGGCCGGGATCTATGTAGAACTAGGGATCGCATGCATCGCTTGCCTGATTTGGCGATTCACACCCAGCGGGCTCGAACACACCATCGCGGCCAGCACCATGCTGATGTGTTCCGCCGGCACCATCCTGATCAATGGCAATCCCTGTTTCAAATACGACGGGTACTACATCCTGTCGGATCTTTGGCGAGTCCCCAACTTATCGCAGCAAAGCAGTTCAGCCCTTTGGCGATGGATGGTGTATTGCCTCGGGGGACGCAAGCCGGACCCGACTGAATTCGATAAAGACTATCGAATCTTGGCATGTTTCGCAGTTGTCTCCACCGTGTACCGTCTGACAGTGCTATTCTTTTTGATCTGGCTTGTTTGGTTTATGCTCGTGCCTAAGGGGCTCGGATTCCTATCCATCTTTGTTTTCGCCACCATGTCGATTGGGCTGTGCATTCAGGGTTATCGATTCTCCGTTAGCTTCGTCACCGAGTTTTTTTCTGCTCAACCTATTCACCTTATGCGATCGATCATCCTATTGGTTTCCCTGGCGTTGGCGGTTTGTGCTGCCGTGCTGATCCCCATTCCAAACTCGTTCCAGTCCCGTTGCTTCCTAGATTACGCGGACAAGCAACCAATCTACGCTTCGCAAACAGCTGCGATCCGTTTCGTAACCGCGGAAGGGACCGAACTCAAAAAGGATCAGATCATTCTGGAAATGGACTGCCCCGAGAAAGTTTTGGAATTGCAGAATCTTCAGGATGAGATTTCGTCGGTAAAAACCAAATATGCGTTGCTCAAAAAATCTGCGGTGAACGATGCATCGGCTTCTTTGGAATTGCCCTCGCTACTGGAGCTTTCGAAGGAGCTGGAATCAAGGAGAAACTTGATTGAGCCGGAGCTGGACGCGCTCGTGCAGAAGGCCCCTAGCGATGGTTATTTCGTAACGGCACCAACTCAAATTGCAACTCCGCTTACTCCGCCAAAATTTGCGGGGCTGGCAACATCCCCAACGCACGCCAGCCACTTGGGTAGCACCGTGGAACGCGGAACCTTGTTAGGCTGGTTTACTCCGAAAAGGAAGGTCGTGTTCCAGACTCTGGTTCCTGAAGCGGATATCAAATGGCTTCGAATTGGTATGGCAGCACGGTGCTTGCTCGATTCCGAGCCGGTCCGAGCCGTCCACTGCATCGTACAGAAAATTTCCCCAGAACCGATGGAAGAGATTCCAAGGGAGCTACTCGGTGACCCCATGGTGGTGGCAGTTCGGAACCAAAAGGGTGCCTTCCAGCCGGAAACCCCTCATTACATCATCACCCTCCAGTCCCAAAGCATCGTCGCTGGCAAGGCGAAAGGTTCCGTCGGCTCAGTCCATTTCCAGCTGGAACCCAAAACGCTTGGGGAACGAGTGTTGGATTACCTGCGTGCGACGTTTCGACATCAGGAATGAATGGTTATTTGGCTTCTTGAATGGATGCGGGCTGCTGACCAATTGCCGCGAAGCCAATTCTCTCCGGATTTACAAAGTCTGCATCGAATTTCCGGTCCAAAAATAATTTTCAAGAATCTACGCAACCTCGGCGTAGATCGATCGAGAACGGTAGTGCAAGACAGTCAATTCAACGGTTTGCACAAACAATTCGAATCATTTAGGGAGAAGAAAATGGCAGCTTACATCAAATTTGACGGCGTCGATGGCGAATCCAAGGCAGATAAGCACGAAAAGTGGAGCGACTTGGAGAGCTTCGGCCAAGGGATTCACAAAGCAGGTTCGGGAGCAACGGGTGCTGCTCGCCGACGCGGTACTGTGCTTCTTGACGATATTCAGTGCACGAAGCTGATGGACAAGTCTTCGCCCAAAATTGCAGAAGCTGTTTGTCTCGGCAAGGTGTTTCCGAAGGTAAATATCCACGTTATGACTTCGACCACCGGTACTGGTCGTGAACCTTACTACCAGTACGAATTGATCAACGTGATGGTGACGTCGTATCAAGTGACCGGCGGAGACCAAGATAAGCCCCATGAGACCTTCAGCTTGAACTTCGAAGAAATCAAAGTGACTTACACCGAAATGGACGAAAAGGGTTCCAAGAAGGGCGATGTCAAGTACGGCTGGAAGGTCGAAGAAGGCGTCAAGTCCTAGTCTTGCCAAACAATGGGGCAGGGGGGCTGCAATGCGTTCGTCGCAAAGCGGTCCCTTTGTTTTTTGCTGCGGCGGCCTGATAAATGCCGCTGCATTCGGCGATCGCCTTTGTAACCTATGCGAGTACGGGGCGTTCCATCGGAACAGCCGGGATTCGGCATATTGCATGCCCCCTCTTTCAGAATGACCTTTCACGAGGCGTCTCGCGACTCAACGTGTGTGCTCCGGCTGATCAGGGGCGGTTCAGCGTCGCTCGCTGAGTAAACGAACAGGACCTGGGGCACATTATGGTAGCTTCCGACGTGCTGCGCCGTTTGGAACATGCTAGGATTTTCTTTCGTATGTCTCTAATTTGACTGTACCCCGACTGGCAAATTCCTTGCCATAAAAGCGACCATTATGCCAAAGCGACTTCTAGAACTAGAACCCACAGGCTTGTTTGGTGACAAGGCAATTTTGACATCCTTTAGCGGTCGCGAGGAAATCTCCAAGCCTTTTGAGTTCTCGCTCGCGATATCTTCGCCGAAAGAGAATATCAAGCCTGAAGAGGTGATTGGAAAGCCAATCGCCGTTCGAATCGATCGCGATCAACAGGAGCCGCGGTACTTCCATGGCTACATCAGCCATCTCTGGGCCGGAGACTTCACAGCATCCGAAGGGGATAAGGGCAATCTCTCTCGAAACTATCGTGTGCGAATCGTACCCTGGATTTGGTTCATGAGCCGGGCCGCTCGATGTTTTGTCTATCTGCCGGAGAAAAACGAAAAGACTATCATGGAGGTCCTGAATGAAGTGATGAAACGTGTGAAGTCCTACGGGCACGTGGAATCATGGCACGATGCCGCTAATGCATCGATTCTCAAATCGCGAAAGGTAGAGCACTGCGTCCAATATCGCGAAACCGATTTTAACTTCCTTTCTCGTACTCTAGAACGCTATGGCGTTTACTACTATTTCAAGCACGAAAAGGACAAGCACACGCTGGTCCTGTCGGATAAGAGCAACTACGCAAACTGCCCCGAGTCGGAAATTGAATACGCTCCTTCGACGGGCGGTCAAATGAACCACGACCGAATCACTTCTTGGGAGCGATCCTACGAATTCGTTTCTGGCGAATGGGAGCAAGATGATTACGACTTCGAAAAGCCAGGGAATGATCTGAAGGTCAATGCCAAAAAGCATGCGTTGATCTCACTAACCAATAATGCGAATTACGAACTCTACGACAGCCCGAATGATTACGTTGAGAAGGAGGATGGTCGAACCGAAGCGACTCGGCGAATGGAGGCCGAAGAAGTTCGCTTCAATACGGTCGTCGGGGCCAGTAGCTGCAAAACAATGTCCGCAGGCTTCGCTTTCAAGCTATCAAAACACCACAACCTCAACAGCGAACAAGGCAAATCCCATTTGCTGACCAGCGTATCGCATTCTGCATCGCAACCCGGCCCTTACGCGGGAGCCACCTCGATCGCTAGTTACACCAATCAGTTTGCCTGCATACCTCGCGAAGTGCAGTTTCGTCCTGCTCGCCAAACTTCGAACCCGTTTCTTGCAAGCATCCAAACTGCGGTGGTGGTAGGACCTGCGGGCGAAGAAATTTACACCGATGAATACGGACGCGTGAAGGTTCAATTCCACTGGGACCGCGAAGGTAAACGAGACCAAAATACCTCGTGCTGGATTCGCTGCCAACAAAATGTTGCTGGTAAGTCCTGGGGATTCATGGCTCTGCCGCGTGTCGGCCAAGAAGTGGTTGTTGACTTTATCGAAGGCGATCCCGACCGTCCCCTGATCACCGGTTGCGTTTACAACGGTGAGCAGATGCCGCACTACAAACTGCCGGACGAGAAATCCAAAACCTACATCAAAACCAACAGCACCAAAGGGGGCGAAGGCCACAATGAATTGATGTTCGAAGACAAGGCAAAGGAAGAACGAGTCTACATCCACGCTCAGAAGGATATGGACGTTCGAGTACTCAACGACTCGAAAGAACGAATCTTTGGAAACCGACATCAAATCATCGGCTGGGAGAAGGATGGAAAGAAAGGTGGCGACCAACGTGAATTGATCTACGAAGATAAGCATCTGAACGTGAAACGCCACCAATTCGATCATATCGAAGGCAACCTGCAGATGTTGGTCGGCGAAGGGGATGCGAAAGAGGGCGGTAATCTCGATCTCGTCATCGAAAAGCAAAAATCGGAACACGTGAAAGGTGACAGCCACCTGATCGTAAATGGGAAGTACAACCAAAAAATCGATGGCGGACTGTCCGCGACGATCGGCGGTGACCTTCACGCCAAAGTGAGTGGAAACATCGCTCAAGAAGCCGGGGCAATGGGAGAAATCCATCTGAAAGCAGGCATGAAGATTATCATTGAAGCGGGGATGCAATTATCCTTGGTGGGCCCAGGTGGATTTATTGATATTGGACCATCCGGGGTCACAATTCAAGGGATCATGGTCAACATCAATAGCGGCGGTTCCAAGGGAAGCGGCAAGGGCTGCAAACCGGAAAAGGCCAAGGAAGCCAAGAAGTCCGCCCCTGCGAAACCAGAAATCGCACATAATTCTACGTCCGGATCCAAATCGAGCCCGGGCTAGCCTAAAACCTGAGCCGCAGGCGATAGCCGCGACACATGTATTGCCAGACAGATCGTAACGCGGCTAGCGCCCGCGGCTCACAAAGAATCCCAGGGTAAAGCGACGAAAAAAGAAAGGGTATCGGGTTGGCCAACTTCCAAATCGAATTTGCATCCGGCCCCAACGCCGGGCAGGTGATTCCACTTGCCAACCAAACGCTTGTCTTTGGTCGTACCTTCGGGTCGGACATTGTGCTCGACTGGGACCTGCTGGTCTCTTCCAGGCACTGCAAAATACTGAAAGAGCGAGACAGTTTTGTGCTGCACGATTTGGGCAGCACGAACGGCACCTTCGTCAACGGAAATCTCGTCAAATCACATGAGCTGACAATCGGTGATGAGATCACTCTGGGCAAAACACTGCTGTCCGTGAAAGAGGAATTGTCAACTCAGGGAACTTCAGAGTTCAAGAGCTATCACAATCCGTTCGACAGCACGGTTTTTCCGATAGATCGGGCTCCAAATGCGATTGAGTCGAGGGGTACTTCGCGTTCCGATTCGCTCGATCATCCGGATCTTGAACGCCATAGAAATCAAGACAAATCTTCCGCCAAGAAGACTTGGGAATTACCAGCTGGAAAGAGCGACTTGGAAAGTGCGGAACTGGCACATGCGTCCGGTGCAAAGGTATCCGGTGCACATGCGTCCGGTGCACATGGGGTTATTCAGGTCCGCTTGAGAATTACTTCGGAAGCGGAGAATGGAAAGCTTTTTTGGTTGAACTTAGGTC
>JBIKLJ010000385.1:0-3208 GCA_044359895.1 Pirellula sp.
CGGTGTCCATCCAGCAACCAATTTTTGGGCTATCGGTTTAATTGCGGAAGCGGGGTTGATGCATTGCCATTTCGAAATACCCGTCGCGATAAGACCAGCGGAATTCTGCAATTTTACGATGGAATAACGACGAACGAGATTACCGATGGATTGTCAAATACCATTCTTGTTTCCGAACGGATCTCGGGGATTGGTGATCAACGCGGAGGTGAAGCCAGTCGACGTCCCATTGCAATTGCAGTACTGCCTAATCCAGTCGATTCCGAAGAGTTTCTTCAAAGCTGCCAACAGCTTTCGGACCCGTATAACCTAGCGACCAATCCAGGCATAGACTGGCGTGGATTTCAGCCCATAGACATCGCTTATACTCACTACCTCCGTCCGAATGATCCAGGCTGGGATCGCCAAGGAGGCTTCAGGTATCAGCTCTACACTGCTAGAAGCTATCATTCAGAAGGTGTCAACACACTGAAAGCCGACGGCGGCGTGCAATGGATACCATCCAACATTGATTTGTCTGTTTGGCGTGCGCTCGGAACCGTTGCGGGCGGAGACAAGTCAAACGCAGATTGAACGCCCCTTGTCCCTGGTATCAGGGCAATTTACTCTCGTTCCCTGGCTCCGCCTGGGGATGCAATGCACCGGAGGCTTCTGCCTCCTGAGTTGTCAATGTATGGCTGACGCGAGGCGGAGCCTCCAAGGCAGTGCGTTCCAAGGCGGAGCCTTGGAACGAGAGTTGCGGGAGCAAGTCGAATTCAGACTACATCGACACCGTTTCGAAAAACGTTCGGCCTCGCCATAACCAGTAAGTCAACATGGGATCGGCTTGGTTTTTGGTTGCAAATGGCTCGCAAGTGATACGTTCATCTTCCGAGACGACTGCAATTCGAATTTCGCCGTGAATCCGCACTCGGCCAAGAACGCCAAAGTGTTCGAAGAAGCATCCACAAAGCAACGGTTCCATCATCTCGACATCCGAGGGTAGGGAATCGATGACGCGTTGCATTCTTTCGACGATTCTTGCATCGACGCTATTGGGAGGCAGTTCATAAGCGTCGGGGTGGTCGATATCGTTGCCCACGAAGATTGCATAGATATCGTCCAGAGAAATGTCCGCCAAGTCTTGTGAAAAGGTATGGCACATGGGTCCCGCGAATCCGACATTGCTGTAGATCGAATCCTGCAAGTCGTATTCGTAACGAAACAAGAAGCATTCTTGAGGGCGTTCGAAGCCTGGCCAACCTAAGGTTCTCTGGTCCAGCAATTCCATCCTAGCGGGTACAACACCCATTTGTTCATTTTGAGCAAGCCAGTTTGCCAATTGCGATTCAGCAAGTGCGGCCGTGGTGGTCCAGCGTTCATCAATGCGATCTTCAATACCTAGCTCTTCCGCATACACGATGGCTCGTTGTCGGCTTGAAATGTCAGCAGCGAGCTCCAGCAGTTGCTGCTCTCCTTTTTTGTCGCCAAGTTTCGCCAGAGCGAAAGCCGCTTCCGTGCGAATGCGTCGATGCGAAAGCTGGCTTGCTTGATTGAGCTTGCCTATGGCGTCCGCGTTTCCAATCAAGCCAAAAGTATGGCAAAGCGATACGCAAAGCGAAATCGAATCGAACAGAATCTTTTGGATGGCGTCGACCGAATTCCCAAACTTGGTGGGATTCTCTTCGAGCACTCCTAGTTGCTGCACCAGTCCACCCATCAACGCCAATAGTCTGGAGCTCTCGGGCTTAGCGGGATGTTCCGTCAGCTTGCGTTTTCGGAATGCGTGGTTGGCAACATCCAGTGCGGGTGCCAAAACCGAAGGGTCGGTACAGTTAAGCAGTTTTGGGAAAACATCTTCGAGCTTCCAATCGGTCGACTGCATGAGAGGCGACAACGCGACTGAAACGTCCTCCCAATCTACAGGCGGACGGACCAGCAGCATGTCGACGCCGATTTGAATGGCCGTCGTGTGACCGCTGGAGAATAAAACTTGAAGCAAGGTCCCTTCGCATCGACTCAGACCCTGACTTTGGTAACTGGCATAAAGCTGAGCGACGTACTGAAGCAAAACAAGACGCTTGAGATGTTCCAGATCGTCTTGGCCTGGATCGGTGGCCATGGCTTGGCGAAAATTGCGGATCAGAGAGCTGAGAAATCGCTCGAAAAACGCACGCTTCTTTGCGTCCTTCGCGATGACCGCACGAATCGAATTGGCCGAGTCAATCAGTTCGCTGGCAACCAAAATCGACCAGATCGGATCATCGGGTTCTTCCCACGTTTCCCTGCGGTTGGCCGTATCGCTGGTGGGCTCGTCCAAAGCGGCTCCCAAGGTGGATTCGACCAGGTTTGCCCACTGGTAGGCGGAGTCGGGAAGCTGAAAAGGTAGTTCGGACATGAAACAATTGGTGCGGTTGAGGGACATTTGAACTAATCAGGGAGGAAACTGTATCGTAGAATGGGGATCCATGGAAACCAAGACTGCTGAAACCTTCGCCGAACTCAATCTATCCGACATCACCCTTCGCGCTTTGGCAAAGCTGGGGTACGAGAAACCTAGCCCTATTCAGGCGAAGGTAATCCCTTGGGCTCTCGAGGGTTACGACGTCATTGGCCAAGCCCGAACGGGCACAGGAAAAACCGCGTCCTTTGCGATTCCCATCTTGGAGCAGCTGGATCCGCTTCGAGTTTGTCCGCTTCCTCAGGCTCTGGTCTTGGTGCCGACCCGCGAGCTGGCCGCCCAGGTTCATGGTGAATTTGTGAAGTTGGCTTACGGTTGCCCCACCGAAATTTTGGAGGTGGCCGGCGGAAAACACATGACTCGCCAGCAAAAAGCTCTCAAATCCGGAACGCAGGTGGTGGTGGGAACTCCGGGCCGAGTGATCGACCACATTCAGCAAGGAACCTTGAAGCTTTCGAACATTTGGTGCGTCGTGTTGGACGAAGCCGACCGGATGCTGGACATCGGTTTCCGGCCTGACATTGAACGCATCTTGCGCCGCTGTCCCGAAAATCGGCAAACGCTGTTGCTAAGCGCGACTTTGGCGGGCGAGGTCCAGAAGCTCGCCGAACGTTACTTGTTCGAGCCCATTCAGGTGGATTGCTCTCAAAAAGGGGTCACGGTCGACACGATCGAGCAACGTTATTTGAACGTCTCGCCGGAACGCAAGTTCGATATTCTGGTGAAGCTTTTGGCTCGAGAGCAACCTCCACAGACCATCATTTTCTG
>JBIKLJ010000157.1:0-11501 GCA_044359895.1 Pirellula sp.
TGATCAAGCCGTTGGTCTCGTGAATGAAGATATCGCCCGAAGTGCTGTTGGTTGCAATCAGTGTTCCGATTGCGGTATCAATATCAGCGGCACCCGCTGCTCCAATGCCCTGCACTGCGGTTAAAGTTGCAGTTCCCGAGGTTGTTAGATTTGGAGTTTCCAGAGCTGTATTGTCGGAAATCAACCCGCCGGCTGTAACAAAGATTTCACCGGAGGTGCTAATCAACTGGCTCAGTAAGACATTACCGCTTGCGTTGTAACCAATCGCCCCTGACGCGGTGGTCGCATTGGTACCATCAGCCATGGTGATGTCGCCATTGTCGGCGGAAACGGAAATGTTCCCAGCTCCGCCAGTGGTGATATTACCACCAGCATTTTGATTGACGGAGTCGCCACTGATCAAGATCGAACCGGTGGTGGAGCTGACAACTGCTGCAATGGCAATCGCTCCGGCATCCGCGTTCAGCGTAACGGTACCTGAACCATGAGCCGTAACAACCGAGTTCACGGTCAAAGCGCCAGCGTCGACGTCGATGTTGATATTTCCGTTACCACCAAGCGTACGAACACCTGTTCCCGCAATGATCAAGCCGTTGGTCTCGTGAATGAAGATATCGCCAGATGTGCTATTCGTTGCAACCAGAGTGTTCACATTCGTTCTAAGAGCCACATTGGCAAATGTTCCCGCGTCACCAACACTATCGCCTACCCCGTCGTTGGCGACGATTTCAAGGCGATTTGAAGAGACAGAGATTACAGCCGCGGCTGCATTGGTAATGGATCCACGATCTAGATCCACGGCACCTTCGACATCGGCGTTTAGAAACACCGTGTGGTTTCGTAATGCTTCAGTTGCAACGATACTACCCGTATCGAAGACGATATCGTCTCCGGCGTCGAAAGTGAGAGATGCGTCGGCCGCTGTTCCTGTCAGCTCGACGACCGCGTTGTTGTTGATAAGAATATTGTCGCCAATGGCAGCACTATTGCCAGCAGTGAATACCGTTGATGCGCCGACGGTGATGTTAGCGCTGATGGTTAGCGGGCTGTTTGCCGACAGGAAACCTCCTTCGCCAGCCGTGGAATTGGTATCCACGTTGATGCCGCCGGCGAGATCGGTAATGCCAATTGAACCTGTTGTATTAAAGCCAAGCCGGAGTGCGTTGATATCGATGTCATTTGCTGCCCCGATACCGCCGGTTCCCGCCGTCAGTTCAATACGTCCATTGGTAGCGGACAGGTTTGCAATTGTGTCGAGGGTAGTTCCGTCGATAATGGATCCGGAAGCAGCAATGTTGATCGCGGTGCCCGAGTTCGTATTTGCAGTGAGCGTTCCTAAGGTAATGTCGCCACCAAAGGCTCTTTCGGCATTAAGAGAAATCGTCCCTGTGTCAACTTGGATGGTAGTCGCGTTGGTCATGCGAATCTCGTCTAGTCCATTTCCGTTCGTCCCATCCGAGTTCGCTGTAATAGAAATATTGCCGGCGCCATTCGCAGTGGCCGAGCCCGATGCGTCAAACAAAATGCTGTCTGCGGCTGAAAGCGTTAGATTGCCAGAGCTTGTTTGCAGGGCATTATTAACTTGAACATCGCCATCGACTCCTGTGGCAGATGCCGTGATGGAAGCTGCCGAAAAGACTCCATTGAATGCGATTGATGACGCGGCGGATAAAGTTGCATCTCCGGTTAAACTTGCAGTCGCATCAATCGTGATCGAGCCAAGATTTTGAGCTTGGATCGATTGCAGGGATGAGCCGAATGCTCCTTCCCATATGAAGGAACCGACGCCCGCCAGCCCATTCACCCTGACCTCCTGCAAGCTAGAAATGGCTCCAGACTCTTCAGAACCATCGAGCGTGCGGCTACCATTTTCATCCAGAAAGAAATTTACGCCATCTTGTAGCAAGGCTGCTTCTGTCGATCCAATGTTGTCCGTAAAGTTCACAGTCAATACGCCCGAAACCAAATCGGCGCTGACCGATAGGACTCGCCGAGGCTCTAAGAGGCAAAAAGTATGAGAAATGTTGGCAGCCAGCGCTCTACGACGTAGCATTTGTCGTTGACGATGCAGAAAGTTCCTTACAGCGCTTGCAAGACGTCGGACGATTTTCTTCATTGTGCTTACTACTTGGAAAACATTTTTGCGTAGCTGACGCGATTGAACCTCGCAACACTTAAAATGATGAATGGACCTTAGGGATTTTTCCAGTGTAAATGTGAATAATTTGCTATTGGTTTGTGAATCCGACGAACTGCCAAGGGACGCAAAAATGTCAAAATTCTGCAGATTGACAATTTTTTCGAGCAACTTTTGGAATTTTCGGACGATAAACCAAAATGAGTCGCTGTCAACAGAGTCAGATCGGAAACCTATTTTCGTGCCAATTCAATGATTTGTGTCCTCGATGTGATCGAAGGCCCTGCGAGCGGCAAGCGTATCTGGCTTGGAGAGAATCAAATTCTCGAGCTGGGTCGTATTTCGACGGCTGATTTGTCAATCCCAGCGGATTCCTACATGTCCAGGCGTCATTTAATGCTGGAATCTTCGCCAGATGGATTCCGAGTGCGAGATGTCGGCAGCGCCAACGGCACATTCGTCAATAACGCTAGGATTTCGGCTGTCGAACTGAAGACCGGGGACATGATTCGAGCCGGAATGACGGTCCTATCTGTTTCGATCAAGAATAATGGAGAGAACCCGCACGATGGGGATGGGGTGTCGTTCAGCCAATCCGCGTCAAGCCAACCAGCTGCCTCTAATTCACCGGAACGCCCAGAACGCAGCGGTTCCATTCGCAGTTTAGAAGGATTGGAGAAACATGACTCCGAGACGTTCGACTCCGAGGCAACCGTGCGACTTCAAGCAAAGGAGCTTGCGACAAACGCCACCTCTTCTGAAAACTTAAAGCAGGCGCCCACAGAGATATTTTCAGGGTGTCCAGCCTGGTGGAAGAACCATTTTCAGCCAACATCCGTGATGGGTGTTTTCGATCAAAACAAATTATTTGAAGTCGACGAGGGAAACTTCATTGGTTTGATTCTTGAGTTTTCAAAGGAAATCCAGATCGTCGCCATCGTGAATCAGGGCCAATTGGAACCTGACGGGGTCGCGTTCCTAAAGAACTTATACGACCAAGGGGACATCGAGTCGTTTTCGTGGTCTTTGTGCATGGTCAAATCCAACGATCGCAAGGTTTTGATCGAACTTGTTAAGCACTGTCAAGGTAAAGATGCGTTGATTGTTGTTGGCAGCCATGTCAGACAAGGGATTGAGGGGCTAAAGCCGTTTGCCAACTCGCTCAGCTATCCATCTATGTTTACAAAGCACATCACGGATCAAGATGCTTCTTTGCGGCTAGCTCTGCTGAAAATGGGTCTCATGGCTTTGTTTGAAGTCAATCAGGACGGAAAGATTGGGCTGCTGATTAACAGCTAAAAGTCGTTGCTGAAAGGTCGAACGAAAATCGCGAAATTGTACGCAACTTTCGTTTCCTCTTTGCGAGAACGGTAATGTCGGACAAACGATCCGCAAACCAAATCAACCGTTTTCAATCAGAAGGAAATCAATCATGGCAGCTTACATCAAATTTGACGGTGTCGATGGCGAATCCAAAGCCGACAAGCACGAAAAATGGAGCGACTTGCAAAGCGTCAGTCAAGCAGTTCATAAGGCCGGCTCGGGTGCGACCGGTGCTGCTCGACGCCGCGGAACCGTTCTTCTTGATGATATCCAGTGCTCCAAGCTGCTTGATAAGTCTAGCCCCAAGATTGCAGAAGCAGTCTGCCTTGGTAAGGTGTTTTCCAAGGTCGAGATTCACATCTTGACATCGACGACCGGTTCAGGTCGCGAGCCTTACTACAAGTACGAATTGAAGAATGTGATGGTAACTTCGTACCAGGTTGCTGGTGGAAGCCAAGACAAGCCCAGCGAGAGCTTCAGCTTGAACTTCGAAGAGATTTCCGTTGTCTATACCGAGATGGATGAAAAGGGAAGCAAGAAGGGCGACGTCAAGTACGGCTGGAAGGTCGAAGAAGGCGTCAAGGTTTAATACGGGTGTGGTTGCGACGAAGCAACGTGAGCCTCCACAGAAATGCTCACGTTGTTCGCGATTCGGTCGGCCGTCGTTTTCCACTCCATCCCAGAGATCCATTATCAAAAATCGCTACTGAGCGGAGGGCATTATCATGGCTGAAGATACAATTCGTGAAGTGGTCAAGGCGGGGGCGCGGAACGAGGCTCCAAGGCTTGCCTGACGATTCCGCCTGGTGAATGGTCTGCTTTCATCTCGCTTTTCCTGAACGCATATCCCAATCTGTCCGACTGGACCAAAGTCGGCGATCGATCGGGTATCAAGATCGGCACCGTGGAAGTCAAACCGTAACCTTCAATTCGTCTTCCAAACAGCCGGCTTCGGCGTAGCATTTAGACAAACTAGAAAGCTTGCAGGTGATTGAATGTCCATTCTTAACGAATTCCTATCGACCGCGGAACTCGATGCAGGGGTAAAGCGAGCTTTCACCGGTGGGCGATTACTGCGAAAGCTTCTACCCGCTGGGACTGAACTGTACAAGTTTACTGATCGGACGATTTCACTCTCTTCGGATCACATCTCTCCATGGTGGTCCGCAGTGGAACCCATCGCTCCGGGCGATACTGGTTTGGCCGAGCTTGGCGTCAGGGCGGAGCGACTGAATGTGTTGCCGAAAGATTTCGCTCGAGCACGCAGCGCCGTGACCAAGCAATGGAACCCTATGTCTCAGTTGGTTTTGATACGTACAACCATTCCCGCATTTTGCTTTATCGGTCGCTGTTCTGCTCAGCTCGTAGATGAAAAAGCCAGTCACCTTCGGAATGTCGTATTCATCGGTGGGGCGTGGCAAGTCTATCTCCCCAATTTGAATCGAAGCCATCTCCAAATTCTGTAGATGGCCGGAACGGATCGTTCAGTTTCCTTGAGCCGCGGGCGCTAGCCGCGATACTAACTCCGAATTTCAGAGAAATTTTGCCCGAGTCAATGTGGAACTCCACAACGCAGGACCTGTTTTGTTAAACTCACCGCTCAGTTTGTGAATGGCTAACCATGCAAACGTTGGCATAACTTTCCAAACGCAAGCCCAATCAGTCAGATGATCTATCATGCCAAAACGACTCCTAGAAATCGAAACGAACGGACTGTTCGGCGAACAAGCGATCTTAACATCCCTGACCGGCCGCGAAGAGATTTCGCGTCCGTTCGAATTCTCGCTGACGATTGCTTCGCCGAAAGAGAACATCAAGCCGGAGGAGGTGATCGGGCAAAAGTTGGCAATACGAATTGATAGAGAGGACGAAGAGCCTAGATACATCCATGGTTACATTAGCCACTTGTGGGCTGGGGACTATTTGTCGACTCAGAATAAATCAGGGCTAAGATCGCGTCTGTATCGAGTGCGATTAGTACCATGGCTTTGGTTCATGAATCGCGCTGCACGCTGCTTTGTGTACTTGCCGGAGAAAGAAACAAAATCCATTCAGGATGTCTTAGATGAAATCATCAAGCGTGTGAAATCCTACGGTCACATTGATCCGCTGATCGAATCCGCAAACGCATCGATTTTAAAATCTCGTAAGGTGGAGCATTGTGTTCAGTATCGTGAATCGGACTTCAACTTTTTGTCTCGAACGTTGGAGCGATACGGCGTTTATTATTACTTCAAGCACGAAAAGGACAAGCACACGATGGTGCTGTCCGACAAGACGAATTATCCGACCTGTATCGAATCCGATATTCAGTATGCGCCATCCACCGGTGGCCAAATGAACATCGATCGTATCTCTTCCTGGGAGCATGTGTACGAGTTCGTTTCGGGGAAATGGGAGCAAGACGACTACGACTTCTTGCAGCCATCGACCGATCTGAGGGTCAATGCCAGGAAGCACAGCGCGATTCCGCTCAAGAACAATTCAGGCTACGAACTGTATGATTACACGAATGATTATGTTCAAAAAGGTGACGGACGCACCGAAGCGACTCGGCGGATGGAAGAAGAGGAAATTCGCTTCAACACCGTTGCAGGCACCAGCGTCTGCAAAACGATGACGCCAGGCTACGTTTTTAAGCTGTCATTGCATCACACTTGCCAAAGCGAGCAAGGGAAGTCGTTTTTGTTGACGAGTGTTTCACATTCGGCATCGCAGCCAGGCCCGTTCACCTCCGGTGACACGGTGGCCATGTATACGAACCAGTTTCAGTGTGTTCCCAGGGAAATGCAATATCGCCCAGCACGCCAAACACCTCAGCCAGTGTTATCGAGTATCCAAACGGCGGTAGTGGTTGGGCCGAAGGGAGAAGAGATCTACACCGATGAGCATGGCCGCGTGAAGGTCCAATTCCACTGGGACCGCGAGGGTAAACGCGACGAGAACACATCCTGCTGGATGCGAGTCTCGCAAGCTCACGCAGGCAGAGGCTTTGGCGGTATCGACCTGCCGCGAGTAGGTGAGGAAGTGATTGTTTCGTTTATCGAAGGCGACCTAGATCGCCCAATGATCACCGGCCGAGTCTACCACAAAGAATCCATGCCACCATTTGCATTGCCGGGCGAGAAGACTCGCTCGGGTTTGAAAAGCAAGACCTACAAGGGTGGTGGCTACAACGAGATGTCGATGGACGACACTCCGGGCAAAGAGCAGATACGCATCCATGGGCAGCACAACTTGGACACGGTCATTGAGAATGACGAAACTCATAAAATCGGCAAGAACCGTACCAAGGACATCGGCGTCGATGAGGTAATGACAATTGGAAACAACCAAAAGCTAAAAGTGGGTGTCAATAAGACGGTTGACGTAGGAACCGACCACACAGAAACAGTGGGTGCTAATCAGAACATCAAGATCGCTGCCAATCAGGCTACCAAAGTTGGCGCAAATCAATCGACAACGGTTGCTGCCGCTCAATCCAATTCGGTGGGAACAAACAAGACTGAGAATGTGGGTATGATGTCCAACGAGATGGTAGGATTCATGAAGACTACCAACGTGGGTGCTGCTTACTCGATTATCTCGGGGGCAGCCATGAATACGGCAGTTGGTTTTTTGAGCGGCGAAGAAGTCGGATTGACCAAGAAAATCATCGTGGGTTCCAAGCTCGAGATCATTGTTGGGGCAAGTAAGCTTGTGATGGAGGCAGGGGGCAAGGTGACAATCGAAGGAACCGAGTTTCTTTTCTCCGCAAAGGGAAACGTCAAGATCAATGGTTCTATCATCGACTTGAACTAACAAGAGGACTTACATTCCCATGGAAATTGAGCTTATCAATTCGACCCCCTTTGTTCCACTTCAATTTGAATCGATCGATTCTAAACTGAACCACTTCGGTGTTGTTGTTTTGCGAGGAACGTTTGATATTCGAAATGGCGAAAGACTGAAGCTGTCTATGGAACAGGACTCGTTGGTTCTTGAAGATCAATACTACGGATCCCCGGAATCATCGAGCCTTCGCTTGGATAGTAGCCTATCACCCTACAAGCCCAAAACAGACGTACTTGTCGAAGCCGTCGCTCATTCACCTAGCGGTCACCCGGAGGAGTCCTGGGTTTCATCGATTGAGGCGCCGAACCTCTACAAGTCATTTCGAGTGACAGGACCAAGGAATTGGATCAGAAGACCGCTCGGGATGCAATTGACCGAGATTGAACCGGTTGAAAAGGTTGATGTGCGGTACGAAAATTCTTACGGCGGAATGCGATCGGACGGAAACCGGATGGAATTCAATCCGGTCGGCGTGGGATACAATTCTGGACGGGATGCGGTGGTACGAGCTCCGCAGCTGTTGCCCGTCGATGTCGAGCGTCCAGTCTTTGGACAAGAAATTGCGCCGATCGGTATTGGTCCTGTTGCACCTTCTTGGCAACCGAGACTAAAAAGGGGAGGGACACTCGATGACCATTGGAAAGAAACGAGAGCACCGTATCTCCCGAAAGACTTTTCGTTCGAGTTCTACAATGTAGCCTCGGAAGGCATGAGCTTTCCAGGCTTCGCAAACGGCAACGAGATTTTCCAGTTGACGAACTTGAGTATCGAGAGAGAACTCAAAATAGGTTTACCGTACATTCAAATGATCACCATGATCCAATTGGATGACGGGCGACTTTTCCCAGGTCCTATGAATCTGGATACCATCGAATTTCGAATCGAAGAAAGAAAGGCCTTTCTGCAATGGAGAGGAATCTTCCCAGCTCAGTTGGCGACCCGTGCCATTGAGATTCGCATGTCTGCCCCGGAATACATGGTAGAAGGTTAAACCAACATGGCAACTCAAGAAGGGACAAGAGCATCCGCGGAATTCATGTGCATTGGCTTAGCACCGGATGTTTGTAAATCGCCGACAATTCCGGTGCCCTATAAGATTCTATCGCTTTTTGATTGTGCTGTTAACTTTAGCACGACGGTGCGATTTAGAACGCGCTTTGCGTTCCGACATAATTCCCGATTGTCTACCGTGCGATGTGATGAAGCGGGGGTGGGGGGCGGAGTGCTATCCGGAGTGAATTTGGGGTTCTGCCGACCGATTCCTACAACCCATTCCAAGACAGTTCGAGTTAATGGTTCCTTCGTGGATTATCACGTGGGAACTTATATGTTTATGAATTGCGCAGGTCCAGAAGGCCCATTCAATACGATCGGTCAGGTAATCTTTCTTGGGAACATGTTGCCTGGGCCGGTTGGTCCATCTGGCAAAATACCAAAGGGATGCATCTGCGGCGACTCGGGAATGCTTTCCGAGATTCAAAGCAAGCTGGGGGACGCGGATGACCTGATCGCCAAGGGGAAGAAGCTCTATGAATTGGCTAAGACGGATTGGAGCGATCCGAGTGCGGTATTGGGTGCAATCGGAGGCGTGGCTGGTATCGCAGGACTCCAGGACGTAGCCGACTTAGCCAAGCAAGGTAAAGATCTTTACGACAAGGGAAAGAAGATCCTTGGTACCGATTGGAGCGATCCCAAGCAGGCTTTAGCGGCTATTGCAAGCGGGGCCACGATTGCTGGTATGGACGGCATTGCATCGGCTGCAGAACTAGCGTCCAAAGTACGCGATGTTATCAAGACAGACTGGAGCGATCCGAAAGCTGCATTAGCGGCCGCGACCAACATCATGAAGTCGACAGGCCTCAATAAGATGGTGGCCGGACTTGCAAGCGACGCGATTACATCCAGCGATCCAAACGGAGCTAGCAATCAACTGCCATCTTGCTTCCCTAAGCCAGGATCGAATTCTCAATCGGCCTCGTCAAAGAATGGTTCTTCAAGTTCAAATCCGTCGCCGGGTGGACTTCCGCCTAACGATCCGAATTGGCTTCCTCCTTCTAAAGATGGTAAGCCACGCCAACGGATTACGCAGGACGTTCTGGATGACATGAGAATAAACAATCCGACGGCGCTGGAAAGATACGAACTTCTCAGTGAAGCGGAGAAAAAAGAGGCTTTCATCGAATCCAATAAGCCGAGCAAAACAAAAGATGGACAGCCCGTTCCAGAGAACAAACGCACTGCGGTTTATCTTCCTGGCCAAGGATTTTCTACAACTCCCGAAGAACGAGAAAATTCGTTCCTTCCCCCCTTACCCCAAGGTATCAAAGAGATTTTTGTCGCGGAGAAAGATGGCGACAAAGAGAATTTCTTGGGGATCAAACAGAAGAAAGGAAATTGGTATTTGTTCGGCGGGCTTGTGGATCTGGGGTCACCTGACATGCCCGGTGCGGGTGATGCGAATATGTGGTTTATTCCGGACAATATTTTCGGAATTGACATGTCCAAATACTTCGACCATCACGACGAGCATTACTACGGTAGCGACGTTGGATTGGGTGACATCAGGTCAGTGCTTGGACATGAGTTAAGTTCGTTTGCAAAGGGGCTGAGTCTTAATCCGTTGCAGTGGCCATTACAGGCCATTTACTCGACGGTCACGACTGGCGTTGGACTTGCCACCATTCTGCAGAACACCACAAAGCAGGTTGATGGAGCACTAAGTGACGTTCTTGGCAAGATCGACTCTGGTTCCTTTAAGGACATTTTTAGCTCCGTATTTGGGGCATCCGAGGTCAATCCAAATGACCTAGTCATCAATAATATTGTGCCAGGAGGTTGCATGGGCCCAGAAGCCCCAACCCTTCCGGGCCAGAGCGCTCCAGGAACAGGCAGCGGTGCTCCAGGCAGTGGTGCTCCACCAAAGCCAGGCAAAGCAGGTGCACCCGACGGCAATGCCTCGGGCGCAGGCAAAGACGGGATCCTAATCACAACCAAACAAGGCAACCCCGCAGCGGCCGCAGCAGCCATCGAAGCACAATTCCGTAAAGACAACAAAGCAGCCTTGGAAAAAGCTCAAGCTGAAGAGAAAGCAGCCCAGGAGAAGGCAGCAAAGGAGAAGGCAGCAAAGGAGAAGGCAGCAAAGGAGAAAGCAGCACAGGATAAGGAGGCGCAGGCGCCTACAGCGGGTATTGTTGATCCGTCGTCAACTCCAACTGCGAATCCAACTGCGAATCCAACTGCGAATCCAACTGCGAATCCAACTGCGAATCCAACTGCGAATCCAACTGCGAATCCAACTCCGAATCCAACTCCGAATCCAACTAATACACCAGCCACAGACAAATCTCCGCCTACCGTGGCGCCAATCGCAACGCCACAACCTCAGCCGGCCCCAACACCAACTCCAGGTCCGGCACCTTCAATTAAGCCAAATGATTTGAGCACAATTGAGCAGAGGCGGGATGCTTACTTAGTACATCAGAGAGAATTAGATGAGGCAGGAGGGAAAGCAGCAGAAGTTAGATTTCCATCTGCAGCGAACAAAGTCTCAGAGGAGTTAAGCGGTGTACCGCAGAGTGTCATATATTTTAAAGATGAAACCAAAGACCATTTAAATAAAGTCAATGGTGACTTGTATGCGCACAATTACGAGGTATTCCAGAAGCTAAAGGGCAGCCCTGGGGATCTTTTCGACCCCATGGCCGAGCTACCTAGTGGATTGGCAAGACCAGGTGAATTAAAGGGTGTTCCGAAAAACGGTCTAGACTTTGACCTGGAAATGGTAAATGCAGAGCAAAGGTTGGTGTCTTCTTACAATGACAAACTGGGAACGGAACGAAAAAAGGTGATTGACGATCTAAATGATACTTTCGATACCAACGCATTTGAGAACTTTTCACATGGCGTGATATACGGTACTACAGCTAATTCGTGGGCGAAGGAAGCGATGGGGAGTAGAATTGACTTCGACAGTGAGAAACATCGAGTGGCTATAGGACAAGCAGCCATTTTTGCGGAGCACGGTTATTCTAAAGCTGAATATCTTGAGTTTGTGCGAACAGGAAACAAACCTAAAAAGTAGCCTCATCCGCAGAATCTGTGGGTTCTTTTTGGCTCAGGAAGGTTGCCAAGTTGATGATATAGTGCGGTTGTGATGGTTTCTGAGTCCTTGAATCCATACGCTTTTCTCATGGTCAATTTCGCTTTG
>JBIKLJ010000386.1:0-3183 GCA_044359895.1 Pirellula sp.
CCGGAGCAAATTTGGGTTGTGTTCTGTTGCCCCCCCTATGCCATGTGGAAATCGGATGGCCAGCGGCTTCAAACCATGATTGGAAATTGGTGGAAGGCCGCCCCGATTGGGTCCTTGTTCGCTGTTGAGTTGGAGGAATCAACCCCTTTGGAGCTTCTTCCGCCGAACATCGACTGGGACGCGAGAATCTACAAACCAGCTCGGATGGCCGTTGCTGAGAAGTCGTTGTAGGAACCTGTCGATTGATCATAATGCTGGTTCTTGTTTCTTTCTCGCCTTTCTTTCCCACCTTAAGGATTCCTGCCAAAACCATGTCCTCTGAATCAAAAAAACCAAGTTCTGTTTTAATCTCTCGCCGGTCTATTCTTTTGCCCATGGTGGCATCGGCGGTGGTAGCGAAGGTCGCTTTGAGCTCACGTGCAATCGGCTTAGCGAACGCCAACGAGCCGACCGCGTCGTTCGATTTTACGGGGCCAGGAGATTCGAAAAGTGCGATCGCGGCGGCGAAAGCGTTTGTCGCATCGCTGAGCGCGGATCAACAACGTTTGGCTGTGATTCCATTCGAAACCGAGAAGCGGCTGGATTGGCACTTTATTCCCATCGATTCTCGCAAGGGCCTGCCTCTTCGCGACATGAGCGAACCTCAACGTCAAGTTGCGCTTACGTTGATGCGTCAAGTCTTAAGCCCTGCTGGTTATCAACGAGCCTTGGACATTTTTGCTTACGAAGCCATTTTGCTGGAGTTGGAAGGGCCTGCCGCAGCCAAGCGTCGCGATTATACCAAGTACTACTTTACCCTTTTCGGAGAACCCAACGAGACAAGTCCATGGGGGCTGAGCATTGAAGGGCACCATATTTCGATCAACTATACGTTCGAAAAGGGCATGCTGGTGGATTCGACGCCTCAGTTTTTCGGAGTCAATCCGGCGACTCTCAAGAAGAGCTTCTCGATTCCTGATATCACTCAACCGGGCAAAAAGCGTGAGTTCGATTCGGGCGTCCGGCTGTTGGCTCAAGAAGAAGACACGGCATTCGAGCTCTTAAAAAGCATGAACGCAGCTCAATTGCAAAAGGCGATTTATGCGCAAGAATGCCCAGACGATATTCAGTGGGCGGGCGAGCCACAGCCGCAATCAAAGCCTAAAGTGGGAATCCAAGCCAAAGAGCTTAGCGCACCGCAAAAAACAATGCTTCAAGCGATCCTGGATAGCTTCAATGCAAACATGACAGAAGAAGTCATTCAGCAACGAAACGCCTTGATCAAAGAGGCAGGGCTCGATCAAATTTACTTCGGTTGGGCGGGGGCAAAAGATAAAGCGGGACAACATTACTTCCGAATTGAAGGCCCAACGTTCATTGCCGAATTGTGTAACTTTCAAACCGATCCGCAGGGTAACATTGCAAATCATATTCATGCTGTCTGGCGCGACATGACGGGTGACTTCAATTTACCGCTGGCTACCCCATAGCAGTCATGATCAATACGCTGTTCCTACCCGAACTTCGAGAAATGCTTTCTGAGAAGCAATCGGAGGAACTGCGCGAATTCTGTGTGGCCTTGCACCCAGCTCGCACCGCCGAGTTTATGGAAGGCTTGGAGAATTCTGAGACTTGGGAAGTGCTTCAGCACGCCGAGCACGGCCTACAAGCGGAGATTTTTCAGTACTTTGATTGGGATCGCCAAGTTGAACTGTTGGCGAACCAAAATGAAAAGCAAGTCGCGTCCCTGGTAACGCACTTGCCTGCCGACGATGCGGTGGACCTGCTCCACGAGGTTAGTGCAGAACGCGTCGACCAAATTTTAGCATTGGTTCCCGCGACGGACCGGCGAGACATTCGACGGCTTCAGACATTTGCAGAAGGAACGGCGGGCGCTCTGATGACAACAGAGGCCGCTTGCTTATCCGAAACGTTAACGCTTCGACAAGCCTTGGATCAATTGAGTCGACAGGCGGAACGGCTCGAAACAATCTACTACATCTATGTAACCGACGATACCAATCACTTGCAAGGTGTTGTTAGCACTCGGGCGCTGGTTTCAGCGATCGGACGTCCCGAGACCCGTCTGGTTGACATGATGAAAAAAGATCTTGTCACCGCCAACGTGCAAGACGATCAAGAGCAGGTCGCTCAAAAAGTAGCGTTCTACAATTTGTTGGCGATTCCCGTGGTGGACGACCAGCGGCACATGATGGGCATCATCACGCACGACGACGTCATCGACGTGGTGCGCGACGAAGCCACCGAAGACGTTCAGCGTATCGCTGCGGTGGAACCTTTGCGTGATTCCTACATGCGAACTCCGCTTACCACGTTGTCATGGAAGCGGGGGATTTGGCTTACCATTCTCTTTTTTGCTGCGTTGTTAACAGCGGTGCTTTTGAAGAGCTACAACGCGGAATTGGAACGCTATAAATGGCTCGTCCTGTTCATTCCTTTGATTATCAGCAGCGGCGGAAATTCGGGTAGCCAATCCTCGACGCTCGTGATTACCGCGCTGACAACGAAGGATGTTCGGGGGCGTGATTGGCTGGTGGTGCTTCGGCGTGAATGCATCATGGGGCTAGTGCTTGGCAGCTTCATGGGGGTGATCGGATTCGGTTGTGCGTTATTGCTAGCCCCTTCTTGGTACGAGGCGCTGGTGATTCCCATCACGGTACTATGTGTTGTCGTTTGCGGAACCTGCACGGGTAGCATGCTGCCGCTTTTGTTTGAGCGTCTAGGCTTGGATCCGGCAATGATGAGCAACCCGTTTGTGGCGGGCTTGAGCGACATCCTTGGAATCTGCATCTATGTCAATGTTGCTCTGCTCTTATTGCCTTGATCGCATTGGATCTGAATGTTTCGACTACTGATTGCCAAATGTATTAACGAAGCCATCTTGCTGTGGTCTGCTTGTGCCCTGGTCCTTTTTTTCTTCCCCTGGGTTCGTATCTGGACTGTCAGTCAGTTTGAACTGAGCGGTTTCGCGCCGTTGCTAAAGCAATTTAGAGCGTTCGAGAAATTTTCGCCTGTCCCGTTGGAGCAGTTTCTAACCTATCACGGCATCATCGGCTTCACGTTCGATGAGCCCGTCCTGATCTTGTGCATCCTTGTTTGGAGCATTTCACGAGGGTCCGATGTCGTGAGTGGCGAACTGGGACGCGGCACCATGGAAATGATGCTAGCGCAACCAATCAGCCG
>JBIKLJ010000158.1:0-11399 GCA_044359895.1 Pirellula sp.
CCACAAATCATAATCCACTTCTTTCGGCACGTCGTAGTTGCCCTTGGGGCCAATAGAGTCACGTCGTTTGTAGCACAGGCCACGTGCAATTCTCAAGTCTCCGATTCCCTTGGCGTGGAGAAAGGCCATCAGATCGCGCATGCCCGGATTGGAGCGGGATTGAGTTCCTGTTTGGACGATTCGATTGTGCTTACGAGCCGTCTGGACCAGCCGTCTTCCTTCCAGCACGTTGTGCGAAACAGGCTTTTCGACGTAAACATCCTTACCGGCTTGCACCGCCCAAATTGCGCCCAAGGAATGCCAATGGTTCGGAGTCGCGATGCTGATAACATCAATCGACGGGTCTTCCAAGAGCCGGCGAATATCTTTAATCCAGGTCGGTCGAAGGCCATTCTGCTTTTCTTTCGTCGCTTCGCACGATTGTTGCCCGGCTCGTTCGTCACAATCACAAATATGCGTTACTTGGGTTCCCTTGTTACCTGCAAACCCACCGATATGCGATTGGCCTCGTCCGCCAGCCCCTACCACTGCGACGCGGATAACATCGTTGGGACCAACGGATGGTGAAAGCTGGTCATCTGCGGAAACCCGGTTTTCGAATCGACTTTGCATTGCGATCGCTGCCGCAGACGCCAAAAGAGATTGCTCCAAGAAGTGACGACGATTTTTTTGTGCCATAGCAGGACTCATGCCTTGAGAAAGGAATCGGAGGGGAGGAAGGGTAGGCCGAGGCAATTTCGGCTTGATGGGCTCCATTATACACGAAGTGAAACCAGCCTGTTTCAGCCAACTTCAACCTGGTTTGGAGCTAAACTTTTTAAAAACAGAGAGCGTTTTTAGCGTGGCGACTTCATAATTAGTTTGTGTTGAATGGCGAAACAGAAGGACAAGGGCTGATTGCACAGGGAATAAAAATCTTGCTACCGCAAATTGAGTTTATTTCACCTATCTTGAATGTCTCCAGGAACAACATGAATGTCATCTTGGGTATGACCGATCAGCCTTGGGGTTCGCGAGAATTTCGTTTGCTACACCCCGATGGGCATACGCTTCGTATCAACGCGGTTCTGTAGTCATGCAACGGGCGTGGGTTTTATCTTATGCCAGTTTTTTCAGTGCTTGGCTTGTTGGGGAGTCGAAACGAGCTGCAAAGACTTTGGGCGCACCAGCCCCAATAAGCGTTCCGCCGGCATCTCCCCCACCCGGTCCCATATCGATCAGCCAGTCGGCGCAACGGACTAAATCCATATGATGCTCGACGACCAAGACCGTGTTTCCCTTATCGACCAGGCTTTGCATCACTGCGATCAATCGAACCACATCATCGATATGAAGACCCGTGGTCGGTTCATCGAGCAGGTACAGTGTTTTGCCGGTATCCGTTTTTGCAAGTTCATTGGCCAACTTGATACGCTGGGCTTCGCCGCCGCTGAGTGTCGTGGAAGGTTGCCCTACTGCGATGTAACCTAAACCCACTTGCTGCAAACACCGAAGCGGAGTGCTGATCTTGGGAAATGCATCAAAGAAATCCAGGGCTTCGGTGATGCTCATGTCGAGGCAATCTGCGATGGACTTTCCTTTGAACTTCACCGCAAGTGTGGAGCGGTTGAATCTTCGTGTGTGGCACTGGGTGCAAGCGACATAGACGTCTGCTAAGAAGCTCATTTCGAGTTTCTGTCGGCCTTGACCGCCGCACGCTTCACATCGGCCTGCACCGGTATTGAAACTGAATCGAGCTGCATTGAAACCCCGCTGCTTCGCGTCGCGAGTCTTCGCGTAGACTTTTCGAATCTCGTCCCAAAAGTTACAGAACGTGGCTGGGATACTGCGCGGGGATCGTCCGATGGGAGTTTGGTCCACCTCGATCAATTTGTCGATGTGTTCTAGGCCCGAAACACGTTGCACATGTTTCGGTAATGGTTCGTTGGCCAGAGTTTTACGGACCGAATCCGCTAGGGAATCATGAACGAGAGTACTTTTTCCGCTGCCGCTGACGCCTGTGACTGCGACCAAGCGTTGGAGAGGGAAATCGACCGAGACGCTGTGCAAGTTGTTCTTATTGATTCCGATGATTTGAATTTTCGGATGATCTTGCTCCACCGGCCTTGCGCGACTGGCGGGCATTTCCTTTTCACCGCGCAGGTATTGGGCAGTGATTGACGTTCCCGATTGTGCGAGCGATTCGGGGCTTCCTTGAGCCACCACCGTCCCGCCGAACTTGCCTGCCCCAGGACCTATATCAACAAGCAGGTCTGACATCTTCATTACGGTTTCGTCGTGCTCCACCACGACCACCGTGTTTCCACGCTGTTGAAGTTTACGCAAGGATTCGATCAAACGATCTGTATCGCGTGGGTGCAGGCCCACCGAAGGCTCGTCCAAAACGTAGCAAACCCCAACCAAGCCTGTGCCAATACTGGATGCAAGACGAACTCGCTGGAGCTCACCGCCGCTCAAGGTATTTGCAGATCGATCGAGAGTCAGATAGCTTAGGCCCACTTCTTGTAAGAATTGGATTCGTTGGACGATCTCCCGAACAATAGGTTGGCCAACTTTGGATTTTTCTTCATCAAGTTTTTGTTTTGACAGCCACTGAGCCGCTTCTGCAATCGGCATCATGGCGATATCGGAAATGGAACAGCCATCGAGGCGGATCGCAAGCGATTCTTTTTTTAATCGTTTTCCATCGCATGCTTCGCAAACCTGCTCGGGAAGATCCGGCACGTGTCCGAACCCTTGGCATGTTTGACAGGCGCCGTACTGACTGTTGAAGCTGAAGGTTCTAGGTTCGATTTCCAAAAGGCTGTGCCCACAAGCCAAGCATGCAAAGCGTGTGGAATAGAGCTTGATCTTTGGGGAATCGGCGGAAGGTAGCGTCGCTTCTGTTTCAACCAAACCGTTGCTCAATCGAATAGAAACTGCGATCGCTTGGTCGATACGTTCGCGACTATCTTTACGAACCACAATCCTATCGACAATCGCGGAGATCGAATGTTCTTTCCGAACAGCCAGCGTCGGCAAATCTTCGATCTCATATTGTTGGCCATCGATTCGAGCTCGCAGCAGGCCAGCTTTCGCAATGCGTTCGAGGACATCCGCATGCGCCCCTTTGCGGCCGATCACCATCGGGGCTGCGATCGTGAGCTTGGTCCCAATCGGCAAAGCGTGAATAGAGTTGGCGATTTGCATCGTCGATTGGCGTTCGATTGGCGATCCGCACTGATGGCAGGCAGGGACGGCGATTCGGGCCATCAGCAATCGCAAATAGTCATAAATCTCGGTAACGGTCCCTACCGTACTTCGCGAGCTTACGGATCCTTGTTGTTGATCGATGCATAGAGCGGGCTGCAAGCCGCGAATCGAATCGACGTCCGGACGTTCCATCTGGTCCAGAAACTGACGAGCGTAGCTCGACAGGCTTTCCATGTATTGGCGTTGACCTTCTGCGAACAGCGTGTCGAAGGCCAAGGAACTCTTGCCGCTGCCGCTAACGCCCGTGATGACAGTCAACTTGCCGCGCGGTATATCCAGGTCGACGTTCTTAAGATTGTGAGTTCGGGCACCTCGAATCTCGATGAATTGATTGGCTAGATTGCCGTTTGGTTGCTTGTCTGCACTTTCGGGGCTGGCTTCATTTCGAGTCCGTTTCGCAGCTGCCGATGGCTTACGATTGGATTTCATCGTTGAAGACCCGCTTCATACAGAAGGTAAAGCTTAGGTTCAAAAATCGAATTCACTGGAGAAGGAACAGGAGCGGTGTCGAGCGAAAAAACTTGCGACGCCAAGAACACTTCATCGGTTAAAAACCGTCGCTTCACATCGGCAAGTTGCAGTCCCTTCAGCTCCAGTGGGTTGCTGTCTTTGATCGCCAGGTGAAACCCCCATTCGCCGAAAGAATTCAAGTGCGTCCGGTACGAAAGAGTGGAGAAGGATGCGGCTCTTAGTGTTTCTGCCACACACCAAAAGGCTTCGCGCGTAATGAGGGGGGAACCGCTTTGGGTCACAAGGACACCGTCTTGATCCAAGATGCGGTGAATTAAACCATAGAACTCCTTGCTATAAAGCTTGTTCAAAGCTTCGCTGTGCGGATCGGGAAGATCGATCAAGATTCGATCGTACCAATTGCCTGACTTCAGTCTGGCTTGGTAGGCTTCTTGGACAAAGTTGAACGCATCCACATGGATCAAACGCACTCGCGGATCCTGGAGGCTGTCTTCGTTCATGCGTCGGATTGGACCCAGTGTTTGGCTGATATCCGTCATTTTCGGATCGATATCGACCACTTCAATGGATTCGACACCTGGGAACTTCAGTATTTCACGAACCGCCAGCCCGTCACCTCCGCCCAAAACCAAGATGGATTTCGGAGGTCGACCGTAGCTCATGATCGGGTGGACAAGCGATTCATGGTACCGGTGTTCGTCGGCGGCTGCGAATTGTAGGTGCCCGTCCAGATACAATCGAACTTCTCCATTGCGTGGATGGCTGGTCAAAACAATTCGTTGATAGGGGGTTTGTTCTGCATAGATGATCTCGTTTGCGAACAACTGACCTTCTGCATATTTTGTAATCCAGGAAGAAGCCAGAAGTCCGAAAAACAGAAGTGCGATGACCGCCAATGCCGGAAACCAAGCCCAGCGTACCTTGGGGTGCGATTTTCCGAGCAGAACCAATGCGATGATCGCGACGGAAATATTCAGCAAACCGATCGCAAAGGAGGATCGAAACAGTCCAAGGTGAGGAAGAAGGAGTAATGGGAAGCTGACCGAACCGATCAATGCACCGATGTAATCCAGGCTGAGAACATGAGCGAGCGAATCGGAAAAGCTATTGGAGCGAGAGATGATGCGTGTTAGCAGAGGGATTTCGAGACCAACCAAAGTGCCGATGATCAGAATCAAACCATACATGGTAGGTTTGTAGAGAGCGTAAAAGGGGAAGACCACAAAGAGTATGGCAGCGGACAGACCGCCAATCAGAGCGACAGCAATTTCAATCTGAATGAATCGCTCAACAAGATTGTCCTTCATGAACTTCGTCAGATAGGATCCTATTCCCATCGCGAACATGAACAGACCGATCGTGATCGAAAACTGGGCGATGCTGTTTCCGAGCAGGTAACTGGAAACAGCGGCAATGATCAGCTCGTAGGCGATGCCGCAAAGTGCGACGATCAAAACCGAAAGCAAAAGCCATCCGGTTTGGCGTTGGGAGAGCTTTGGACTATTTTCCAAAACTGAAGCCTTTGGAACCTGTGCGAGCGCGTGCACCCGAACTGACCGACGACGCAGACGATCGTGAGCGAACGCTGCTGACTGCCGAGGAGTGGTAATTTGCAGGGCTCATGGAGGTGTTGGTAAAGTTCGGTCGGGCCGAAGACATTGCTCCCGAGTAGAAGCTGCCTTGCCGCCCCATCATGGAACCGAGCATGTAGCCCATCATCATTCCGCCAGGGCTGAAGCCGTAGCCATGAGGGCGATGGTAGCCGTTATTATCGGAGGCCACCAAGCGGTTGTTGGCGGGGTCGATCGTGACGGTAAACTCTTTCGTTTCACCCATGTCCTGAACGTTATCCCCGTCGCTATCTTTAAAGCCGACGATTTCCCCGCCGGCCGACATGCTGACGCCAACAGGTCCGTTCATGGCTTTCACTTCGTTGAGCTTGGATGCGAACTTGGTGAGAAACTCAGCCTCCAACGCGGGGTTCTGCTTGGACGGTTCGATCGCTTCGATTTCGGCTGTGCTGGTGACTTCGGCCGAGCCGGTTGCGGCCGCGATATTCGCCTCGCCCCCCTGTGCCAGGCCTGGGTCGGCTGGTTTTTTGCCTTCGTCCAGAACGGCTACCAGCGCATCGACCACCTTGTTGAGATCGACGACGTCGACGGGTTGGGTTCCGCAGCCTGCAAAAAGTAGTATCAGCGATAATGGGGCAAACTGTCTAAGTAATCTAAGTTCCATAAGAACACGCTCCAGCAATAGCACAACGGGACAATCTCAACGCCTACAGTATACGGCATTTTCAAGTGAAAGTTTAGCGGAAACCTTGGGATGGCCCCCGAAGAAGTTGCCTCGAGAGAACTTAGTGCGTACAGTTCAGGCGTTGGCAGAACCAAGGCCAAGCATTTTATGCAGGACGCATAGCCCGGACGCGCGTTACAAAACGCACCCCATTCGGGCCATCGAGGGATCGCTTTCCCGTGTCCTCATTATCCCCATTCTCGCCACATCAAGATCACAGCCAGTAAGCTGTGCGGATTGCGGCACTGTTCCCTTTGGACTTTGTTGACCGATTTTTTGACGGTCGCGTTTGGGGTTGCATACTCTCCTATCGGACTCTGTCTACCACCATGCACTTATCCAAACCTTCTCGTATGCGAAACTTGTTACTGCGACCAGTCAGCTTAGCAATCGCCTTTTGCTTAGTCGCTGGTAGTAGCCTTCCCGTAGCGGTTGGGCAAAATGCACCAATTGTCGGGGTACAAACCGAATCGCTTCGTTCCCAAATGATGGAAGGAAAGCGACTGGAGCAAGAGCGAAGGTGGCAAGAAGCCATTTTGCATTACGAGAAATTGCTGAAAAAGGAGCCTAAGATCGCTGAGTACAGCGATCGGCTGCAAATTTGCCGAGTTCATTTCGATGTGACTCGACGTTATTCCGACCGCTCTTTCATGCAGGTGGTTGAAGCGTCATCTGCCTCGGACGCGTTTCAGGTTCTGACCGAAGTGCTCACCAAGCTCGAGGTTTATTACGTTGAGCCCGTAGACTACTACAAGTTAGCGTTGCATGGGACTGCATTCCTGGAAGTGGCGTTGACCGAACAAGATTTTTGTAGTCGGCATCTTTCCAATGCTGATGCCGCTTCCGTCGAAGAGTTTCGCAGGACAATCCACAAGTCGGTCTTTGGCAGGAAAATTCAAACCATGGACGAGCTCAAGAGTGCGATCGCTTCTGTGGCCACTCAAGCAAGTCAACGGATCGGACTGTCGTCGACGGCAGTCATCTATGAATACATCGCTGGATCTGTTGGACTTCTCGACCCCTACTCTTCTTTGTTAACCCCGGGCGAGTATCGCGAGGTCATGTCGCAGATCGATGGTAATTTAATCGGTTTGGGGGTTGAATTGTGGGCTGAGGGGTCTGAACTTCGGATTGTCGACGTCTTCAAGGGTGGACCGGCTCAATTAGCGGGGATCTCGCCCAGTCAATACATTTTGCAAGTCGATGGAGCGTCCGTCCAAGAAATTGGGGCGAAGAAAGCCGCTGATCTGCTTCGCGGGCCAGAGGGCAGTACCGTTCGCTTGGTACTGCGAACCATCGACGACCAAATGCTAAATTTGGAGGTGCAACGCAAGCGAGTTGACGTGCCGAGTGTTACGGTAATGGAAATGGCGGAACCTAATGTCGGTTATATTCGGATCACCAATTTCCAGAAAACGACAGCTGCCGAAGTGGCACGAGCCATGATGGCGTTAAGCCGTGAAGACATGCGCAGCGTCATCATCGATTTAAGAAGAAATCCAGGTGGCCTGTTGGACTCTGCGGTAGAACTTGCGGATCAGTTCCTGTCGCGAGGTTCGATTGTTTCCACCAAGGGTAGGAATGGACAAGAAAGTCATAACTTCAGCGCCACCGCCCCTGCTTGGGACATTCCCCTGGTTGTGCTTATCGACGGGGACAGCGCTAGCGCCAGCGAAATCTTTGCTGGAGCCATCAACGATCATAATCGCGGCACCATTGTAGGCCAAACATCGTACGGCAAAGGCAGCGTGCAAGGTGTGTTTCACAACGAACATGGGAACGGAGGATTGCGTTTGACGGTTTCGAAATTCTTTTCACCCAAAGGAACGCCGATCAGCGCCCGAGGCGTTCAACCACACGTTGTGGTGGACCTGCAAGAGCCAACACCAAGCCCCGACCAGGTGGTTTCACTGAAGGCATCGATCGATACCAAACGACTCGTGTCTTCCAAGCTAGATCAAGTCGATGTCGCGAAACTCAAGGCGATTGAGATCGCTCGTCAAAAAGTTGCGTTTCGGTAGCATCCTGATCGGTTCGACGGTCGAAAAGGGATCGATCGCCAACGTCCGCACAATCGTCAATCTGCAACATTACGGTATTTGTGCCATCCAAATTGGGGTCTCAGGAGGGCAACCCCATTTTAGCATCAAAATTTTGACGCGCTCCGCCCGAATAGCATCATTGGTCGTATTGACGTTTCAAGTTGTTCTTGAACGCATCCATCGCTGTTGAGCCCTAACGCAAGTTCCAATCGAAAGAAATTGACGATGCGAATCGATTCCCTCTGGACCCTTTCGATTGCGGTTCCAGCGTTAGTATCCTTCACCGCAGGGCTTGCAAGTGAGACCATAGCACAAACTCCGGCGTTTCCTGCTAGGGGAAATGGATCGGTTACGATTCGTAGAGCGGAAGACTTTGGCTTGAGTGCACGCAACCGAGACGAGCAGTATGCGCAGATTGCTCAGGAGGTAGAACTTCTAGAACGGCAAAACTCTCTGCTCAAGAAAGTGGTGCGTCTCGTTTCTCCCACGGTCGTGCATATCGAAGCGATCAAGGAAGAAGTCGTTAACGAACGCGGGGCTGCGGCAGCGCGTGCTGACTCGCGATCGTACAAACAGGAAGTCAGAAAGGTAGAGGAAGCGGGGTCGGGGGTGATTGTCCTGCTCGGAAACGCCAACTACGTGATCACGAACCGCCACGTCATTCACGATGCAGCTCTTTCTAGCCTGAAGATCGAAACAAGTGACGGAGTTGTTCTCAAGCCAATACGTGTTTGGGAAGATCCCTCCACGGATGTGGCTGTAATCGATATCGGTCGCTCCAACCTACCGACAGCTCGCATCGCAGATAGCCGGCTAGTAGAAATGGGAGACTATGTTTTTGCCATGGGCAGCCCATTCGGTTTAAATCACTCCGTAAGCTATGGCATTGTGAGTGCCAAGGGCCGAAGGAACCTAGAACTTGGTTCTAAAGCAATTGTCTATCAAGATTTTATTCAGACCGATGCGGCCATTAATCCCGGCAACAGCGGGGGCCCCTTGATGAATCTTCGCGGCGAAGTGATTGGAATCAATACCGCGATCGCAAGCAACTCTGGCGGAAACGAAGGCATCGGATTTTCAATTCCGATCAACGTCGCCGTCATGGTTGCCAAGCATTTAGTCGAACGAGGCGAATTGCAACGATCGTATCTTGGTGTCAGCGTGGAGCGAGCGTTCAACACCAGTTCCTCAGGGCCAGAAGGTGACGTTCGACCACAAGGTGCCTTTGTCAAAGTGATCAAGCCCAATAGCCCGGCTGAGATTGCAGGCCTTCGACACGGGGATGTGATTCTTCAGTTCGATGGAACGTATGTCGAGAACGACGAACATCTGGTTCAGTTGGTAGGTTTGACGACCATGGAGCATCCGATCGAAGTGATCTTGCAACGCGATTCCAAACAAATACGAATCGAGGTAGCTCTCGTTCCGATTCCAACCGTGCACTAAAAGCGTCTGTCGAAAAATGTGGGGCGAAAAATTTTAGGACCGTGCTGTTGCTGACAATCATTCGACCGATATTTTTCGACCGCAAGTGACCTCCTCGATTTCGAACGACCTTTTGGGGGATGCTCCACATTTGCTGATGACTCGCCGTTGTTCAGAGCCGAGTCAGTTGCTCCGACCGGGACGAACTTAACGGAGGCCTGGAAAAGTATGGGGTTTCAATAAGGGAAGCAGCTTGTAGCGAATCCATTGGCGGGTTGCCAGGAAGTGCTTTCCTTTAAATGTTTCTTGCTTTTCCTAAGATCAAACGGTACTGTGCGAAACACAGTAGCTTGCAATGTGTAGCAATGGCCGCAAGCATTTTTGGTTTGACTGACTTTAAAGGGAAACACTATGGACACCAGTTGGCTGTCACAAATGCGCAAGGGAGTTCTCGAGCTTTGCGTGCTTGCGATCGTCGATCGCGAGGAAACGTATGGATACGCCGTCGTCGAGCGGATGGGGAGAATTCCAGGCATGGAAGTCACCGAAAGCACGGTCTATCCGTTATTGGCCAGATTGTCGAATGATGGACTCTTGAAGTTACGGATTGAAAAGAGTTCAGCAGGGCCGCCTAGGCGATACTACAGTTTGTCGGCAGGCGGGAAGAAACGATTGCGAGAGCTGGCCAGCACTTGGGCTACGATCGTCGGAAGTGTTGCCAGCTTGATTGAACCTGCACCGTCCGCCTGCCTTGACTAGCCTTTTTGATGACATCCATTCACAAAACACAGCGAACCAAATTCTCGTAACCAATCCGAAAGGGACTTACTATGGAAATCAACCCCGCGCAATGGGACCAAGAATCTCGAAATTCAATGGACGCATATCTTGATGCCGTCGAAGCAGTATTGCTTGAACAGAAGACACCACGCTCCGAACGCATTTTGATTCTAGGTGAGCTGGAATCGCAAATTCATGCGGTGATTGCCTCGCGACTTGAAGCCCCGTTGGCTCTGAATTGGAATCGAAGATTCATGCCTCGGAAGCCAAGGAGTCCGTTTCAAGCGCCCCCGTCGTGGGAGCTCCAAAAGAACGTGATCCACGTTTCCAATCGGCGCCTTGGATAGCAAGTCAAAGTCTCATCCCCAGTGCGGTTTCGGTTCCCGATCAGCAAGTTTCCCATGCTGCTGCATCGACCCTACCAGTCGTTTAAGGCACCAAGACAATTGAGAAAGCACCAGACTTCGCTACAAAGCGGCGGCTTGAAATAGCTGTCGCTCGCGAGCCTAAAGGACAACAGATTGCGTTAAACGCTAGCTAGACGAATTGCCATTCGAGTGCGCAATGCCACGCGTTGGTGACTGCGTCCGAAGACTCTGCCGAATCCACTCTTTTCGGAAGGAGTCGTTTTTCTCGCCGGGATCGTCAACACCGGTCACGTACACCCGACGGCCACCATTGCCCACACCGTCGGATGAAAACTCTATGGGGCAAGCTTTTGGTCGGATTGACGAGATTTTTACTAAAGTTTTTGAGACGCTTCCCGATTGCTTTACGCCAGATGGGTCAGGATCTCGAGTTTTTAGATTGATTGCGTGGGAGCGAAGTTCGGTGAAACCAAGAAAAACGAAGGCCGAATGTCGCGGCAATCCTTTGAAGAAGCGGCGACTTTTGTGTGAATGGCTCGAGCCTCGCTGCATGTTGAATGTTGAATGGCGAAACCCTCTCGATAGTCTGGACGTCGATGACGATCGCAAAATCTCCCCATTGGATGTTTTGACACTAATTAACGAGATCAATCGCAAAACGGAGCAACAATTGCCTCCGTTTCGTCCCAACAACGCTGCGTTCTTCGATGTCGATGGAGACGCACGGTTGACACCCTTGGATGTTTTAGGGGTCATCAACTCGATT
>JBIKLJ010000387.1:0-3158 GCA_044359895.1 Pirellula sp.
CCGTTAGACGCGCAATCAGGGCACTTGTGTCGCTTGGGTACGTCGTATCGCACGACCGGAAAGAACGTCACACCGGAACTCTTTCTATCGACCGCGAAAGGGTATCTGCTGCGGTAACTATTACCGCAACAGGGAAAGCCACCCCTCCGGTAATCCTGACCACTCCTCCGGTAATCCTGACCACTCCTCCGGTAATCCTGACCCAATCTGCGGTAACTGTTACCGGGAAAGCGATAGAAACGAGAAGAAACGAGAAGAAACGAGATCTATTGTCCAAACTACGTTTCGACGATGAGGATCTCCAGTTCTCTAAATGGATGTTTGATGGGGTCAAAATTGTGGCTCCAAAGTCGAAAGAGCCAGACTTCCAAAAATGGGCAAACGAGATCCGGATCATTCGTGAGTCCGACCACCATTCAATCAAGGAGTTGCGTGACGTTTTCGCATGGGCAAATGGAGATCCGTTCTGGCGCACCAACATTTGTTCACCGGCGACTCTACGAAAACAATTCGCGGCCCTTGATTCAAAAATGAGGTCCAGCACTTTTGGAACCAAACGCACAGCCAATGTAGGCCCAGGCGTAAACTTCGACCCAACAAGGGACTATTCCAATGCAAAGTTTTAACTATTCCTATTTGACAGAAAACGCGTGCTTTACATTAACGAAGAACGCGCATGAACAACTTAAGACCATAGACCGGTCCACACCAGAGGCTAGAGAACTGGAGCGGCAATTATCGCGATGGGAAGAAGCCAGCTCTAGGATGGGGCGATTCGTCAAAAGCCGTGGCGAACGCTATAGGCAATGCACTTTCGAGAACTACGAAATCCGCAATGATGCACAAAAGAAGGTTGTTGCCTCCCTTGTCGAATATGCCAAGAACGCGAAAGAGAATATCGCAAAGGGAAAAAACGTCTTGCTGATTGGTCCTAAAGGTTCCGGCAAGGATCATTTGTTGTGCGCCCTTGCTAGGCGGGTTTTTATGGAATCCGCGAGTGTTCCTCTCTGGGAGAATGGCGTTGAGCTACTCGAACAGTTCCACCGGGAATCGATGGGGGCTGGTGCGCGATTCGACTGGAATAGTGATTCGCCAAAGTCTTGTGACATCTGGTATGTCTCCGATCCGGTGCCGCCGGAAGGCAACCTCAGCGAATCAAAAAAGTCTGCCATGTTCAAACTTGTTGATTCGCGATACTCGGACCTGAAGCCTACATGGATGACCTTAAACGTCGCAGATGGTGCCGAAGCCGAAACCCGACTTGGGACACAGACCGTTGATAGGTTGCGACACGATGCGTTGGTTCTCTTTTGCAGATGGGAGAGCTACCGATCATGAACGAACCAAGAAAGCGAATCGCAATCCTACTCGAACTTCCAGACGACAGCTCAGGACTTGGGATGGTTGCCTTACGTCGCTTCCTTAAAGGACTCATACGCAGCTATGGGATGAAGTGCTTGAGCATTCGACCGCCTAAGGACACGGTGACGTTTGGGGGCAACGTAGAGGGCAAGGAGGATGAACCATGCTAGAGCTATTCGCAATTGAGCAAACCACCAACATTGCCATTGGCATCGCCACACGCATCGTAGCGTTACTTAATCGACTCGGTGGACATTCGGACGACATCGACGTTGCAACGCCACAGACGCCAAGCCAAGAGCTTATGGGGGATGGTTGAGAAATATGAGTTATTCCCTGCACGACTTTCTGCAACCAAGATTGTACGCATCGCCAAAACGCGGGGGGTGTTTACCTATGGGGGATGGTTGGGATTGAGGTATAGATTCACACACGACTGACACGCATCCCGCTTTTCAAAAGACAGACCACATCACTTTCTAGGAGACCTTAAAAATGCCAGCTAGTACACGATCAGGTGGAGACAAAACGCTAGGACATGACAACACAACGCCAGATGGACCGCCAGAAATGCCTAAAAACGCTTCAGTAGCGTTCAAAAAGAAGTGGGCGAGTATTGTTTCGCAAATCGATCCGAACGCACTCAGGCGAATCGATGGGCATGCGTTGACGTTGCTTTGCACGTTGCTGGTTGGTGCGGACGAATTGCAATGTCAGTTACGAGACGATCCCACAAATGCGGCAGCGAGACGTTTCTATCTGCAATCGGTGGATCGTGTTATCCGTTTGTCGTCGATGTTTGGTTTGAGTCCACTCGATAGGATGCGACTCAAGATTGAACCTGAAGCGCCCGAGGATGATTTCAAAAAATGGCAGAACGGAGTCAGCTCATGAACAACGACAACGAAGTTCTGACGCGTCGAGATTTACGCAAGCTACTAAAAATCTCCGACAGGACTCTTGATCGATGGTTGGCAAAAGGTTTGTTACCGCCTTCACGCTGGCCATCAAGGTGGTTGTACATCGATCTCGTACGCCACTATCCGCCACTTTCCGCCACTTCACAAATAGGTAATTCCAACAACCACTAGAACAGGGTTTAATCAAAGCATGAGCACACAAGACATTGAAAACGAAATGCGTCCAAAGATGCCTTTGATACTTCATCGGTTGAGCGATCACGAGCTGCAAGCAGTCGTTGCGCATTCGAGCGAACGCGCAGCCACTTCAGCGGTTGCGTGTTTTCACAAGTGGCTACTGCAACAATTCCAAAATGAGATCGATCGACGATCTGAGCCAGGACTGGAGCCAGGCGGTTTGGTAACTCCGAATCTCGATCTTCAGTCGTTCTCGGAGTTCTTACTTGGTTCCTGGTGCTTCACACAAAGCGCCTTGAGTCCAGGGTTGGCGAAGTTTGCAGACGAAGTCCACAAATACACGGTGGCACATGCTGCAAGCCTGCTATCCGACGCACACGAGGCATTGGGAGGCAGAACAGATGAGTAACCAAAAACTATTTGATCTTCATGATGTTGCGGAGTTGTTGAACACGACGCCTCATGCCATCAAGAAACTTATCCTTGAAGATGCTATCCGTGCCTATCGAGTTGGGCGCGAGTTTCGTATTCACCCGATGGACTTACTCGCCTTCCTGAAAGCCAACTGCACACAACAAAATGACGAAGATCTCGATCTCGACAGGATCGACACCACCGAAACAATCGATTGAGAAACTGATTAGCGTCTCATCGAAGCGATAAACGAAGAAACAATTTCATTCAAAGGAAAAAACAGAT
>JBIKLJ010000159.1:0-11363 GCA_044359895.1 Pirellula sp.
ATCGATCGGAAGCAGAAAGCGGAATTCTTGTCGAAGCTTGATCTATTCTGCGTCCCAACCACCTACGAAGAGCCGAAGGGACTGTTTTTGCTGGAGGCGATTGCCGCAGGTACGCCCTATTTACAACCCAGTCATGGCGCCTTTCCTGAAATCCATGCTCGTCTGAGGCATGTTTCGTCTATAATCGGCTCAGACGCCCATCGCGGTAGTCTCTTCCAAGCAGATTCCCAGCCGGATCTGGTTGCAAAGCTTATGGAAGCCATCCTATCCCACCACCCACCTAAAACGCCGGACCATGCCATGATGGACGAGCTGAGCATCAGGACTCATGCCCAACGTGTTGTTCAGATCTTTGCGCAGGGCACTACGGCTCAAAAAGCGATTTGAATATCACGATGATGGGCGATTCGAACGAAGTAAGATCGGAAAGGGCGAAGCAGCGATTGCGTAATCGACGCTCCGCGAACGGCACAAGCCAATGCGGTATTCAAGACGTCATCCCCAGCGTGTGGATTTACTTTTTGGTGCTTGTGCTTGGAGCGGTTGGATTGTTTCAATCTGTCGCGTTGGCTAAGCAGGAACTAACGAACTTATCCAACGAAGAGCAATTCCGGCAGGTTGTTTTGCCCATTTTGCAAAAACGATGTTTCGGATGTCACAGTCACGGCAGTGGGCTGATTGAGAGCGAATTGGCATTGGATTTTCGGACAGGTTGGGAAAAGGGGGGCTCGCGAGGGCCTGCCTTGGAGCCAGGGAATCCGCTTCCTAGCCTGTTGGTCAAAGCGATCAAACACGAACTTCCCGATCTCAAGATGCCAGAAGAGCGAATGCCTGAATCCGAGATACAGCAGATTGAATCTTGGATTGAGCGAGGCGCGTTTGATGATCGGCTGACTGCCCCCGCATTCGATACCCAAAAACCTCGCGAGTGGTGGTCGTTAAGACCACTGATCCAAGTTACCCTACCTGTCAGCACCTTTCCCAATCCCATTGACAGCTATATCGCAGCGAAATTGGCTCAGAACAAACTAAGTCATTCGGCACGCGCGGATCGGCGCACGCTGATTCGTCGACTTTACTTTGATTTGATTGGGCTTCCACCTACACCGGAAGAAGTGCGTGCGTTCGAGTCCGATCCTAGTGATCAAGCCTACCGGCAACTCGTCGATCGATTGCTTGCGTCCGAGCGTTATGGCGAGCGTTGGGCAAGGCATTGGATGGATGCGATCCACTTTGCTGATTCGCATGGATACGAGCACGACGTAGGACGGGACCATGCTTGGCCTTATCGCGATTATTTAATCGATGCCTTGAATCAAGATAGACCATGGTCGCGAATGATCCGAGAGCAGTTGGCTGCGGACCATTTTTTTCCCGACCAGCCTCAGCTCGTTCCCGCCCTGGGGTTTCTGGGCGCCGGCACAATGGACTTGAGCACCTTCGCTACCGCTCCGGTTACTTTTGATTATTTGGATCGAGATGATCTGGTGACTCAAACCATGGCGGCATTCACCAGTACTACCGCCAACTGCGCCCGATGCCATTCCCACAAATTCGACCCTATCTCACAAGAGGATTATTACAGTTTGCAAGCGGTCTTCGCCGGAATTCTCAAAGGGGATGTCCAGTACGATGCTTCGCCCGAGATCAACGCAAGCCGACACGAACTGCGGCGCGTGATGGACGCCGCAAAAGAACGCAATGGCGCAATCCTTTTTGCACCGACCTATGAGCCGCAAATCATGGCGAGTCTCTCGTCGCTGTCCAAGCACGCCAAATGGGAATCGCTCGATTGCTCCAGTTACGTTTCGACCGATGGTAGCACGTTGACGCGACAATCGGACGGCAGCCTTCTTGCATCAGGGCTCGTGCCAGAACGTGACACCTATGTACTGACCGCCACGCCTGTCTTGCCAAAAATCAGTGCTTTGCGTCTGGACGTTTTAGCTCATGAATCGCTCCCCATGAATGGACCAGGACGTTGCCATAATGGAAACCTTCATTTGTCGGAGATCGAGGTCATGGTTTTTGATCCAGCCAATCCAACGGCAACGAAGGTTCCATGGAAGCAGGCATCCGCGGACTTCAATCAGGTCAGCTGGGGGATCGAGCGAGCTATTGACGGCGATCCCAGCACAGCCTGGGGGATCCACCCTTCCGTCGGTCAATCGCATTATGCTGTTTTCGAATTCGCGCAGCCGCTGGAACTGCCTGAGGGGGCAACGGTCTCAATCGTTCTCAAGCAACTTCACGGTGGCTCTCATTTGATCGGATCCTTAAAACTGTCCGTCACCGCGAACGATCTGGATTCGATTCATGCTAAACCCTTAGCGGTAGAACAGATTCTGCAGAAGCATCAGGATCTTTCACTCGCTTCCTGGGGGGGCATCCCTGAAAACGATCGCTTGACGATCGCAGCGTATTTGCTGCAAGAATGGGCGTTGAAGCAGCAAGCTGCGTTACCTCAATCAAATCGTGTGTTCGCGGCGGGTACCAAGGTGGAAATCCCTGAAGGAAACGGTTCTTACCAGCGCAGAAGTGTCGATTCGCCCAAAAACGTTCATGTGCTACATCGAGGAGACTTCGATAAACCGCGTGCAGCCGTAATGCCAGGCAGCCTGAGCGTCTTGGAAGAGCTTCCATCGCGGTTTTCCATCAAGGACACGGATCCTGAATCGGTGCGCAGAAGCCAACTTGCAGACTGGATTGCAGACAAGCAAAACGTCTTAACCTGGCGAAGCATCGTCAACCGCGTCTGGAGGCATCATTTTGGTCGCGGGTTGTGCGATACCCCGAGTGATTTCGGGCGCATGGGAGGGACGCCTAGCCATCCTGAATTGCTGGATTGGCTTGCGGTTTGGTTTCGCGACGATGCGCAGGAGTCATTGAAGCAATTGCATCGTTTGATCGTGACCAGCGAGACCTATTGCCAAGTGTCGATCCCGTCCGCAGATGGGAATCAGATTGATGCAGACAATCGATGGTTGTGGCGACAGGATCGACAACGGTTGGATGCAGATTCCATTCGCGACTATATCCTTTGCGCAAGTCGCCAAATCGAGTTGTCGATGGGGGGACCAGCTGTACAACATTTTCGCCAAAGCAAAGGACCGCAATCGACCCCAACGCTGGACTACCAAGCCTTCGATTGGAATAGCGAGGCAGGCCGGCGACGCAGCATTTACCGATACGTCTGGCGAGGGATCGCCGACCCGTTCATGGAAGCGGTCGATTTTCCAGACCTGGGCTTGCTCGCTCCGACGCGAGGGTTCTCCGCCTCGTCGCTACAAGCTTTAGCTCTTTTTAACAATGACTTTATCTTGCACCTCAGTCAAGCGATGGCGACTGACTTAGAAACGTCACTGCCCGACATCAACAGCCGGGTCGAGGAGGCTGTTTGGCGATTATGGGGACGAAAACCTGAGCCGTTAGAACTGCAAGAGCTGAGCGAATTCGCTCGAGGAAAAAGTCTTGCAGAACTGTGCCGAGTTCTCTTCAACACCAACGAGTTCCTTTTCGTGGACTAAGAAATGGTACACCAACACGCTACGAAAGAAACAATTTCTGATCGACTTTGTCGACGCCAAATGCTCGCCAACGTAGGCAGCAGCTTTGGCGGCATCGCTCTTGCGCAAATGCTAACGCAAGACGGACTGGCGAGTGGCTTGCGTCACCATCAGCCCAAGGTGAAGCGAGTCATCCAATTGTTTATGACGGGCGGCGCCAGCCCGATGGACTTGTACGATTACAAGCCGGAATTGGAACAGCTGCACGGCCAGATGCTTGGTCCCAAGGACAAGCCAGAGGGATTTACGGCTCCTGCGGGTGCGATCATGAAGAGCCCTTTCAAGTTCGCTCAACACGGGCAATGTGGCCGCTGGGTCAGCGAGTTGTTTCCGGAACAGGCGAAGCTGGTGGATGAGATCGCGTTCTGTATGGCCATGACCACCAAAACCAACGTGCATGGCCCGGGAACATTCATGATGAACAGCGGTTTCTTGCTTCCGGGGTTTCCTTGTATGGGCGCATGGATCTCGTACGCGCTGGGCAACATCACCGACAATCTGCCCACCTTCATTGTGCTGCCCGACCCAAAGGGGCTCCCCTACAACCAAAAGGCATGCTTTAGCGCAGGCTTCCTACCGGCAGTCCATCAAGGCACGGTAATCCCAGTGACCTCGACATCCCAGCAACTCGCGGATTTGGAAGCGAATGCCAAGTTCGAATTCGCAAATCGAAACAACAGCTCCGATAGCCTAGCCCTTCTCCATCGCCTCAATGCCCGCCATGCGAGTTCGCGATCTGATGATTCCCGTTTGGAGGCCCGCATGTCAAGCTACGAACTTGCGGCAAAGATGCAGCTATCCGCCCCCGAAGCCTTCGATATTTCACGAGAGCCGGAATACCTGCGAAAAGAGTATGGGCTAGATTCCCCTGTCACCGAGGACTTCGGGCGTCGATGCCTCTTGGCCGCTCGACTTGCCGAACGCGGAACTCGATTCGTTCAAGTATGGAGCGGCCCTCAAGGTGCGACCAACAATTGGGACAACCACGGAAACATTCAAACCGAATTGCCACCCATGGCAAACAGTGTGGATCGCCCAATCGCTGCGTTGCTCCGCGATTTAAAAGCCAGAGGACTCGCCGATGACACACTGGTTATTTGGACAACCGAGTTCGGTCGGACTCCCTTTGCCCAAGGAAGCTTGGGGCGGGATCACAATGGTGGCTCCTTTGTCAGTTGGCTTTGGGGGGCTGGCGTCAAACCAGGAATCGCTTACGGAAAGAGCGACGACTGGGGGTATCAAGCCGTCGAAAACAAAACGTATTGCTACGATTTTCACGCTACCATTTTGCATCTTTTAGGGATCGACCATACGCAGTTGACCGTCCGCCAGAATGGAATCGATCGTCGTCTAACGGACGTCCATGGTCATGTAATCCATGACATCCTGAGTTGAGTTGCACTAGCCTTGCAAAAAGAAAAACGGCTGGCGACCTTCGCGGGATCGCCAACCGTCTACCGATACTTCTTTAGGCCCCACACACACTAACAAAAGCCTAAGGAAGAATCATGTGCTCGAGCGAAATTTTGCGGTCTAGGTTTTCTAGTCCGCGGGTTTTGCCGGTTTGGAGGTGACATTGACGGGAAGTGCAACGTTCCGTTTTGCGTCCGGTGCCGACGGGTTGATTGCATCCTTGTTCAGGGCATCCTTGTTCAGGGCATCCACATTCATCTCGTCGTTTTGGTTAGGATTGTTGATGGCCAAGACGGTTGACTTCGATTCCAAGTCGACCGACCGAATGAACTCCAAAGCGTCCACATACTGAGCCGCCGAGTAACGGCTGATGTTTTCTCGCAACAGGCCTCGGAGCGAATGACACAGCTTGCCAATCTGCAATTGAGTCACGCTTCCATCCCCACTATTGTCGACATTCCGAGCTGCAAAAAGCTGATCGATGTTGCTCACGATGGGCTCGTATTGGCTTTGTCTTAGGACGTGCGGCCACGAGATCTTATTGAGTTTTGGATCGAAATCCTCAGCCGACAATCGCTTGGGGAGGTAGGCATCTAAGGCTCGTTTGCGAGCCTCGCCAGCGAAAGGCTTGGGGCCATACTTTTCAAGGTACTCTTCCCGGATCGCACGGCGTTCGTAGATCGCGCGAGTTGCCGCGACACTGTTGTCGATCCACCGGCGGCTTGCCTCTGCATAATTGACGGAGGCAAGACTATCCAAGTAAACCATTTCTCCAGCGGCGCTCACCACCGCGGCCTGCCCTCGAAGTGCTCCTTCGGTGAACGTGCTAGAGTGGTTGATGTAATTCCAATTCTGAGTTGGAGCGGCGACAACAGGCCCCGTAGGCCCCTGCGCCTCCACAGCCCCGCTCACTGCAAGCAAGGCAGTGCTGGCCAGACAAAACAATCGATTACGCATTTTCTTCCCCCCTCCCGATTCGGATCCCGATTTGGATATTGACAAATGACTTCGTCCTTAATTCACTGATTCGACCTTGTTGGATTAGCTTTCAATCAAATGCAAACAGCGTGCCAAAAAGAGTAGGGACATGGTTCGGGGCTATCCGATCGGTAGGTCGGACCTAGAAATGCAAGGAAATATTGAGCGTTCATCCTGCAACTGGATGTTGCGCAACGTCCGCATCATCGCTTCTGGCAAACGCTAATGAGTGCTAAACTGGTGTTGAAATGAAGGATCGTGTCTCAATCTGCGAATGGTAAAGATGGACGCTTTAATCGTCGACAAATCGCTTACTCTGCTTCCTGTAGTTCATGGTAGCGCATCCTACGCCGTGGCAGTAAGACGATTTCTGCTGGACCACAAGTTCGATTGCATCGCGATCCCTTTACCTGCATCTTTTCGGGAAGTTGTGCTGTCGGGAGTGCAGGCGCTGCCGACCGTGAGTGCTGCGGTTCAAGTCGTACCTTCCGAAACTAGCAGTGCCACCTATGTCCCCATCGACCCTTGCCAGGCTGTGATTGCGGCGATCCGATTCGCCATGACGGACCGGGTGGCGGTCGAGTTTATTGATCAAGAATCGGAAACGTTTGAACAAGAGGCACAGATGGTGCCGGACCCTTTTGCTCTGCGAACGACAACCATTGAGCGATTTTGTACCGCCTCATTGCCAGCGATACCACGTCCGGTCAGTACCCAGCGACAGGATCGCATCCGCTTCGTGGCTTCCAAGTTGGTTCAGCTTCAGGCTCGATATGCAAAGATCGTGTGCTTGTGCGATCTGCAAGATTGGCCATGGATTCGTGAGTCGCTGAGTGCTTCAGGCGTTCCCAAGACGACAAGTCAGCTTACCGGCGAAGCGGATTCCTTGCATGAAAAGCTTCCAGATGGGGTGCTTCCTGCGGAGAATTACAGCGTCGATAGCCGCACGCTGCTATTTTTCCTGGGTGAGTTGCCATTCATTACCTCGCTGTATGAACAGGCGCGGAGCTCCTTGGACGAGGATGATGCGTTGGTGGTCGATGGGCTTAAGGAGCTTTTGATTTCTGCACGGCAAAGCTACGTCGCAGATTTAGGCCAACGGGCTCGAAAGATAACTCCGATGCTGCTGTCGCAATGCTTGAAATTCATTCGCAATCAAACGTTGCTTGACCGGCGTTTCAGCCCAAGCTTTTACACGATCGCCAAGTCGACTCAACAAATTTTGGGGGATCAGTATACGATCCACTTGGTAGAAGCTGCGAAGAACTACGCATTCGAGGAATTCTTGCCTTGGCCGATGCTGAAAATGGGGATCGATCGCGCGACACTACCAGAACATGGCCTTGTCGAAATGACCAGCCGCTTGCCAGGCACGCCTTCGACTTGGCATTCGCTGGAGCTGAATCGTCCCGCTTTGAAAGCAGACAAGAGGAAGTGGAAGACGCGATGGAATCCGTATCAACAGTGTTCTTGGCCCGAAGAAGATACTCGCATTGAGAGCTTTCGAAATCGAGTGCTGGACCGAGCCATGGGACTGATTGGAGCCGATCTGGCTCGCACGGAAAAGTTCACCACCAGCATGATGGACGGGATCGACCTTCGCGAAACGTTACGCCATTGGTACGATGGGTCACTGTATGTCAAGGTTCAACCGCCAAGCGTTGGCACTTTGGACGCAACTGTCATGCTCTTCGATAACGAGCCTGATCCGCAGGAGTATTCATGGCGAGCCACCTGGTTTGCTGAGCACGAAGAAGAATCAACCCTAGCGTTCTTTGCGACTCCTTTTCAAAAAGAAATGCTGGGCCCAGGGGTGGCTGTCTCTACCTATGGTGGGGCCATGTTTTTGTTTCCTCCACGTCCTATCGAAGACATCTGGGACGACGAACGGCTTGATTTCGCTGACACTTTGGAACAGCGTCTCGTTGCGGCCGCTTGCCTGCACTGCCAATCACGGCATATTGCGTTGTTAAGCTGGACGCCCCCAGGTTTGGCTCTGAAAAAGATCGCCAAGATGTTCAAGAAGTCTTTGGTGCACGTTCCGCTTGGGCATTTTGCAGACTCCGTCGTCCAGCAGCTTCGAACGTTCCATGTTCTCAATGGAAAACATGTCCGAAGCTACGCAGCCCATTTCATTCGAAAAGCATAGCGAATTGCGAGATTGGAGCGTAACGCAAAAGTGCTCGCAGTGTCGTTTCTCTATCGGACTTCCATCATGATACTCTCGGAGTGACTGTTGAACTCGGGGGCATACATGCATTCAATATTGGCTATCCCTGATGGGTACTTGCCCGCGTGCTGAATGCGAATGGCGTATTCGAACACGTAGGTGCCTTTGGGCAAGTAATCGATAAAGAAGTGCGAAGCGGTATCTCGAGTGCTCTCGTAATAAGCCAGCCCATCTTGATACTTGTACTGACTAAGGACATTGATCGGCTCCGTACCACTTCCTCGATAATCTTTCAGGTGAACGTATTCCATGTCTCTGTCGGATCGCAACACGATTCGGCAAACCACTTCATCGCCAACCGCGAGCGGACTCTGCTCGATCGATTCCAGGACTGGACCGGATTTCGTGAGCATTCGCTTCATGAGCGTCTTTTCTAGCTGAAGCGGGGTGCCATCATGAGGAGTGATCTTGCTGATGTCTTCCAAGTACTGCCAATGAAGACTACCCCAGGCGACTCCTTCATCCACTTTTTTCAGCGTGACAGCCCCCATTTCGGAGCGCACCTCGTTACCGGAGAATCGCTGGGAATAGAATCCTGTCCCGGCTTCGATGCCCTCCGGAACAATCTTTTCCCCCGCCAAGGACACTTCCACTAGTGCGTCGGAGCTGAGCAAGTTCGATCCTCGCAAAAGGATGGCGTAAACCGCGTCGGCAGTCCCCTTCGTGGTCTTCCAGTTCTGCGTTTGCTTTTGCTTGAGCAACCAGACCTTGCAATCTTCGACGGCCGCCGAGTCATCGGCAACCTCGTCCAAGGCCTCGATCATCAATGCTTGGGATTCGATCGGAGCATGGTACCACCACCAAGAATTCTCAGTGTCTCGCCAAAACATCCCCATCTCTTCGTTGGACACCGATCGCTCTTTCAAACTCGCTACGATCGATTTGGCGGTCGTCAGATCACCCATCCGCTTAAGACCTAACGCGATGTGTGCTTGAGACTGACGATTGCCAATCGCAAGCCAATACTTGGCCGCCTGTCGCTTCCAGTATTCGACCGCAGTCCGGTTTTCATCGGCAATGGGTTTCGTTTCGATAAAGAAGCTTCGTCCGTAAAGATAAAGAGCGATCGTGGTGGAAAGATGGTTCGCTTCAGGATCCTTTGCATCGCGTTGAATCCGGTCATGCATCTCGCGCATCCATCCATCCAGACGCTCCATGGCTCGCAGGGCAGGTGTTTCATCGATCTCTACCTTCAAGTTCTTCAGCCTGCCAAACCCCGTCACAATGTACAACGAAAGGTATTCGTTATCAGGACCGCCCGGAAACCAAGGCCACATGCCGTTCTCACGTTGCATTTCCGTCAGCTGCTTCATGGCCTTGGTAAGCTCAAGTGCCAGTCTGTTTTCTTCAAAGAGAAGCCCCACATTGCGTCGGGCTTCCGATTCCTTTTGAGCATCGTTCAGCCACGGTGTCTCTTCGATCATGACCGTTTTGAGGTCTTGGTTTTTCGAAAGCGGCGATTCCAACGCTTGCGGTTGAATCTGACGCCATGTGTCGAAGACTCGACGCACCTTGGGATCGTTGAGCGCGATATGCTTAGCCAAGGCGTTGGCATACAATCGATTGAAGGTCTGCTCGCTGCATTGATACGGATACTCCATCAAGTACGGTAACGCAAGCACGGCATACCAAGCGGGCTGAGACGTCATTTGAAGCGAAAGGGACTGGTGCTTCAGAGTTGTTGAGGCTTTGGAATCAAGCAGTTTCTTAAACTCGAATTCACGCGTTGTCTTGCCGCGAATGGGCAATGGGATGGACTCGGTAACCAACATCCGTTTCGACAACACCGGCAACATCCCCTGTTCGCCATCGGATATCTTGTCCGTCCCACCCACGGCTTTGTAGAGGATCGGGTAAGCGCCTTCGGGAACTTGCAAAAGCCATGTAAAGCTTTGGGATTGCTTGGCAGGTATCTCAAACGCTTTCTCCGAATCTTGGTTCTGGAAAGCCGTATCGACGGATTCTTCGGTTCTTGCATCCGAAAGGTGCAAGGCAACTTTGCCGGACTGCACTTTGTCCGATTGATTGCTTACCTTAACAGAAAACTCAATGGCATCTCCTTCACGAAGGAACCGAGGTGGGTTCGGCTGGACCATCAAATCTTTGGCGGTGACGAGCGAGCCTTCTAAAAAACCGCTCCGCAGCTGAGCGTCATGAGCGAAGCCAAGAAAACGCCACTTGGTTAACGCTTCCGGCATCTTAAACTGCAGCTTCACAACCCCGTCTTGATCCGAAAGCAATTGCGGAAAGAAGAATGCGGTTTCATTCAAGTTGGACCGGACCGGAATGTCGCTAAGACTTAGGCCCTTCGTTTCTTGATCACCAGATCCACCAGCGGATTGCGGGGCAGCCATCATGGAAGGAGCGGCGGCTGGCTCCATGTCTGCTGCTTCCCCTTCTGCCAACATTCCCTTAGCCATCGGCGCACTCGATCGAGACGGCGTCCTCAAAGCGCGATTTCCGACTCTTGGCATCCCCCCTGGCCCACCACCACCCATTCCCCCAGCTCCAAAAGCCATTCCATCCGCCATCATGGGCATTAAACCGTATGCTTGTCGCAGCTCTTCGGGGAATTTCCGAAACGACTCCTCGGACGCCAGATACTTTTGCTCCCACGAGCCACGAAACTGATACAGTCCTACCGCCGAATTATTGAAGACGCTCGAAACGCGAGAAGCCTCCCTTCGAAACAGATCAAATCGTTTCATCCATTGGTGTGGCAGGTAAGCGTCCAGCGATGCATCGTACAAGCCAGCAACCATTTCGGCCGTAGCCTTCGTCGCGTTTGGACCGGAAATCGTCAACGTAAAGGTTTCGCTTGCCGCCGGTTCCAGTTTCGAAACAAAACGATCCCACTTGAGCGATAGTTCTTTATTGGTCCAGGGAACGTCCACCGTTCGCGATTCCATGTAGGCTCGATTCTCACGCACCATTGTCGTGCGTACCGTGAAGCCACCTCGCATGGATTCGTCAACGAGCTGCTCGATGGCAACTTGAGTCCATTCAGGCTTGGTCCAGTAGCTCTTGAGCACTTTGCCGTCGCGTTCAATTTCGACGAAGGCTCTCGCTCGATCGTATCCGGTTCCCCAAATCGCTTGAAGCTTCTCGCCCGGCTCAAGCTGCCACTTCGGTGCAGCCAAGAGATTCGGGATTCTAAGCCCCAACGATTTTGATGC
>JBIKLJ010000034.1:0-34011 GCA_044359895.1 Pirellula sp.
CGGTAATTCTGCCAGCTCTGGTTCGCTGGCTTCATGCGGCAATGCACCTGTTTGTTCGATCATGCCGGAGACTAAGATATCTGCAAACTCGGCATTGAGATTTTCGAGCTTCTGGACCGTCAATGCTTGATTAATCCGAAGAACAAGCTTCTCGTCCACAAACCGCATACTATGAAACAAGCGGTAAAACTGAGTCACTTCTTCGATGGCGCGATCGACGCTGTCCGTGACCAAATACAGATGGACATCTTCGGGGCTAATCAGCTTTTGATCCAGCAATTGGGCCCGGAAGAACGATTCGAGCCCGCTCCAAAAGCGACCGCCGGGTTGATCGAGCAAGACCAACGGAAACATGGTTTGTTTTCCGGTTTGCAACAAGGTTAGGACTTCCAGAGTTTCGTCGAGCGTTCCGAAACCGCCGGGGCAACAGATTACGGCACTGCATTCCTTCACAAACATGAGCTTGCGCGTGAAGAAATACTTCAGGGTTACGAGCTTGGGATCTCCTTCGATGAATGGATTCGCCGACTGTTCAAATGGGAGCATGATGTTCAGCCCCATCGACATTTCTCTACCGGCCCCTTTGTGGCCCGCTTCCATGATTCCGCCGCCGGCCCCTGTAATCACCATCCAGCCCGACTTGGCCATCTTGTTGCCCAGATCCACGGCCTGAACGTACGTTGGATGATCCGGTTGAGTTCGTGCCGAGCCGAAGATGGTGACCTTTCGGATACGCCGGAAGGGCAAAAACACCTTGAAGGCGTATCGCAGTTCCCGCAAGGTTCTGCTTAGAATCTTGAGATCGCCACGGGGTATTTCATCCAGATGCAATCGATCCACCGTTCGTCGCATCATGTCGATTAGGTCGCCGCTTTCCAACGAGTTCGTAGGTTCGTCGGCGGGCTGGGGTCTTGCCTTTTCGTCCTCGCCGATTGCGGAAGGGTTCAAGTTGGGGTTGGGAATCTGGGGATCGTTCATGGACCTATCCTGAAAGTTTCTAGTAGGGGGCTCGGGATATTATAGACCCGGAAACAGGCGGGACGCGTTGTCGGACAAATGGAATTGTGGAGTAATACCAGTACAATCGCGCCAGATCCTGCTGTCGGAAAATTCTTCGCCTTCCTAATGCTTTCGCGGACAGGCAAAAATTGCGGAACCATGTTTTGCGAGCTACATACCTTGGTTCATCTCTTTTCATGGAGCGTTGTTATGGTTGTTATTATTGGTTGTATCGTGGTAACCGGTGCTGTCCTCGGTGGTTTTGTGTGGGCAGGCGGTGACGTCTGGGCACTCAATCAACCTTCAGAATTCGTTACGATCGGTGGTGCTTCGCTTGGCGCTCTTATCGTGATGTCGCCGTTTCCTGTGCTGAAGGGGATTGTGTCTGGGATGATTCAAGCGCTGAAAGGGGCACCTTACAGTAAAAAATCTTACGAGGAAACATTCTCTGCCCTTTACGAGCTCTTTAGGATTGCGAGGCGGGATGGATTGTTGGCATTGGAAGGGCATATTGCCGATCCTCATAAGAGCGCAGTCTTCGCCAAGTATCCTAAGCTCGCTGCTGACCATCACGCAACAGAATTCATCAAGGGAGCTTTTGGGCCAGTTATCGATGGTTCGGTTCGTCCCGAAGACATCGGTAACTTAATGGATATCGAAATCGCAGCTATGGAATCGGAGCACCATCACCCAGTCGATGCATTGTCCAAAACAGCAGACGGCTTGCCGGGGTTCGGGATCGTGGCGGCAGTTCTTGGGATTGTGGTTACGATGGGTCACATCGATGGGCCGCCAGCGGAAATTGGACACCACGTGGGTGCGGCACTTGTTGGAACCTTCCTTGGAATTCTTGCATCGTACGGATTCTTGGGGCCACTCGCGGCAAAGATGGGAAGTATTGGCCATGCAGAATCAGCCTACTTCAAAACGATTGCTGTGATCTTACAGGGATTTTTCAACGGGATGCAGCCAAAAATGGCGATTGAAACAGGTCGACGCGGGCTAGAGAGCGATGTTCGTCCCTCCGGTGAAGATCTAGAAAAACTATTCAAGGCCGTTGATTCGGGTGGAGCATAATCCATGGCAAGTGGTGGCGGCGGTGCATGGAAAGTTGCTTACGCAGACTTTGTAACGGCAATGATGGCCTTCTTTATGGTGATGTGGCTCACGTCGCAGAAGCCCGAAGTCAAGGAAGCTGTTGCAAAGCACTTTAAAAACCCAGGTGGCAAACGTTTGACTGGAATGGATGCGAAATCCATCGTTCCTGCAAGCAACAGCGGCAACGGTAATCGGCGTGTCGTAAAAGCGCGCGGTACAAAAAAATCTGACGGAGATTCCAAAAACCAGAAGATGACCGACGAGGGGGATAAGTCCAACTTAGGGACCATCGTTCCATTCGAACTCAACGCAATCGACATGACGGAAGAAGGCCGGGAAGCGCTTTTGACTTTGGTTCCTGAATTAGAAGGCAAGCAACATCGTGTTGAGATTCGCGGTCACGCCGCTAGCAACGGCAGCGCATCTCCCAAATCACTGCTGGACGCATGGAGTATTTCTTATAAACGCTCGATGGTAGTAATGCAGTTGCTAGTGGACGAAGGAATCGACCCAAGACGAATTCGATTGAGCCAATCGGGTAGTTCTGAACCAAGGATCGTGGACTATCAAGTGGACGCTGCGAGCGACTCGCGGGTGGAAGTCTTTGTCCTTGCCGAGATTTTCGAGGAACCAGCTTCCAAACTCGAACGCTTGGTTTCCAACAAGTCGTTGGGAGCGGAGGCTAATGCTCTAGCCGAGAAGGCAAAAGCGGAAGCCGCCGCAGCAGCAGCGGAAGCGCCCGCAAAGGGTGGCCACTAAATCAACACCGACGAGTGCAATACTGGATGCGCTCGCTGGCAAAATGCCCAACACTTTTTTCCTCGCTTGCGTCTTGGCGTTCAGCGAAGACCATTTAGAACTAACCTTTCAAGGCAACGCTTGCGATCGCATCCAAATCGGACTCGGAGCCTACAGAGAGACGTCGGATCGCTGGCATCGATCGAAACCAAATCTCTTGCCGTCGCACGAATTGCCTACTGTGCGCCTTCACTTGTTCCATCATCTCGCTCTGGCTGATCGAACCTGAAAAAAACTGGAGCGGTTCTTTGTAACCTACGGCCTGCGATGCGGTCCTGCCAAGCTGCCCATGTTTGTCGACTAACGATCGAACCTCGTCTAGCAACCCATCTTGGAACATCGCGTCCACCCTTCGGTTCACTCGATCGTGCAGCTTGGACCTCTCCCAAGATAATACAAACGCATTGCGGACGGTCGGTGGTGCCATCCGTTCGAACTGGTGTTGCCAGTGGCTCATCGGGCGGCCTGTTACTTTGGAAACTTCCAGGGCTCGCGTCATCCGACGAACGTCTCCTGGCAAGATTTTGAAGGCAGACAGTGGGTCGACCTGCTCCAATCGCTTTCTCAAAGCTTCGACGCCAAATTCGGCCACGTCTGCTTCCACCGCGGCACGAAAGTCCCAATCCGCAGCCGGTCCTAAAAACATGCCACACAGCAATGTCTTCAAATACAAGGGTGTTCCACCTACGAACAAGACCTGGTGGCCTCGAGTACGGATTTCGGCGGCCTTCGCATGAGCATCCATGACGAATTGGGAAACGCTGTAATCGATCGTTGGATCCACCACATCAATCAAATGGTGAGGGATTGTTTGTTGCTGTTGTTGCGTGGGTTTGGCGGTTCCAATGTCCATCCCTTTATAAACAGCCATCGAATCCACAGAGATGATTTCTGCATCGATACGGTTCGCAAGATCGATGGCAACTTGGCTTTTCCCTGACGCCGTCGGGCCAGTAAGGAACCAAGCATCCTCCATGGGTGGCTTGATCCATTCAGAAAACAGGGAATTGGTTGTCGTGGTGCTCATAGATGACTGCCGTCGGACATGGTGAATGAACCTATTGTACCTAACCGAATCCCGTTGAGCTGATTCACATCATCTTCCAAAACAGCCGGTTCGCATTTTCACTGGTCTTATCAGCTAGGACCTGTGTACTTGTCTCGATCGTTTCCGCCAGGCATTTTCCTGTGAATATCACGTTTGCGGGTTCGTTGGGGCGGCGGGCACGATGAGGCTCCGGGCTGAGATAGGGACTGTCCGTTTCCACTAAAAGTCGGTCCAGAGGAATATTTTTCGCAGTTTCGCGGAGCTCGCCCGATTTTTTGTAGGTCAGCATTCCGGCAAAACTAATGTAGAGCCCCAGCGATAGACATTGGTTTGCCGTCGCGGTGGAACCTGCAAAAGAATGCATGACGCCTCGTAAGGCACCTGCTGTCGATTGTTCTTTCAAGGCCTGCAGCATCTCGGGTTCGCAGTCTCGCATATGAATAATCAGCGGCAATTGGGTGTCGCGACTGAGTTGCCAATGTCGAGCGAAGCTGGCTTGCTGGATGGGAAAGGGACAATCATCCCAATGCAAATCAAGCCCGGTCTCGCCCAGAGCACAAACTCGGGGGTGAGACGCTAGATCTCGGATGCGCTCCCAGTCCGTCTCAGCAGCCTGGTTCGCGTAGTTCGGATGAATTCCTACCGAGGCCCAAACCTGAGGATATTTCTCCGCAATTCTTACGGCAGCTTCCGAAGTCCGTGCATCGACGGCGACGCACAGAATGCGCGACACGCCGGCTCGAGCAGCTCGTTCCAATACCAAGTCGATTTGATCGGCAAGTGATTCATCCGCGAGATGCGCATGAGTGTCCGTCCAGCCCATGGTCAAAGCCCAACTAATCATTGTCCGAACGAAGAACAGAAATGAACGCTTTCTGCGGGATATTCACGCTTCCGAATTGCTTCATTTTCGCCTTGCCCTTTTTCTGCTTCTCCAAGAGCTTGTTCTTTCGAGTTACGTCACCACCATAAAGCTTGGCGGTAACGTCTTTACGAAACGGTTGAATGGTCGCGCGTGCAATGATCTCGCCACCGATAGCACCTTGAATGGGTATCTTGAATTGGTGACGTGGAATGGCTTCCGCAAGTTGTTCACAATAATGCAAGGCACGTGTCCTCGATTTTTCACGATGGACCAAATAGGACAACGCGTCGATAGATTCCTTGTTGACCAAGATATCCACCTTCACGATGTCTGTTTTTCGGTACTCGATCGGTTCATAGTCGAACGAACCATAACCCCGCGTGATCATCTTCAACTTGCCGTAAAAATCAAAAAGGACTTCCCCCAGCGGCATCTCGCTCTTCACTTCAACTCGGCCCGCTGACAAGTAGTTCATGGTCTGACTTTCCGACCGATGCTCGCGGCACAGTTCCATCACTGGCCCGACATACTCTTCGGGAATCAAAATGGTCGCTTTGATAAACGGTTCGGTGGTCGATTCGATGGCCATTGGATCTGGCCAATAGCTGGGGTTGTCGACGTCCAAAGTTGTTCCGTCTCGCAACTGCAATTTGTACTTCACGGAAGGAGCTGAAATGACAAGTCCGAGATCGAATTCGCGTTGAAGTCGCTCTTGGATCACATCCAAATGCAACAGCCCCAGAAAACCACATCGGAAACCAAACCCAAGGGCGGCCGAACTATCTTTTTCGAACGTAAGGGCTGCATCATTGATGGCCAACTTTTCGAGCGCCTTGGTCAAGTCCGGATACTCGTCGGTGCTCATCGGATAGATCGACGAAAAGACAACCTGCTTGGCCTTTTTGTATCCAGGAATCGGTTCACTCGCTTGGCGTTCCAAATGAGTCAAGGTGTCACCAATTTCGATGTCCTTCACGCTTTTCACACCTGCCACGATGTATCCGACTTCCCCAACCGTCAATTGCTTTTTCGGCATCAGCTTCAGTTGGTTGTAGCCAAGTTCGTCCACTTTGTAGTCTCGGCCTGCATGCATGAAGTGAACGATCTCGCCCGTCTTCAAGGTTCCTTCGACAATTCGAACCTGCAAAATCACACCGCGATAGGTATCAAAGTGAGCGTCAAAAACCAAGGCTTTAAGAGGTGCTTGCGGGTCCCCTTTCGGACACGGCAACACATCCACAATCCCTGCGAGGACATCCTCAATGCCCACCCCGGTTTTGGCAGATACCGGGATGGCGATGAAAGGATCCAGCCCCAAATCTGCATCGATTTCTTCACGTACCTTTTCAACGTCCGCAGCTGGCAAATCGATTTTGTTGATGACGGGTAGCAGTGTCAAATCGTATTCGAGAGCAAGATAAAGATTCGCGACCGTTTGAGCTTCTACCCCCTGTGATGCATCCACAACAATCAAAGCACCGTCGCAAGCCATTAGCGACCGGCGAACCTCGTGCGAAAAGTCAACGTGGCCCGGCGTATCAATCAGATTCAGCAGATAGTCTTGCCCGTCTTTGGCTTTGTACGCAAGGGTGATCGAGTTGCTCTTGATGGTGATACCGCGTTCACGTTCGATGTCCATCGAATCGAGAATCTGGTCATGAAATTCGCGCTGCGTCACGCCTCCACAAGCCTGAATCAAGCGGTCTGCCAACGTGGACTTGCCGTGGTCGATATGGGCAATAATGCAGAAGTTACGAATGTTTTTCATGAATCACTTGGTTTGAATTGGTCAATTGCTAGCCCGGGCGATCCCGTAAGAGTCATCCTGAGCCACAAAAACTACCCGCGACTTACGCTTGTAGCGTCGGATCTGTCAAGCAGCCAGAGCTCGCGGCCCCGGTAGAATCCTCCGAGCCAGCCCTCATGGGTTGCGAAGTTCTGCTTTCGATTCCAACGAGACCGCTGCTTAGAATGATAGTGAAAATCCCCAAAAATGGACAGGGATTCTTCCGCTCCAGAAAGCCTTTCAAGGTTCTTTCCTTGCCGCCTTTTCGGAAAATCGGTGTTCGTCCAACGCATTTCAAGCTACCTGCTGCTCAAGCTGCACCCGGGGAACAATCCGAGCTGGGGTGGGCTGAGCCTTGCGTGACTGGGTTGCAACCCTAGGCTGCAACCCGCGAAAGACCTCGATCGTTGCAACTCAGCGTGACTGCTCGTTGCTAGAACGAGCCGCCTGCCACACAGTTTCGATTGTGGATTGCGAGAAATCCAGGTTGGTCGGTTCCCTTCGGATTTCATAGCCAGGTACGAGCATCACATTGTAGGGAATATCTGCAGTCGCCAGCTTGGATTGCGAGGTCGGTGCGTTACCAGTTTCCGCACCATGAATAATCTGAAATCTCGCATCCCGCACATGCAGCTTGGCAATCTTGGTGTAACATCCGAATGAGATATGCTCTGCATCGTTCGGCACATCGAATTGAACGTCGACGCTAAAGCGAACGGTCTTTCCACGGTAAGAAGTCGCATCCAGCGTTTGGCCAAATAGATTGGGCATTGTTTGCGTTGTCCCTTGAGGTGTAAGCGTCGCTCCATTTTTGACGGCGGCACTGTTTGTTGTTGCACACGATCGCTACTGCCTTCAACCGGTTCGTCCATCGATTGCGGGTTCTGCGTCGAAATGTCGATCGAATTTGATTTAGCGCTTGTTAATGTTTTTGGTAGAGAGTTTGTTATTAAGCTCGATTCGGTTTTCGCAATCTGTTCGGGGATTGCAAACGTCCACTGGCACAATGGCATCGTGGCCACCAGGGCAAGAAACACCGAAGCAACACAAGCGCCCGTGAGTAAGGCGGAAGCGAACTGAGGCCGCCGCCCCCGCAGCGCCCAAGCGAGCGTCAATGATACGCCGCAAAGAACTGTGATTTGAAGGAACGCCCAGGCAAGTGAAACAGCGGTTAAGCTCATGATACAGCTCCTTCGTTGTCATCATCGCGAAGCAGATCTTCTAACATCTTGAGTTTTTGCTTCGAGAGCTTTTTGTTGCCGATCACATTCAGCAATAGCTGTTCGCGCGAACCTTGAAAGACGCGCTGAATAAGGTCAGATACCAAGTGCTTAGATACTTCCTGAAACGATTTCGCTGGCATGAATTCAAAAGGGCGTGAATCGCCAACGCGCTTCAAGAACTTCTTTTCCCACAGGATTTTGCAAAGCGTCGCCACCGTGGTGTAGGTTAGGTTTCGCCCTCGTAGTTCGAGTTCGTCCCGAGCCTCCTGAGCCGATTGTTGCCCCTTTTCCCAAAACACATGCATGACTTCCAGTTCACGCTCCGTCAGCGCATCGGCCGATGGCCTATTCATAGCAATCCCTCCCTGGTTAACTAACTCAATTTGCCTATCCAAATTTGGATAACCAAATATAACAAATTAAGGCTGAGCAAAACAAGAGCAACCCCAAAAAAGCAAACCCTCAAATGTAGGACGCCAAAGCTGCGGACGGTGGGGGCAAGCCCCAGCCGTCCTGTTGTGCTCCGTCCGTGTCCGTCCTGTTGTGCTTCATGTCCGTGTCCGTCCTGTTGTGCTTCCTGTCCGGATCGGGCTTGCCCCGACCGGACACCGCTTTGGTGTCCTACTCGATGAAGGCTTAGGGATTCGGTTTAGATTCTCGCCTCGCTTTTAGCCATTCGATCGCTATCGGGATTACGCTGACTGCGATGATTCCAAGGGTTACGAAAATGAAATTTTCTTTGACCCATTCCAAGTTGCCAAACCAGTAGCCGGCAACCAAGAATAGAGTGACCCAGACGATACCGCCGACGATGTTGTAGAGCCAGAAACGCCCAAAATGCATTCGACCAATTCCTGCCACGAAAGGAGCGAAGGTCCGAACGATCGGAACAAATCGTGCAATGATGATTGTCTTGGCGCCGTATATCTCGTAGAAGTGTTGGGCGCGAATTAAATGCGATTGGTTGAGCCAGCGTGAACTTTGGCTGCGAAAGACTTTGGGGCCTACTTGGGCGCCGATCCAGTAATTGACAGCATCCCCGCTGATGGCGGCAACAATCAAAAGAGGAATCATAATCGCTAGGCTCAGTTGAGAGCCTGTGCTAGCGCACAAAGCGCCAACGGCAAAGAGCAAGGAATCACCCGGCAAAAATGGCATTACCACCAATCCTGTTTCGCAAAAAATGATTGCGAACAGTACGACGTAAACCCATTCTGGGCCTGTTGCTGCAACCAGTTCATTGAGATGGCGATCGATGTGCAGAATCCAGCTTAGAATCGTCTTTAGGTCCATTTGAATGCTTCGACTGCGATGAAGGAGGCGGGTTGCTTACACATCTCGAGAGTAAAGGGATTGGTGATAGAGTAGTTGTCAAAACTGGACTGGGCGCTCTGCACAGTATTTGGCTTTCCAAAATTGACCCAATCCAACCTCAAAACCTTTCGGCAATCGATTCAATCGTCATAACCGCTTCACAAGTACGTAGACGAGCAGGCCTGCCGCGAAAGAAGCCATGCACAATAAGAACTGATTGAATTCTCGTTGGCTAAACGCGGCGACCACCAAAAAAAGAGCTGCACCCGCAACGTAGATCGCCGTGCATGCGTGCTCGTACCAACGGACCGGTAGATTTTCCTGGAATGCCTTTTTCGCAAACCAGATACTGGAAACGGCGAGTGCACCGCATGCGGTTAACGTTAGGCCCAGGTAGCCAACAATGTCTTTGATTTCAGAAATCCAGACCAAGATACAGCAGAGCGACGCTTGTATCAGAATCGGAAGGCGTGGAGTTTGGTTAGACGCTCCTAGCCATTTGGGTAGGTATCCATCTTTTGCCATCTGGGCATAAACCATGGGCCCGGTTGCCATCATTGCAAGGATGCTGGTAGCAGCCGAAAGAATGATCGTGATCTGGATCAAGATGGATAGGCTTGGCCCACCGATGTTATTCGCAACCAAAGCCACATAGCTTTCACCTCCATCGACGATACTTTGAGCATCAAGTCCGAACAGGAATACAAAGTTCAAAAGCAGATAAAAAATCATGACCAGCAAGCAGGCCATCCACATGGACCGGCTGACAAATGACCGACCGTTTTGAGTGTTTGGTTCTCGGTCGATTTCGCCAGCTAGGTAGATACTGGCGTTGAATCCCGTATACGCGAGCGACACATAGAACAAAGAGACAATCATGTTGTAGATGGTGTTGCCATCCTTGAGCCGATTTGCAATGGATAGTGATTCAGGCACGGGGGCGGCAGGGTCCACGAGCAATCCGCTGTACCCTGCCCGCATTGCAAAGGGAACTCCAATTGCGAGAAACACTAAGAAGCAGACCAGTTTGATTCCAATGACTACATTATTGAAACCTGCCCCTACCTTCACATGAAGCAGATGAAGGGCAGCAGCTGCAACAATTGCCAGCGATGCAAAGATTCGAACTTGATCGCTGTACCCTTCTCCTAAGAAGCGGTTAAGATATTCGCCGAACAGAAGGGCAGCGCCGGCGATGGGCGCGGTAAAACCTGCGATGATCGAGATCCAGCCTGCGATAAATCCAATAGCGGGATGAACACATCGAGAAAGATAGGTGTACTCACCGCCCGAGACCGGCAAACGCCGCGCTACGGCTCCGTAGGCGATTGCACCGCACAAGGCATAAAGACCACCGACAAACCAAACTAGCAAAACTAGCCGAGCGTCTTGAAGCGACAGCATCGAATAGAAGCTGCCAACATACAGCCCAATCCCGATCATGTTCCCTACAATAAGGCAGACAAGCGAGAGCATGCCCAGCATCGGCTTGTCCGTTCTTGGCGCGGTAGATTCTTGTGTCAAGTTAGGTTACCAAATGGAAAAAGTTGAGTTACAGTTAGCCGCCGAATCGAATACCCGTAGAAGGCAAAGATCATGAGCGAAAAAGAATGGTGTGCGGTAGTTGCGGTCGCTCGAAACGGTACGATTGGCCGAGCCAACACTTTACCATGGAAATTACGAAGCGATCTTCAACGCTTCAAAAAACTAACGATGGGTCATTCGTTGATTATGGGGCGAAAGACATTTGAGTCGATTGGAAAGGCCCTTCCGGGCAGGCAAACAATCGTTCTGTCTCAATCGGGCCAATTTCGCTGGGCGGGGGTAGATGTTGCGAATTCGGTAGAAGATGCGGTGGCTTTAGTTCCCGAATCGAATCGTGGGTTTGTCGTCGGGGGGGCTCAGATTTACCGGCTTTTCATGCCTATCATTCAGCACATGTATGTGACGGAGGTGCTTGCGGATATCGAGGGCGATGCATGGCTGGCCCCATGGGATACCAATCAATTTGATTGTGTCGAGCAAAGCTATGTTCCGGCGGACGAATTCAACGAATGGCCCACGTGTTTTAAGCATTACCAGCGGAGATCAAGAATCAGATGAGGTGGTGGTAGGTGCGCATTGACGGCCCCAAATCGCGGCCCCCATCGCACCTGCGTCATCGCCTAATTTTGCCATTCGAATTTCGAACATATCGCTGTAGCAAGGAAGGATGTTGCGTTTTGCAGTTCGTTCCACTTCGTCCAAGTAAATTTCTTGAATTGCTTCGACGAGTCCTCCGCCCAGGATGATAACTTCCGGACAAAGCATGTGGACCAAATTGACCACCGCGAAGCCTACGGTTTGAGCGGCTTGGCGAACAATTCTTTCCACGGATTTATCGCCGTCTCGGATAGCGGCCGCAAGGACTTTGCTACGGATCTGAGAGATGTCAGTCCCTGCTGACTTGAGCAAGGCAGGTGCTTCGCCGCGATAGGCCAATTTGGCGCATTCAGCGGCAATCGCAAGACGGCTGGCTTCGCTTTCCAAGGTACCTGTCATTTCCGTGCCGCTTGTTCGCGTGGAGGAGGCAATCTTGGTATGCCCGATTTCCATGACGGAAGAACGCTTACCACGAAGAATTTTTCCTTCGTAGACGAATCCGCCGCCGATTCCCGTTCCGGGGAAAATTCCAGCGACGCTTCTGGCGCCGACAGCGGCACCCATGCAATATTCACCAAAGACCCCTGCATCCACATCGTTCAAAACAGACACCGGGCAATTCAGTTCGTCCTCGAGCATGGCCGAGAGCGGCACGTTTTTCCAGCCGAGATTGACTGCGACATTGACGATTCCGTTGTCCATATCCACGGGACCGGGACAGCCGATTCCGATCGACGAGAGCTCACTTTGCGATAGTCCGTTCTCAAGAAAGGTTTCACGAATCAGCTCGGCAATCCGAGCGACACCAGCCGCGGCCCCCTCGGTTCCCTTTGTTTTTTTGCGTTTTCTAGCGACCACATTCTGCTTGTCGTCCAAAATGACACAAAGCATCTTGGTGCCACCCAGATCAAAGCCACATGTAAACTGATTCTGCATACTTTTTCTCAACCAGACGATTTCGGTATCGCTGCACGATTGGTGCGACAGGCATTCGTGCGGCGAACATTGTTTTCAGCGACGTAAAGTATAGTCTAAAGACGAGTCATCAGTAATGCATTCCACATCGTTCTGCCGCATTGTAGTATTTCAAAAACGGTCCTCGAAAAAGCGGAATGTAACGATTACCATTGCATGTTCGTCGAGATTGCCAATCTTGACTGCCCCTTCCCGCCTAGTCCGATCTTTCCCCCCGCAAGCTTTTCCAGCCATGTCATCACCATCTTCGATAAGCCATCCCATGCTCCGTGTTCTTGTTTGTGCCTGTCATTTTATTTGCTACTTGGTGTTGGGGCTTGTCTCGCCAAACGCAGTCCTCTTTGCCCAGCGCGAACTAACCGATATCCCCGTCCCGAATCCAGACGTGGAGCTCTCGACCTTTCAGATGGGAGATGGTTGGAAAGCGACCCTTTTTGCGGGCGATCCTAGTTTGGCTAAACCTATTCATATGAATTGGGATCACCAAGGACGGCTTTGGGTGGCATCCAGTGAAACGTATCCGCAGGTCAAGCCGGGCGAGCCTGCCAATGATAAGATTGTCATTCTGGAGGACTCGAATCATGACGGAGTTGCAGACCGAACGATTGTTTTCGCCGACAAGCTTTTGATTCCAACAGGGGTACTACCAGCCAACGATGGACCGCACGCAAGCGCCTACGTGGCCAATAGCGATCAACTCCTTTATCTTGTTGATCGCGATGGGGACTTGGTCGCCGATGAGCGAACGGTAGTGCTTTCTGGTTTTGGAACCGAAGACACTCACCATTTGTTGCACTCGCTACGATGGGGGCAAGATGGTTGGCTTTACATGAATCAGTCAATCTACATTCATTCGCACATCGAGACACCTTGGGGAGTAGAGCGTTTGAATGGGGGCGGGATTTGGCGGTTCCACCCTGCGACCAAGCGGTTGGAAGTTTATGCCCGCGGTTTTGTGAATACCTGGGGAACTCATTTTGATCGATACGGTCAAGTGTTTGCTACCGACGGTGCCTACGTCGAGGGTATCAATTTTGTTTTTCCAGGAAGTGTATTTGTGACAGCGGTTGGTGGGGAGCGATTGGTTGCGGGACTCAATCCAGGCAGCCCTAAGCACTGCGGTCTCGAGATTCTTTCGGGAAAACATTGGCCCGAGTCCATCCGAGGGAGCATGGTGACCAACGACTTCCGCGCCCATCGCGTCTGTCGTTTTGTAGTCTCTGAATCCCAATCGGGTTACGAGTCGGTTCAGCAACAAGAGATCATTAAAACGCCACACGTTTCCTTCCGCCCCATCGATGCGAAACAAGGCTTGGATGGTGCGCTCTACATCGCAGACTGGTACAACCCCATCATTCAGCATGGTGAGGTTGATTTTCGAGACCCGCGACGGGATCGCACTCACGGCCGGATATGGCGAGTCACCCACCAAGAACAAAAAAGTGCACCGAACGAAGCGATCGTCGCATCGGACTCGATCGAGAAAAACATGGCTCGTTTGACGGACGACTCGGACTTGGTTCGTATCTTCGCGAGTCAAGCCATTCGGGTGCGAGCCAAATCCGATCCGACCGTAGCAGCGCGCGTGCAAGCCAGAATTGAAAATCTCATTCAAACATCTGGCACCGATTCGGACTTGGAGCTACTTCAATGGTGTTGGCACCTTGAGGCGGACAATCAGTACCATTCCGCCGCGATCGAGAAATTGCTTTCTTCGAGCGATGGTCGCATTCGAGCAGCTGCGGTTCGAAATCGAAGCCATCAAATGATGCATGACTTTCGTATGTCGACCGGATTTGGCAAGGAAGTATCGCGCGATCAAAAGTCGAAGTGGCTTGGTTTAGTAGGTTCTTATGCGTCGGACACACACCCCCGTGTTCGGCTGGAGGCAGTAAGACTGCTTGCCGCTTTAGAGCTACCAGAGGCAGCGGGGGCTGCGTGCGAAATCTTGAACCAACCCATGGATCGGTTCTTGGATTTTGCATTGTGGCAGTGCATGCGAGATTTAAAGCCATCTTGGCTTCCTGCATTTCAGTCGGGAGCATTTCGGTTTAACGGAAAACCAAATGCAATCGCATTCGCTTTGCGGGCGATCAACGAACCGTCCAGTTTGGACGCGACCATGCAATTGCTGAATACGGGAGCTATTCAGAGCAAAGAAGACGCGGTCGAGCTGATGCGATTGGTTTCGGAATTGGGACAGCCCAATCAACAGGGGATGCTTTTGGATTGGATCGTGCGGCCTGAATCTGCCAGCAAGCTTCCCAACCTAGACGTACAGGATCAGGCAGGCCTGTTGCGTTCCCTGGTGGACGTTTCGAAACGCAAGAAACAACCTGTCGCTATTTCTCCCGAGCTGAATACCAGCCTCATGAAGTTGCTCGTTTCCAAAGATACTGCCCCTATTGTAGCTGTTGAAGTGGTGAAGGCTCTGGGGCAATGGCAAGTACAAGAAGCACGCGAGAAAATCGTTGATCTTGTGGAAAACGGCCCCTTGGCGCTTCGAAGTGCGGCCATTCAAGCGATTGCGTCGTATGCGGATGCTCAAGCCAAATTGGCGATCAGCAAATTGGCGATCAGCCCGGATTCTGGGATCGCGATCGCTGCGACAGAACAATTGGTAGAGTTGGATTTGAACCAAGCCTCGCAGACCCTAGCCGACCGGTTGGCTGGCCTTCGTTCGCCAGATGCTGCGTTGAGCAGTTCGCTGCAATTGATTTTGACCAAGAAGGCTGGAAGTGAATCGCTGATGAACGCTCTTGGTGGTAAAAAACTGACTTCGGACGTGGGCCGAGCCGTTCGGAGTGTTCTGCGAAGTTCTGGAAATGCAAGCGTCGATTTGATAGCGACCATAGACCGTATCGCATCCCTATCGGAGAACAAATGGGTGTGGAGCGAATCGCTTCGTGACGAATGGCTTCATCTTGCCAAGGATCAAGGGGATGCACGGCGCGGTGAAATGATCTATCGTCGTAACGAACTTCAGTGCTCACAGTGCCATCGAATCGCAGGGGCCGGAGGGGTCGTTGGTCCGGAGCTGACGAGCATCGGCGCCAATGCTCCTGCGGATTATCTGATCGAGGCATTGATTGCTCCTGCTGCGAAAGTAAAAGAAGGGTACCACGCGAAATTGATTCGCACGGATGAGGATGAAGTCATTTCGGGAATACCGGTTCGAGAGTCTGATACAGAAGTCATTCTTCGAACCGCCGATGGAAAAGAACGAGCCATCGTAAAAGCCAACATTGAGGAATCAAAGGATTCTCGCTCCTTGATGCCAGATGGTCTTCTTGATTCTCTTAGCCGCGATGAAGCCATCGATTTGGTTCGGTTCATGACCGAATTGGGAAAGATTGATGGCTCGATGTTGGTGGTTGCTGATGGAAGCCTTCGGTCTTGGCAATATTTACAGTGGACCAAGGAAGCGAACCAAATTCTGAACAGAAACAGCTTGGATGCAGTTTCCGGAGCATCCAGCTCATTCACTTGGCTAGCAACATCGTCACTGGTTTCCGGTGTGTTGCCGCTGAAAGGGATGGATACCTTCTCCCCTCATTCCGGTGTGCCGCCAACCACCTTTATTCAGACACAGTTGACGATTTCCAAAGCGGGCGCTCTTGTCTTGGATTTCGGCAAGGCACCCAAGGAAGGCATTTCGCTTTGGATCAACAGTGTTCCAACAACGATCACAGGCGATGGCAGTCAATTCGATGTTCAGGAAGGTCCGTGCATCATCACGTTAGGAATCAACCGTGCGGTGATCGAAGACAGTATCCAGGTGAGGGTTGACAGCAAAGGCTCAACAGCCGGTTTCAGTGCGAATAGTCCTGGTTAACCAGGTTTGTCCCATAGAAGATGGGCCCTAGGAATAGGTTGGATTTCGCTTAAGCTATGATGTCAATTGAAAAGTCGATTACGTGGAATGGCTTCACATTGGAATAATCGTTTAAGTGGATAGCACCGACAAACCCATTCGCTTGCTTCAAGTTTCCGACCTGCATTTTGGTCCACCCTATTTAGAGCAGGTTGGTGAAGCGGCTCTGCGATTTGCTTACTCGCAGCATCACGACGCAATCATTATCAACGGCGATCTGACTCAACGTGCCAAGCGAGAGCAGTTCGAAGCGGCAAAGCGGTATATGGAGCGATTGCCTCATTCCCCGAAGTTGGTCATTCCGGGGAACCATGATGTGCCGCTCTATCGTGTTGTCGAACGTTTGGTTGATCCTCACAAGCTCTATCGAGAAATCATCTCGAAGGAGCTCAATCCAGTTCTCAAGATCCCGGGCGCGGTGATCGTTGGTTTGGATTCCACGGCGCCGCGTTCTGCGATCAGCAACGGGCATATATCAAGATGGCAACTGGACTTATGTGACCAAGCGTTTGCAGAAATACCGGCAGGTATCGCAAGAATCGTCGTGGCTCATCATCATTTCGCACCGGCCCCCGATCATTTGCGAGATAGCAAAATGCCTAATTCCCGACGCGCGATCGAGCGGTTCTCAGATTTGAACGTCGATTTGATCCTTGGGGGGCATTTGCACCGAGCGTACATCGGAAACTCATTGGACTTCTATCCTGGTACGCATCGCGATCGAGGAATCATTATAGCGCAGTGCGGCACGACTACGTCTCGACGTGGCCGAGGGCGAGAACAAGAAAAGAACTCGCTCAACCAGATCGAAATCTCCAAAGGAGTCATCACCATTACGCATTTCATGTATTTTCACGAACGCGACGAGTTTGAGATGCTCAGTCGGCATTCCTTTCGGCGTGGTGCGGTTTCCTCTGCGATCACAATCCGCCGGTGAGTGGATTGCTTCACTTCGATTTGTAGTACACCGCAGAGTACTTGCATTACACCGCAGAGTATTTGGGGAAGTCGATGTAACCTTCGGGAGCGTGCGAGTACCAGTCAGACATTTCGGCCGCTGGAGCAATCGGCAAATCGTTGGCGATTCTTTCGACCAGGTCTGGTGTGCTGATAAAGGGGCGACCGAACGAGATCAAGTCGGCGGCACCTGTGCTGATTGCAGCTTCGGCGGTTTCGACGGTGTAGCCGCAATTGCCCATCAATGGGCCTCGGAAAACCTGCCGAAAGTCTCGCAGGGTCATTGGCTCGCCCAATTGATGAAATCCGAATGCCAATCCGTCCATCACGTGAAGATACCCCAAGCCATATTGATCAAGCTGGCGAGCGGTATACAAATACTGCTCCCGGTAATCGACCGAGCCCATGTCGTTAAACGCTCCGTTGGGAGAAAGCCTCACCCCAATCTGTTTGGCTGGCCAGACCCCTAGAATCACATCGACCACTTCGCCCAAAAAGCGATGTCGGTTATCGATGTTTCCACCGTATTGGTCGGTCCGAACATTGGTCTTGGATTCAAGAAAAGTATTCAGTAGATAACCATTGGCAGCGTGGATCTCGACCCCATCGAAGCCTGCTTCGATCGCACGTTCGGAAGCGATTCGATAATCCTCTACAATGGCGGCGATTTCTTCGATTTCAAGTGCTCTTGGGACTTCGTAGGGCTTCTTTCCTTCGGGTGTGTGAATCGAATCACCTTGGATAGCGATCGCCGATGGTGCAACGGGCAAGCTTCGATCCGCTCTAAAATCGCTGTGCGAAGCGCGTCCGCAATGCCATAATTGAAGAAAGATGGTTCCCCCTTGTTCGTGGACGGCATCTGTGACTAACTTCCAGCCGTCTGTCATTTCGTCGGTATAAATACCAGGTGATTGATTCCATCCGATGGCTTGTTCGGAGATGACCGTAGCTTCGCTGATAATCAGGCCTGCCGAGGCTCGTTGAGCGTAATACTCTGCCATCAGTTCATTGGGTAGCCGTTGTTCGCCCGCCCGAGCTCTTGTCATGGGGGCCATAACCACTCGGTTCTGCAGTTCGATTTTTCCAAGTTGGAATGAACTTAGGAGTTTTTTTGTAGGCATGATTTTGTATTTTTCGTGTGGGATTGGCCGGACCGGCAGTCGGTACTTGATTTCGACACTACGATACCCGATTCAAGGTTCCTGCGTAGCGCAAAACGAAAGTACTTTTGTTGAAGCTTAAGAGAAGTCAGACGGGGAAGCGGCTGCATCAGGAACGGGCGCTAACCCCAAAAGGGACCTGCGATCTTAAAAATCGATGCCCAGTTGCTGTGCCATGCGAATGGGGCGACGCATCGCTTCCGCCATTCGAGCCGATTCGTCGGGGCCTCGTAAATCCTTGCAGTTCGGATGAGTTTCAGGGGCAGCGATGATGCCAAGTTGGTGAAGCACATGGGCGGTACTATGTTTGTACGCCGCCGCACTTCCGGTGTTATCAAGTCGAAAGACCTGATCTTCAAGCGATTGCAGAGCCTCGAAGACTTTGTACACTCGAGTGTCAAAGCAGCCGGCTTCCGTTTTATGTTTTTTGTTGGGAGAATCGTTATTCAGCCACATGTCTTTGGCAGCACAGATGAGAGGTGCTGCGCTCACGGCAGCGCCGATCAGCAGTGGACAGCCCAATTGGATGGCCGTCGCGATCCCGAAATCGTCGCCACTGTGAGGTGCGAAATCCAGCTTCAAGTCACGGCACATGGCGGCCCAATAGAGAAAATGAGGTTCGTCTAGCGTGCTGATTTTTCCGCCGACAAACTTCGGATGGTTGGCAAGTTGCCACAACAGCCACGGATTGAAAGGCTTGGCCCATGGCACAAATGCTGGCTCCAGTGCATGCACAATTCCGGGACGCACCAACCATTGCGCGATTTCGAAATACGCATCGCGGCAAGCTTCAGGTTCCAAGGCGCTTAACCCCTTGGAAGTCATGATCATCACCTCGCAGTTGTCGTGCAGTTGCACAATGTCAAGCAATCGTCGGTAGCGATCGGCTCGGAATGAGAGATCGTTTTGGGCATCGCGAGCAGTGACCCCCGCGATAAATTTGGATTCTGGAAAAGCAACGCGAAATCGCTGCAATACTTCGGCATAAAGTGCATCATCGAGATCAAAGATGTAGCCGGTATCTGCGTTAAGCACCACAACAAGCTCGACACCGAAGCGGTCGGCAAACTTTTGCATCCATTGAATGCTAGCGACAAAGCCGTCCCAATCAGGCTTCTGGTCCTTGAACGGTAGTAAGGCTGCAGCGCACAATCGCGACTTGGTGGTGTGATCGATCAGCTCTTCTTCGCCGGTCCAGGCCCATTTGGTTTCATGCCACTGGGTTGTCGGGGTTAGCTGCTCAGGATTTTCAATCAGTGTTTTCATGCTTAGAAAGCTTCGGCCTAACGAGGGGGTAGTTCATTCACCGGTAGCCACTTGCGCTGAGCCCAGCTTTGCAGCCCCAATTCTGCAAGTTGTACCCCTTTGGCCCCTTCCCGCAGAGTCCATGGGAAAGGTGTGTCCAAGGCAACATGCTTTAAAAAAGCTTCCCATTGGATTTTGAAGGCATTGTCGTAAGTTGTGCAATCAGGCACCTCCTGCCAACCGTCCAAGAAGTTGATGGGTTGGTCGATGTCCGGATTCCATGTCGGACGCGGCGAAGTGCCAATGCTCTGGACCCAACATTTGCGCAGACCAACAATCGCGCTTCCATGAGTTCCATCGACTTGCATGGTGAGTAGATCATCGCGTCGAACTCGGACGGTCCAAGAGCTGTTGAAGTGACAGACGACCCCATTTTCGCATTCAAATGTCGCATAGCAAGCGTCGTCGCTTGTGCAGTTGTATGAGTGCCCCTTCTCGTCGATCCGTTTTGGAATGTGAGTTGCACCAAGACAGCTCACGGCCTTTACCTTGCCAAAGAGATCATCGATCACGTATCGCCAGTGGCAAAGCATATCAACGATGATCCCACCACCGTCTTCTTTCCGATAATTCCATGAGGGGCGTTGAGCAGGTTGGTCCGCATCTTGGCCGGTAAAGACCCAATAACCGAATTCACCACGAACGCTCATAATCCGACCAAAGAAACCTTGGTCCCGCATCATGCGAAACTTGCGGATGCCCGTAAGCCATAGTTTGTCCTGCACAACGCCATTCTTGACGCCAGCATCTTCGCATAGGACGGCAAGCCGAAGCGCCTCGGCCGATTCAACCGCGGTCGGTTTTTCGCAGTAAACAGCCTTCTTCGCCTTGACCGCTTTTTCTATGAACCCGGCGCGTTGTAGCGTCCCCGATGCGTCGAAAAAAACTTCGTCTTCGGGATTGGCAAGAGCCGCATCCAGGTCGGTGGTAAATCGGGTGAAACCAGTTCGTTCCGCCAACACTTTTAGTTTGTCATGGTTCCGGCCTGTTAGAATTGGGTCAGGCATCAGAATGCAATCGTCACCGACCCTGATCCCACCCTGGTCCCGAATCGCCTTGATCGAACGAATGAGATGCTGATTCGTTCCCATGCGTCCGGTGACGCCATTCATGATGATACCGATACGTTTGGTTTGCATTGCTGGTAAGGTGTAAGGTGTAAAGTGTAAGGTGTAAGGTGTAAGGTGTAAGGTGTAAGGTGTAAGGTGTAAGGTGTAAGGTGTAAGGTGTAAGGTGTAAGGTGTAAGCGGTAAGGTGTTTGGCTTATACCTTACACCTTATACCTTACGTCTTTTCATCCAAAATGATCGGTGTAGCTTGCCTGGATTCTTTTTAGAAATTCGTGTTGATCGAGAGCCCACCATTGGTTCGAGAAGATTTCGACCTCGCGATAGCCTGTGAAACCAGCTTGCTCCATCCAATGACTGATTTGTTGGATGGGGATGCAGCCTTCACCCATAAGACCACGGTCGTTCAGAAGGTCGGTGGTGGGTGTCTTCCAATCGCAAATGTGAAATGCCGTCAACCGATCAGCGCGGCCTGCGATGGCGATTTGTTCTTGGAGTTCGGAATCCCACCAGACGTGATACACATCGACAGCAATGCCTAGATGCGATGGTGAGCCTAGTGCATCGCAAATCGCATTTGCTTGCTTCATCGTGTTAACAGCGCTTCGATCATCGCAGTACATAGGATGCAGGGGTTCGATGGCAAGTTTCACGCCCGCTTGCTGTGCAACCGGCAATACGGCAGCAATTCCATCAGCGATTTGCTTTCTTGATTCCTGTAAGCTTTGGCCAGGTACAGCACCACAAACAAGAACGACAACAGGGGCACCGATTGTCTGGGCTTGTTCAATGGCTAATCGATTGTCGTCGATGGCGGCTTGACGAGTCGATTGGGAAACAGCTGGAAAAAATCCTCCACGACACAGACTGACCACTTGGATTCCTGCATCGATCGCTTGACGGTGGACGTCTGCAAGCACGCATCCTTCCAAAGTCTGTCTCCAAATAGAAATGCCCGAGACTCCCTGTTTGGGATATTCTGCAAAGCATTCGTCAAGGCTCCAAGGCTTCGTGGTGGCGGTGTGAACGCAAAGTCGACTTGATGAAGGGGGCATAAGATGGAAAACTAAAGTTGGATGGCAGGTGACTTGCTTGTTGCTACGACCTCAGGGCTAAGGCCAACAGTTTACGGAACCCACTGATTCATTCTCGACTCAAGAATGTTGAGTGGCATGCCGCCATTTTTAAGGATCTCGTCATGGAAATGGGGAAGTGAAAATTGTTTGCCAAGTCGCTTTTCGCATTTGGCGCGAAGCTCGCTAATTTTGAGTTGTCCGATTTTGTAGGATAAGGCTTGTGCGGTGTAGGCCATATAGCGTTCGACTTCAGCGATCGCCCCCTCTTCGCTGATGGGTTCGTTAGCCATCATGTACTCGATCGCTTGCTCGCGAGTCCAACCCTTCCAATGCATTCCTACGTCGACAACAAGTCGAATCGCGCGGTGCATTTCATCACCGAGTGCACCGATGCGTTGCTGAGGATCCGAATAAAGTCCAAGCTCCTTGCCGATCGATTCGCAGTAGAGTGCCCATCCTTCGCCGTAGGCACCGTACCATAGGAACCTTGCGAATTTGGGAAGTTGCTGGTTCTCTTGCTGTAAAGAAATCTGATAGTGATGGCCTGGAATTGCTTCGTGCAAGAATAAGGATTCCATGCCACTGGTAATGTTGAATTGAGTTGCATCGGGAATGGGTGTGTAGAAGATTCCTGGTCGTGAACCATCTTCCGTCCCTGGCATATATTCTGCGCTGGCGGTGGCTTCGCGGAAAGCTTCGGTGCGGCGGATTTCGAAGCGTGTTTTCGGGCGGTTAAGGAAGGCTTTTTCCAATTGAGGTTCTAGTTTCGTCTGAATCGATGTGAAAAAAGCGATGACTTCCCCTGGGGTTTTGAAGGGTTTGTATTTCGGGTCTGCTCGCAAATGTTCAAAGAACTTTTGAAGCGTGCCATCGAAACCCATGACTTGCTTGATCGATTCCATTTCATTTCGGATGCGAGCGACTTCCTTTTTGCCAATTTCAAAAATCGTATCGGGTGACAAATCGGTGGTGGTCCATCGCCGAACCCAATATTGGTATTGTTCGCGACCACCTTGAAGTTCCGATATACCTGTAGATGCTCTGGCCTTCGGTAGATATTCCTCGCGAAGAAATTCGCCCATGGCCCGGTACGACGGGACAATCTTTTCCAGGATGGCAGTCTTGTAAGTCAAAGTTAATCGCTTTTGTTCTTCCACCGAGAATCTTTCCGGCATGGCTTTGATCGGACCGTAGAACAAGTTCTGCTCAACATCTTCCGTGACAATCGATGGGTCAAGCATTTGCTTGATCATCTTCTCCACTAGGATTTTCGGAAGAACATAATTGTCTCGCATGCCGTCTCGAAATCGTTCGATGGCTGTACGCGACCATACGGCGAACGAGTCCACTCGTTTGAGCCAATCTTCGTAATCCTTGACGGTTTTGAAGGGGTGCGATCCTGAACCGCTGCCCATCTGACCGAAAAGAAGCGGCAGACCGTCAAACTGATGAAAGGGGATTCTATCGAAATCAAAATGAAGGCCTTCCAGTCGCATCTTCAATTCGTACTCCAAAATGTCCGCAGCCAAACGCTGCGACGGATTTGCTTGGGTGCGGTCTGTCGCCTGTAGTCGTTCCAAAAACTGCTTGTAGAACTGGGCTTCTTTAGCGGCGAAACCCGGATCGATATCGATGGGGAGCAAATCGTTGTATCGCGAGTCCCCGAAGGCGGTTGCTTCCAGTGGAAACATAATCAAAAACTGTTCGTGATAATCGTCAAAGAGTTGACGAAGAGCGACGTCTGGTTGTTGCCCTAGCCCAGACCGTGCCAAGCAAACCAAGGTGACGCAAGCAATAAGAACCGATCGAATCATGGAGACCCCAGCTAAGGACCAAACGGCGTTAACAAAAGATAAGTGAAGTTTTCGATAGAGGATGGTGGTAGTGGTACACCACAACCATCTAGGTTGCAAGGCACTTCAGGCAGAACGCACTTGTCCAACCGAAGTTTCAGGATTCAGTCACTCATGTGCTTGGTTTTCTGGAGCGATCGATCAAGCGACCGGCCCCCTTCTCGGTCAGGTCCATGGCAGCGGCTTCGCCAAGTTTCTCCGCAAGCAGAAAAAGGGCTTTGGAATCCGGCGAGGGTTGGATCGGAAGTTGTTGATGGGTGGCGATCATTTCTTGGCCATCCATCGAAAAAACTCGAGCTTCGATTTGCATGGAATGTTCGGTGACGGAAGTGTGGGCTGCGAGCGGGGCAAGGCAACCTGCTCGCATGCTACGGAGCAGTCCGCGTTCCGCAATCACTGCAGCGTGTGTTGCGGGATGGTCCAAGGCGGAAATTGCAAGCATGGTTTGTTCGTCGTCCGCACGTGTTTCAAGACCTAGGGCTGCCTGTCCAACCGCTGGCAGCATTTGTTCGAAAGTCAGTTTTTCTGAGATTCGTGAGGCTAGCCCCAATCGATGGAGACCTGCGTAGGCCAGCAAGATTGCTCCGTATTGCCCCTCGTCCAGCTTTCTTAGTCGCGTGTCTACGTTCCCGCGAATATCGGAAACAATCAAGTCGGGACGCAGGTGCAGCAACTGGGCTTTTCGCCGGGGGGACCCGGTGCCAACAATCGTCCCAGCAGGTAAATCCGCGAGAGCTAGTCCATCGGAGATCAGGCAATCGGACGCATCTTCACGGGGTGGTACAGCGCTTAACCGAAGTTCAGGAATGACTTCGGTAGGTAAATCCTTGAGGCTATGCACTGCCAAATCGCAGCGATTTTCCAGGAGTGCGCGTTGAATCTCTTTGGTAAAAACCCCTTGGCCTCCGGATTGACCAAGTGGGGTGGTCGACACATCCCCGCTGGTTGTTATTTTGACCAGTTCGACCTGATGTCCCAGATTCGTCAATTCGCTCTTAATGTACTCCGCTTGCCATAGAGCGAGCGGGCTTTGGCGAGTACCAAGGCGAATCAGCATTTCCAATCCAATCGAAAACAGAGGGTAAAAAACAGGGGGTAAACAAGGGAGTCCTTGAAAAACCGGCGTCAAGCGATCTCGGCAAGCCGAGAAATCGTGATAATATAGCACTGAAGTTCAAAACACAGTCCCAGTTGGTACGATGCAATTCCCACAATTTATTCTCGCACAAGTTGAACAGAACCTGGGGCTGCCCCCTTCCAGCACCAGCGTACCGACCGAGCAGGCCAGCGTACCGACCGAACTGGAAGCTGCTGCACCCTCTTCCGAAGCGCTGGCGTCCGAAGTGCTGGCCCCGGAAGTACTCGAGCAATCCAGTGCAGCACTCCTTCAAGCGGGTACGTCTGCCATGGAGGCTAGCCAGGCCATCATCGCCCGTGATTCGCTCAACTTGAATACTCTGATATTGGGAAGTGGGGTGCTGGTTCTTCTTGGAATCGCGTCCTCCGTTGCTCATTATTTGACAAGACAACCAAGCCCATCGATCAATCCTGCTTTGGTTCAGCGGTTTGTTCTTCGATTGTGGTCGTGGTGGCTCATGTTTGCGATTTTGATCGCAGGACTGTTTTTACAGCGAATCGGAACGATTGTTCTTTTTGGTTTGGTTTCCTTTTGGGCGTTTCGTGAGTTCATTACGATGACGCCGACGCGTCGCGGTGACCACCGAGCACTGTTCTGGAGCTTAGTTGTTTTTACCCCGCTTCAATACGTTTTGATTTGGCTGTCCGAATCGGGGCTTCAAGATCGCAATGGGAACTTGATTGATTTCTATGCGATCTACAGCATCATGATCCCGGTGTATGCGTCCCTGTTTATTCCTGCGCGGATTGCCATGGCCGGGGATCATAAACGATTTTTGGAACGATCCGCTCAAATACAAGCGGGGTTGTTGATTTGCGTTTACTGTTTGTCCTTTGCGCCTGCTTTGTTGGACTTGAAATTGAAGCTGGAGAATGGCACGCCTTGGAACGGTAGCAACGCGGGCTTGCTATTCTTTTTTGTCTTGATGTCGCAAATATCCGACGTATTTCAATGGGCTTGGAGCCGCATTGGAAGCAAGCGAGTCATTGCCAAAGACGTCAGCAGTTCCAGAACATGGGATGGTTTTGTGGTTGGCTCGTTATCGACGGGGATTGTAGGTGCGATGCTGTATTGGGTGACGCCGTTTTCTCCATGGGTTGCAGCATTCATGAGTATCGTCGTGGCCGGTATGGGTTTCGCAGGCGGAATGACGATGAGTGCCATTAAGCGAGATCGGGGAGTTCACGATTATGGCACTCTGGTGATGGGGCATGCGGGCGTTTTGGATCGAATCGATACGCTATGCTTTTCTGCTCCTATTTTTTATCACTTGACGCGATTTTTTTTCACGTAAAGCAGCCTCGCCTACAGTCGGCCCAAGCGATCCAGCGCTTCGTCCGCCCAGGGGCTTTGCGGAGAAAGTTGTAAGAATCGAATCCAGTGTTTGGCCGCGTCCTGTTCGGAACCGTTTTCATCCAAGCATCTTGCAAGATGGTAATGAACATCTGGGTAATGATCGTCGCGAGCGAGCGCACCTTGAAAAGCTGCGATGGCCAACTCGTTCTGTCCGGTTTCTGCCAAAACGCATCCGAGATTGACACGTGCTTCAATAAAGTCTTCGTCTAATTCCAGAGCGCAATAATACCGCTCGCGAGCTCCCGAGCAATCACCGCTTCGATAGAGCACTTCGGCCAGTTGGAAACACACTTCCGATGTCATTCCAAATCGGGCGAGAATAACTCGGTACCATTCGATCGCTTGATCCAAGTGCCCTGAGTCTTCGAACTCTTCGGCCATTTGAACCAAATGATCTTTCGACAGGAGCGAAGCATCGACCATCCCAACGTCGTCGATGGTCTTTCCAGAAGCCATGACGCCAAATGGGACAATTGAGGGCTGGTCTTCTTGGTTTGTTGGATCCAAATCGAAGTCCAGATGGAGCTGTCCGCTGGCGCTGATCAAACAACCTTCTTGCCGAAGTAGCAATCGTCTACCGTCGATAACCAGATCCAGTTCCGTGAGCGATCGGTTTTCGACTCTGGAACCAAATTCGGTCAATTGCCGTTTGACGTCTGCGGGTTTTGCGCCCCGAGCAATCCACTCCGATAACTGTTTTGCATTTTGGACTTCGACAAAATCAAAATAAGGAAGCCGATGCGCCACTTTGGAGGACTTCAAAAGACCCATTCGAAACCAGCGGCGAATGTTTCGCACGGGTGTTTTGATCAAGCCCGCCAGCATGGCTGGCGTATACAACTGGCTTCCTTGAGAATCATCCACTACACCCAACATGGACCACAGTTCATGTTCGTGGATCAACGTGGTACGGCCTTCCCGAAGCCCTGAACGTATCGACTCGCTCAACAAACTAGACAGGTCTTCAGCCGGCAACTGTTCGGCGCCAATGATGACCATATTGACTTCGCCATCGGGTCGCTCCATGGGAAAGCCACCTTGGTCGCGAACCAATTGCATTGTCTCTTTGCGAGAGAGCGCGCCAAGCTTACCAACGAAAACGACTCGTTTGCCATGGAAAACGAGGCTTGAATCTGGCGAGGGTCCGTTCATGACTGCCCGTTGGATCCATTGGCATTCAAATTCCAGCTAGGCATCCTTGCTAGCACATTCTGCTTGGTCATGTTGAATTGCAGTGGCGTAATCGTAATGAAGCCCACTGCTAAAGCGTTCAAGTCGGTTTCATGGTCGGTAGGCTTTGGTGGTGGATCATTGGTCGACCAATAGTAGTTTCGTCCTTTAGGATCCTGGCGTTTGATGTAGTGATCACCATACCGCTCAACTCCCATGGGCACACAATGAACTTCGGGTGACTTGCCGGCACGGAAGGCCAATGTTGCTGCGGTGGGTATGTTGATGTTGAAGAGCTCCGCCTCCGAGTGCGACTGAGCCACGATCTGACGGATCAGTCGAACAGCCAGCTCTGCAGCAGCATCAAAGTCCGCGTGTGGGTCATGTTCTAACGAGACTGCGATACTCGGGATGCGAAAGAAAGCACCTTCAATGGCGGCAGCGACGGTTCCCGAGTAAAGGACGTTGATTCCCGCGTTCAAGCCGCCATTGATTCCGCTTACGATCAGATCGATGGGTTGGGGGGTAAGTTCTGAGACCCCTAGCTTCACGCAGTCTGCGGGAGAGCCTTCCACGGCCCATCCGTGAAAGGTATCCCCTTCGTAGATCTCTTTGCAAGTGAGAGGTGTCAAGTAAGTGATCGAGTGTCCGACCCCGCTTTGCTCCGTCGCAGGAGCGACCACAAGCACGTTGCCAAGCTGGCACAGGGCCTTTCGCATGGCGCGAAGACCCGGCGCATAAATTCCATCATCGTTTGCAAGTAAGATATTCAATTCGTGGCTGCCTGTAATGCGAAGGGCGTTATCGGATCAAGAGCAAGATTGGAAAGGATGATCAGTTCCGTTGCAAGCCTGACTCGAGCAGTCGCTGGATTTCGATCCATGTTCGATCGATGGCGCCTTTGTGCTTTTGGCAGGTTTCTCGGGCATTCAGCGCAAGCTGCTGCCGAAGGTGCGTGTCCTGGATGAGGGATTCGACCCAGGGAAACAATTCTTCCTGTGTTGGAAGTTGCTGGCAGGCACGATCGTCCAAGAGGAGCTTGACAATGTCGGCAAAATTTTTGGTATTGGGGCCAAAGCATGTAGCCACTCCATACGCGCACGGCTCGATCATGTTTTGGCCTCCTCGGTCCCCAAAGCTACCACCAACAAATCCGATATCGGCAAGCCCCCACCACCAACGAAGCTCGCCTACGGAATCACCCAAGAATATTTTCCATTCGCCGATGACGTCGTTTGGACGCATTTGGCTTCGCCGTACCGAGCTGAAGCCCGTCGATTCCATGAGTTTGGCGACCTCTTCAAATCGCTCGGGGTGTCTTGGAACCAAAATCAACTTTAGCATCGGGTACGTTTTGGCCAAGGTGCAAAAGACGCGAAGCACGAGCTCTTCTTCTGGGGATTGCGTACTACCCGCAACCCAAACGACATTTTCTGGCAACAGCTGTAGTGACTGCCGGAGTGTTTGCACTTCGAGTCGATTCTTGTCCCCGGACGCACCGTCAAATTTGGTGTTTCCCGTGACCGATACCCGGCTGTGTTCCACTCCAATCTTTCGAAAGCGTTCGGCGTAGGAGTTCGACTGAGCCCCAACCCAAGTGATCTTTGCGAAGGTTGATCGTACCAAGGACCCTAGTCGAAGGTATCCTCGAAGGCTATTTTCGCTCAAGCGACCGTTCACGATTGCGACGGGGCACCCCCTTTTTTGAGCCTGAGAGACCCAATTTGGCCATACTTCAAGCTCCGCCAGGATGATTAAATTCGGATGAAGAACTTGGAAAGTGTTTCGTATGGCCCAGCTGAAATCGATCGGGGTAAAGAACACGAAATGTTTTGCAAAAAGCTTTCGTCCCAAATCCATTCCAGAGTCGGTGGTGATGGAAATCGCTAGTTGAACGTCGGGCCGGTGTTTCTCAAATTGTTCGACCAGCGTTCTTAAGACTTGAACTTCTCCGACGCTAACCGCGTGTAGCCAAACAACCGTCTGCCCCTCAGGAATGTTGGTTTTTGGTCCAAAAACTCGCTGCCCCCACCCTCTGCGATAGCGTCCAGACCAGATTGAACGCCATGCAATCCAAGGACTGGCGCAAACGATGGCAATGAAGTACACTATGTCGAGTAGTTGTGGCATGGATCACGTTTCAGGCTGAGCCTTTTCGTTGAAAGATTTCGCAGCTAAGTTTTAGGCACTTTTTCGGAAACCAAAACTCGGATTGAGAAATATATTTCCAAACCTATGGAACAACGCAAGCGAAAAATTGTTCCCGTCGTTGCAGTGGAACTGAGCGACCCCAATGATGCGGATCAAATCCCACAGCCGAAATGGTGCGGCGTTTGGATCGAGTTGGGGGCTGTTTGCCTGATGGTGCTTGCCGTAGTCGCCAATGTTTCCTTTTGGAAAAATTGGTTCGTTGAAAGCGACAATCGGATTTTGATGGGCTGTTTGCTGCTTGGAACGTGTGCATCTCTGGCTCGAGTTCGGTGGGTTGGTTTGGTTACTGGCTGGCGTTTGGTTTTGGGGCTGGCTTTATGGTCTTTGGCAATCATGGTGATGATTCTTGTCCTTTCGGCATCGGAAGTGTTGCCGGCCGGGACGATTGCTTTGGCGGTTGGACTTGTCATCGCGGGTTGGGGGGCTTTGCGAGTCCACGGAGAAAATTGGGGTTACGGTCCTGGACTAGGAATTGCATGGAGCCTACCGGCTGCCATTTCCTATCTTTCCATGGCCGGGCAATTCGATCGCTTGGAAACAACGGCCGTCCGATTGACGGCCGGGCTCGCAGATACTCTGGGGCTATTTCATATACGCGATAACAAAAGCGTTTTTTTTGGACTGGGGGTTGCGGAGCACTTTGGCAGCCAACGCGTCTACGACAGTGCCATCACCTTTCTGGGGTTTGCGGTTTTTCTGATCCTTGCCCGGCGAAGAAATTTGCTTGCTTCGATTGGCACCATTGTTTGTAGTTTGGTTGTGTGGGTAACCGTGCGGTCGCTCGCATGGACCCTTCTTGTTTACTGGAGCGAGCGAACGGAGATTTGGCACGAATGGAGTTTGCAAGTCGGTATTTGCATGATCTTGGTAGGTGCTTTTTTGACAATGAACCTCGATCAGCTTGTGTCTGCCTTTTTTGAGCCGATTCCCTTTGAGTTCGTGAACCCGGATTTTCCTTTGGTTGCCATGACGTGGAATTGGCTGAGTGGATTGCCGACTTTGTACTTGAGTGTACCCGAGCGTGAACGAGACTTTGGTTCGTTTGAGGAGGCCGTGTCGAAATGACGGAAGAGCCAAAATTGGAAAAGGCCGAGCGCGTTTCCGAAGAAACAAAATCTTTGCCAGAGAAACGGCGAAGACGGAAAAAATCAAGTCGCAAACCAAGCCCGAAATCGGTTGTGGTCAAGCGGAACGTGCAATGGTTTTTTGCGGAGATCGCGAAGATCTTCCATAGCCCTGTCGGGGTTGCGGGGGGGGTTCTTGAAGCCATCCGAGGCTGGAAGTTCTCACGTAATTGGATGTCGGTCTGGCTTAATTTGCCTGCGGCAGTTTTGATCGCAACTGTTTTTTCGATCTTTTCGTTTTCAAATTTCCAGACAGAAGACGGTCAGTTGCAGCAGTTGCTCGTGATTGGTGAAGAAAAATGCAGTACTAGCACTCTGGAATCGCTATGCGATCAGATTGACGAAGACGAATTCACGAAAGCTCTTGGTGAGTCCACTATTGTGAAAGTGAAGGAAGCACCTATTCAGTTGGGGCCTTTGACTCTGAAGTATGTCGAGTTGCTCAGCAAGCGAGTTCTAGACATTGAGGCAACTGATTTTCGTGGATTGTATCGATTGGCTCTCGTTCATTTTTTGACGGACCAAAAATCGCTAGCGATGACAGAGATAAACCAACTAGCCACGATTTCTGCTGGTGCATTTCCGCAAGCCAACGCTTGGTTAGCCCGCCGAATGGTAGCAAGTATCGAATCCAGTCCAGGCTCGGCAAAGTATTTGGCCAGCGCGGAACAGGTAAAACCAATTTTCGAAAAGGCGTTTGAATGGAAAAATTTAGATCCAAGATTGATGCTGGCCTATGCAAAAATTCTTGAAAAAGGGGGCGATCTTCAACGCGCTATTGTTGTTACCAAACGAGCGTCCAGCATCAAGCCAGAGGCAAGTTTGGACTTAGCTCGACTGTATGCTCGGGCAGGGAACGCCGATGGACTTCGGGAAAGCTCTTATGCGGTTGAAGATCATTTTGGCAAAAAGCTAAACACTCCATTGGAACAAGAGAACGACCGTTTGGCCGTCGCCGAAGCCAAACGACTGTCGAATAAACCGCTTGCTGCCATCGAGGTTCTCAAAGAAGGGTTGATGAACAATGATCCAAAACCAAAACTACAGCGTGAACTTTCGGAAGTTTATCTTCAGATTTATCAAAACTCGATTGAGAAGCTGGAATCGAAAGATCCTTCGGATAAGGTGAAGTGGAAGGTGGATTTTGATGCCTTGCAAAAGGTGATCGATGCGGACCCTACTAACCCAAACTTCTCCCTAGAAGTCGCCCGGCTTTTGCCCATCGGCGTCACGCCGACAAAGGGCCTGTTGGATTCCTTGAAAAAACAAATGCAAATGGGCATAACGACCAGCGGAACGTACATCCTGTTGGCGGAAGAACAATACAAACAAAACAAGGTCAAAGAAGCGATCAAGTTTTGGGAGATCGCAATCCAACAAGACCCTACCAACTACTTGGCGATCAATAACCTCGCGTTGGTTCTTGCAAAAGATCAGCCCAACAATCTCGATAGGCCATTCCAAATGTTGAACCAAGCCGTGGAGGCTCTGCCGAGCAACCCAGAGTTTTACGATTCTTTAGGAGAATTGTACTTGTTGGCGAATCGTCCCAAGGATGCAATCAACAAGTTGGAGAAAGCCATCAAGCTGGACCAAAACCGAATTAATACTCGGGAAATGCTGGTCAAAGCCTACAAAGCTGCTGACATGGAGGATATGGCGCAGGTACAACTCAGAGTGATCGCGACCATTCAGGCGGCCCAGGAAGCAAATTCATTGCCTCCGGCATCCAAATCAAACAATGAATAGTTGGTTTTTATAGTCTTTAAGGAGCCTTGTATAACGATGTCCAGAAAAAGTTGTTTCTCGTACCTACGCACTTGTCTAGCACTCGTTGTTGCGAGTGGTGCGACATGCTTCTCAGCCAACGCGGCGGATTCGCTCACGATCGGTTCGGTAGCCCCCGAGCTGGATGTCGAACACTGGGTTCAAGACGGTGAAGGCAAGTTCAAACCCGTTACCAAATTCGAAAACAACAAAGTCTATGTTGTTGAGTTCTGGGCGACTTGGTGTGGCCCTTGCATCGCCAGCATGCCGCACATCGTGGAAATGCAAAAAGCCTATGCCGACAAGGGGGTTCAAATTGTCAGTATCAGCGATGAAGACCTCGAAACAGTGGAAGGATTTTTGGAGAAGGAAGTCAAAAGCCGAAGCAGTAAAAAGGGTGAATCGGATGACACTGCCAAAGACGAAAAACCTACCACTTACAAAGAGCTCACCAAATCCTATTGCTTGACCACAGATCCCGATGGATCCAGCAGCAAAGATTACATGGAAGCGGCAGGCCAAAACGGAATTCCCTGTGCATTCATTGTTGGCAAGGATCAAAAAATCGAATGGATTGGGCACCCGATGTCTATGGATGAAGTGCTTGAAGCGGTTGTTGAAGATAAGTGGGACCGCGCTGCGTTTGCCGAGCAAATGAAAAAGGATCAGGAGCGACAACTGTTACTCACTGAAATCACAAGCGCCGTTCGACGTGGCAAAATCGCCGTTGCCCTGACCAAAATTGAAAAAGCGCTGGAATCCAATCAAGATCCAGAGTTGGGTATGCAGCTAAAGATGATGCGAGTTCAGCTTGTTTTGCAAGACAAAGATTCTGCGGATAAGCTTGATACCATTGTCCCTGAGGCACTCAAAGACTACGCTAATCGAGCCGAATTGGTCAACATGATTGCTTGGACTGTTTACGAGAAGACCGAGGCGGGTGACCTGGACAACAAGTCGTTGATCAGCACTTGTAGAGAGGCCGCTCAAAAGGCCGCTGAAAATGCGTCGGAAGAGTCGAAAGCTGCTATTCTCGACACGATCGCACACCTGCAATTTGTCGAAGGCGATCTCAAGGGTGCTTTGGCAACTCAAGAAAATGCCGTCAAGCTTGTCGATCAAGAATCGGAAATGGCCGAAGGGATTGCTGATTTTCTGGAGAAGATCAAGCAAGCCATCAAAGACGCCGGCAAGTAAGCATTGCAAGATTGGGAGCTTGGCTGCATGCCGATGAGGGCATGCAGCTTTGAAGGCTCCCTTTTGTTTTCGATCAGAAACTCATGCCCTTCGCATTCTACCGCCCGCATTCTACCGCCCGCATTGACCCTACCTGTTTCTCATTCTGCATTGCAGATTTCCTTCCAACAGAAAAGAACATCATGACTTCGATTCTCCGACGCGACGCCGTCAAAGTGCTTTCCTTGGGCGCAGTTGCAGCCGCCTTCATGCCTCGATCGTCACTGGCAAATCTTGCCAAGTATCGATTCAAGCTTGGTATTCAGCTCTATTCCCTGCGCGAATTTAAAGTGGAGCAGGCTCTTCAGCATGCCAAGGACTTTGGTTTTGAATCGGTCGAGTTCTACAGTGGAATGTTCCCGTTGGATTCCAACCAAGAACAGATTGATAAAGTCGTTGGAATGGTTAAGAAACTAGGGCTAACCATCTCGGCACATGGCGTAAACGGATTTTCCAAAAATGACGCTGC
>JBIKLJ010000388.1:0-3100 GCA_044359895.1 Pirellula sp.
CGATACCGGCCCCCATCCCGATAAGCCCGAAGGAAGAAGCGCTGTACATGATACGTTCTTCGAGCAGCACAATATCAGGCTGGTTGGGATCCCTGGGCAGCTTCAGCGTCATGTGCCGATCCCACCAACGAAGCCAAGCCGCATCCGTTCTGCCAATCCAGTTGGCATGGTTCAGGATGTCGAACCCTTGTTTTAGCTTTTTCAACAGGAATCGAAAGGGCATCAGTACTCTCCAAACGTTGACATAAATCGAAAACCGATTCGGTCATCCGTTTCGCCATTCAAGAGTCGACGCGCAGGGGCATCCGAGCTTACCAGCAAATGCAGTTGGACTCTTATCTCTACCATCGATCATTGAAGCGTGAAACCAAATCGAAGGGGCTAGAAAACTTAAAGGTCCTGGGAAAAGACTGCCGACTGCACAGAATTTGTCGGTTGGTGCAAGTTGAAGAGATTTGCTAAAGATACGGCTTACTGAGCCGCGGGCGCTAGCCGCGATACCGCTACAACTTGGTTATTGCTAAGCACGTCGGTACAAGTCTTTGCGTGAATTTAACCATTAGCTGTAATGCGTTAGTCGAGGCTCTGGATCCGACCCATCCAGTGCTGTCCGGTTCGGGCTCGACCCGACCGGACACCGCTTTGGTGTTCTAGCACCGCAATGATTCGCAGCTCCTACTTTGCCGAACCTTGCACCGCCTCCGGCGGTGCAAGGTTCGGCAAAGTAGGATGTCAGTGCTGAGTCTATTTTAGAACGCCAAAGCTGCGGACGACGGGGACAAGCCCCAGTCGTCCTACTAGAGTCGTGCACATTTGGCTAAAGCCCAATGAGTCGGTAAGACACATGCAGTCGTGCTTAGAAGTTACTTTTGGAATGGAAAGCCGATGGTATTCGAACCGACCAAACCGCTCGCGTTGACCTGGGTTTTTTCAAAATACGAGTTTCTTCGCAGTTTGTTTTGGAAAAAAACCGGTGGCGTTTCTGTGATTTGGAGCGATCTTCGGATGTTCCTACTAACAGGGAACTATGGTTCAAAACGTATGCACCTAAGAGAAACTTGCAAACCTTTATTGAGACCTCGTTCAGACAAATTGCATAGTTAGTACTAGAGAGGCAAGTGCTGCGGCTCGGATGGAATTTACGACTTCCCGGGTGGAGATTGCCACTTGCCTTCAATTGACGCCGCAAGCACCTTAGCGATCGCCATTTGGTCTTCTTTGCTTGTTGGATAACCAACAACGTTGGCATGGTTCGGATTGTTTGGAAGAATAGGATCTGGAACCACTTTTAAGGTGCCGTGACAGCAGTTACTCGCACGAATGTTTGCCAGCTCATAAAGTGATTTATTACGCTGGGAAGCAATATCGAGACCGATGGACTAGGTTTCCTCTATAGACGCTTCACGATGCCGATTTACAGACAACTCAGTCCACTTGTACGGCATGAAGAGTTTGTGATTGACGTTCCCATCATCCTGCTTTTCATTACTATTGAGGATAAACCTCCCAAGCAATTCGTTGTCAGCAACCGGTGGCATATCCAGAGGGTTAATCACCTTCAAAAACCCTAGCGATCTGATCAAGAATGATATCTGGGATTCTTTCGATGTATCTCGCACTACCGCGAGGTGATTCCGTCCCGATAAGCGCAGCCCAATATAGCCGATTGCCTGGACCGATACTGACTGATAGGACTCGACGAGGTGAACGATACCATTCGAAGTTGATATGCCCGTCAGGTTCACCACTGACTGCAGGTTGTGGGAAGCCAAGGGGGAGATTCTGGATGAAGCGAATTGAGGCGTCTTTGACCTCTTCCGATATCGCTACTTCGTCTGCATTCAACTTCCACCTTTCATCTGTTGATTGCCAAGCTTCGAAGACCGATTCAACCGCTGCACGCCTAGACAATGTGACCGACGAATCAAATCGACCCAAAATCTGGTTCTGCACTTGCTCAATCAAAAGTGCCGCGTCACTTGCGCCAGAATGTACTGTTGCCATATTTTGGATTTTCTATTGGAAGTGCTGGTCCGCGTCTCTCACGTAAGTGAAAAACACTTTATTCTTTATGTATCTTAGGTCGTCTAAGGCACGATTCAAGTTCTCAAAAGTAACTGATTCGGTGGTTGAAACGTCTATGTCTACGATCAATACCCGTTTGCTTCCGGTTTTTTCCGCAGCAGGCTGCGTGGCTCGAATGAGCCGGACTTCATAAGGATACCCTTTCAGTGGGATCGTGTCTTGATGGAAAAAAGCATCGGCACGTAAGCCCAGGCCATTGAGCGGCTTATGTACTTTCTGAACGTATTTGGACGGTTTTTCGTTCTCTTTAAGTGGAATTTGAGAGATAAAACGGACGCTAATGCCTTCGATGATAACTGGTTCGCCAATCTTGCGGTACGCCGACCAGAATGGCATCGCTGCGTCTAAAAGTTTTGGCCAGGGGTGCGCCCCTTAGCGACCAAAAGTAGGCGAACAAGGACGACACCGTCGCTCATGTCCCCCGCTTCGATCAGTTCAATGGAATCGAACTTTTAATTTTCCATCTCGCACGATTGTGGCCTGCAGAATGCACAGGCTATCAACGGAGTAAAGTTCGTTGATTCAAAATTGGAGAAAGAATTGAAATGGCAATCGCAACAAAAAACAGCTCGCATTCCGAGAAGCCTGTCTGGTTTATCACCGGCGGTTCGACTGGATTTGGACGTCAGATCGCAACGCATTTGCTGGTGAATAACGCAGGCATCGGATACTTTGCTGCTGTTGAGGAAAGCGATGAGAATGAAGTTCGCAAGATGTTTGACGTGAATGTGTTCGGCCTGTGCCGCATGATTCATGTCGTGTTACCAGGCATGCGAAAACGACGCCTACGACGGCGCGATTGCGAAGCTGGACGAACTGCGTGCTGAGTTTGTCGAATGGGAAACCGTATCTCGCGGAGCAGACTTCCCCGAAGCACACACCCAAGAGGCCTAGCATCTCACTTCAGTCTCTCACCTCGTTTCTCAACTCAGCATCCGATTGAAAGAACATAGCCGCCCCGTGAACCTGGACTATGTTCTATCTAGTTCCCATTTCCGAGTTAGGCTTTGCGAGA
>JBIKLJ010000035.1:0-33945 GCA_044359895.1 Pirellula sp.
ATTGCAACGCTGTCGATGCGCAATGTGAACGCACCCATGGTGAACCGTACTGCCATACCATTGAGCAGCGTCAGTGCGATCACACCCGACAGCAAGGAACCGGCTGCCGCTAACAAAATGCCCTCTTGGACCAAGCTGATCAAGATAGCGCGGCGGCGGTAGCCGATAGCCTGCAGCATCGCGATTTCTCGAATCCTGCCAGCAACGGCACCGTACATCATGTTCAATCCCGCAAAAACCCCAGCACCTGATACCAAGACGACAACGAACCATGCGAGCATCCGAACTGGCTTGTAGTGTTGCTGAAGCATCGAGTAGTAATCCGTTTCTCGGATTGACCGTAGTTCTAGATCTGTGCGTTCTTTGCAAAACAACTCAATCTCTGCCGCAGAACTACCTGGCGATAGAAGCATCGCAACCAAACTTAAATCTTGGCGTTTGGTTTTGGTCTGAAATTCAGTAAGCTTGCACCAAATCTCCGATTCGTATGCGGCACCTCCAGCAGAAAACCGCCCACTGATTCTCCACTGCCGTCCTTCAAAATCGATGCTGCTGCCGATCTTCATCGCGTTGTTGGAGCTTCCAAGTTTAGCAGCGACCAACCGACCTACGATAACCTCGCCGTCGCCAGGCCAATTGCCCTCGAACAGCTTAACGGATCGACGCACTAGTGGAGCTGTCAAACTCACGCCCCGAACAAGTCCCAGCCCACCCTCGCCCGCTCCGGTCTTCACCCGTGTTCCTAGAAACAATTCTGGCGAAACATGCAACACGCCGTACCGCTTCACTGCCGAACCCAAGCTTGCAGCTAATATCGATGGGGCCCCAGGGGGAATCGACGAGTTTTCGATGTTCTCTTCCGAATTGACGGAGTAGACCAATACAACGTTCTCATCACCGCTAACAGCAAGCGATTGTTCCAGCCCCCGAATGAAACCTACCACAACGAAAACCAACATCACGACCGTTGCCAATGCAACAAGCGTCAATGCGGTTCGCATAGGCCGTCGAGCTAGATTGCGAACACCGTATTCCCAAGGGAGAAGCATAGTGTGTTTCATGTTGGGGCAAAGGAATGTACATGCTCAGGCGTAAGCGTTTTACGACAAAAACAGCGGCAGAAACAAGTTGCCCGCTAGCCTGGTTTAGGAGAGGATCGTCAAAAGGAAGCAAACGATGCGTTGAAGGACGCTTGCACCCGTTTCCGAATTTGCGACTAGATCAAATCAGCCAAGACTGGAGCGCAATGCATCGATCACGACCGTGTAGAAGATGCTCTTGAAGAACAAGCGAACGAGTCGAACAGAGATGGAAGCGGCTTTCAACCAAGACGCCAGGCAGGTGAGTGGGTAGCTCCCAACTGACGATAAGCTGCACGTCCGATAATTCGACACGTGAATCGTTGGTCGCACCTTCGCAAATGCAATCCTGGCAGCAACAGTCTTCTTCGCATGGTCTGGGCGTCTTAGAAATCGGATCGCAGTCATCTAGCGAACAGCAAGAGCAAGCCACAGATGCACCTTCCGTTTCAGCTTCTGGGATTGGTTCGTACCAAACACAACGGACTGGGCAAGCCAGTAAATTGATGGTCAGAAGCAGAACAAGAAGGGGTGATTGCATGCATGTATTGTAGGTAACGCCATGGTTCGCCGCCAGTGCAAGCTTCCTAGCGTTCGAGGTTTGCTCACTGGCCGTTGGATTGGCCGTTGGATTCTCCGCGACCGACACTCTGTTCGTGGGACCGGTTGGTAGCCAGGCGAGTGGTACCGTTTACGGGTCTCAAGTCGCTGGCTTATAGAGACAGCATTTCTTGAATTTCCTTCCGCTGCCGCAGGGGCACTTTTCGTTGCGTGAGGTTTCGGGTTCCTTCTGACTTCGACATTCCTTGTTCGAAATTCGATATTGATTTCAGTGCAGAAATAATGACGAAGTCACTATTGGAGAAAAGCCTATGGCTCCTCACGAATCACCAGGGCTAGTGTCCGCTCTTCTTCGCGGGGGCTTTTTTGTCCGCTCCGTGACCAGCTTTGGCTGCTGGCTTTTTGGCGGCTGCTCCATGTCCGCTAGGTTTCTTAGCCGCAGATCCGTGCGATTTTTCGCTTGCTGCATGAGCTGGCTTCGCGTGCGATTTGGAGGCTGCTGCTTTGGGTTTAGCACCTGCAGAATGAGAATCGTCCGCCGCGGCATGACTTCCCTTGCTGTCATCCGCATGCGCATCATCGGTATGTGCATCATCGGTATGACCTTCGTCGCCATGCGATGCGTCGCTCGTTTCCACTTCTTCCAAAATCATTTCTTCTTCTTCCTCGGTCGCAGGTTGAGCACGAAGTGATGCCACCATTTTTCGACGGTGATTGGCGGGTCCTTTGGACACAAATTCCAAACTTACCGCATCCGTCGATTGACGTAATTCGGTGATCACCAAGTCTTCAATCGATGAGTTTCCGATGGTTTGGATCATGACTTCCATCAAGTTGGACTTGAGATCGGCAAGATACGGGTCAACAAGAAACTTACTGTCGAGCTGCCGTAGGTACTCTTCCAGCGCTTGTCGAATTTGAGCCTGATTCAATTCAATTAGCTGTCGACTTTTCATACGGTGATTTATCGGGACGATTGCATAGAGCCGCATTTGCAAAGGTGACTTTTGCTCCAACTGGTAAGCGAGGTACAACCCCAAATCCACTTCGCACGATGCATCAATTTTGGCCAAAGATGCTTGATGACGGATAATACCCACGATGCTTGCGTGCAGGCCAACCAAGACCAGTACGAGCAGGCCTATCCAGTATTTTCGAATGGTTTCAAGCATGGGAATTCGACGCAGTGGAACTTTGTTTTCTTGTCTTCAGGTACAATTCCTTTAGACTTGACAGCAAGATACGAACCTTACCGCGAAACCCTAGTTCACAATTCGCGCCCGCTCGATTCCACCCAATAGATTTTCCAGGATCCGTCTATGTCAACGCTTCTGTTTGAGCAACCTTGGATCCTTGGATTGCTTGGCGCGATTGTAACGGGAGGGACTCTGTTTGGCTGGCTGCAATCGGGGAACCCGATCGCGTTGCGATCGGCGGCTGGTTTTCTGATTGCTACGGTTTTGCTGGTCTTGATGAATGTCTGGGTTGTAACAGAACAGGAGATCCTGCGCAGTTGGCTCAGCGAAACAGCCTTAGAGCTCGAACAAAATCAGGTCGACAAGGTGCTGAAGAGAATTCACCCGGAGGCTTCCGAACGGGTGGCAAGCCGAGCGAGAATGCTCAAAAACATCAAGTTTTCTTCGGTGCGAATTACGAAGATCCATGGCATCCATCTCAAATCGACTCGTTCTTCGAACCAAGCGGTCATTCGTATGAATGTATTTGCAGAAGGTGAAATGCATCACACTGCAGGGAAGGTACCACGCTGGATTGGCCTTACCCTCGAGAAAACAGATGGAATCTGGATGGTTGCCGACGTGGAAGAGAAGGATCCACTGCACGAATTCATGGAACGCGATTAGGAACAGATGGTTGTGTTCCCTTAGCCTACTTTGCCGTTTTGGCAGCCAAATACTCGACAGGAATTGGTATTCCCTTGAGAGTTCCTTCGACAACGATATTCTGGCCCACGACACCCTGGAATCGACAGACGATCAATCTTGGCTTGCGGACCTTGAGCAATTCGCACATGACGATCAATCGATCGCCAGGCACCACGGGATCTCGAAAGCGGACATCTTCAAGCCCGCCAAAACCAACCATGGAATCGCCGAGCAACCCGTACTTATGAGAACAGTAGCAACAGACCTGAGCGACTGCCTCCAACATGACCACGCCTGGCATCAGGGGCATACCTGGCATGTGCCCGCGAACCCAAAACTCCTGGTCAGTAACATCTTTGTAGCCGACGCAAGCAACTCGAACAGGATCTTCGTAAACGATCGCTGTGAGCTGCTCCATCTCAAACCGCTGAGGATTGTATTTACGAATTTGCTCGATGTCAGCAACGATGTTGCTAAAATCTAGCGTGCTCGGATCAACAATGAAATCTTTGGCAACCACGGACTAGGTTCGCACCTTACGACGCTTGGATTTGCGTGCTTTGCTATTCGCCGCTCGTTGACCGTGATTCGCCTTTTTCAGTTTTCGGTGTGGTTTTGTCATAATTAAGGAAGAATTCGAGGAAATAGGGGTCATCCTGACGCCTACGTAGCGTTTGGACCGGATAGGATAACACTATTGGCAGTTTGTGAAAAGCCGTTTTTGGCTTGCCGCAAAGACCTTGTCAAGCGTATTATAGTGGGTAATAAGTCGGTCCAGTTAAAACGTTTCGGAGTTCAATTCGGACTCGGGAACGTAAACCCTTTCATATCATGGTTTTGAGGTTTGCAATGGCGGTGAACGTAACAGAAGAAGCAGCGTTGGAACTCAAGCGAGCGCACGAAGAAAGTAACTTGACAGAAGATACGTTCGTTCGCGTGGGTGTTGTTGCCGGCGGCTGCTCGGGATTTGAATATTCCTTAAGCTTTGATGATAAATTCGATGAGAACAAAGACAGTCGCTACGACCAACACGGCGTTGCGGTGGTTGTCGATAAAAAGAGTGCTTTGCTGTTGGATGGTGCAGTAATCGGATGGCACAAGAGCTTGGAGCGACAGGGCTTTACGTTTGAAAATCCAAACGCAACCAAATCCTGCGGTTGTGGCAAGTCTTTCCAGTAATTCGGCTGTGTCTCGCTTCTGCGAGAGGAAATCCGTGTCAATTTCTGAGCCTGGGAAATCCCGGGCTCTTTTTGTATCTAGCTAGGGAATTGATTCATGGTTACGAGAGATTCCCCGAACACTGTAACCTCGATAAAGTGTTGCGATTCGCAACAGGTACGGCTAATTTTATTTACTTTTGAGAAGCAAATTTGATTCTGTTCGCAGACTCAGTCGAACAGAGTTCATTGTGGGGGCGTAGGCTCAAGATTTCCTGGTGGAAGTTTCCCTCATTACCGTGCTCGCCAGAGTGTGCCAGGGCGTTTAGAATGCCAACATTGGCCGGGCAGGGCGCGGCGACCAGTCCATATTCTATTCGTTTCTCGTACATTGAGTTTCATTTTGCATTCCAAGATTGTTTTGCTTCCGGGGGATGGCATTGGCCCAGAAGTGGTTGGCCAAGCGGTACGGGTTCTTGAGGCGATTGCGACTCAGTTCAAGCATGTGTTTGATTTCTCGACTTATTTGATCGGCGGGATAGCGATTGACCGAACGGGCGATGCATTACCGGAATCAACGATAGCGGCTTGCAAAGGTGCGGATGCGATCTTGCTGGGTGCGGTTGGCGGTCCCAAGTGGGACGATCCCAACGCAAAGACTCGGCCTGAAGCCGGTTTGTTAAAGATTCGCAAGGAATTGGGCTTGTTCGCCAACTTGCGGCCCATTGTCACTTTCGACGAATTGCTGGATTCCTCCCCGTTGAAGCGTCATATCATCGAAGGAACCGATATTCTTTTCTTTCGTGAATTGACTGGCGGTTTGTATTTTGGCCCATTCGGATTGGAAGAGCTGCCGGATGGGCAACAACGCGCCTTTAGCACCGCGGTTTACACAACGTCTGAAGTGGAGCGGATTGTCAGGATGGCGGCTGCGGCGGCCGTGAAGCGTAGAGGCAAGTTGACGATGGTGGATAAGGCCAACGTTCTCGAAGCATCGAGGCTATGGAGACGCGTGTCGGCCAGGATTATGAAGGAAGAGTTTCCTGCGTTGGAATATGAAGTGGTGCTAGTCGATTCGATGGCCATGCACTTGCTCAGTCGGCCGACCAGCTTCGACGTGGTGGTGACCAGCAACATGTTCGGCGATATTTTGACCGATGAAGCATCCATGTTGCCTGGTTCGCTGGGAATGTTGCCCAGTGCATCGCTGGGCTCATCAGGTCCTGGACTTTACGAGCCGATCCATGGTTCCGCTCCTGATATTGCCGGCAAGGGTATCGCGAATCCGCTAGCAACCATTCTTGCTTCCGCGATGTTGCTCAGGCATTCCCTGGGCTTGGAAAAAGAAGCACTGGCCATTGAGTCAGCCGTCAAGAAGGTGCTTGCGGCAGGGCATCGAACCGCGGATCTTGTGCCGCGCGGAGCCGAATCGTTGGGCACGCTGGCGATCACAGATTTGGTTCTCAAAGCGCTTGCGTCTTAAATCATGATCTGTCCATTTTGTTCTTTGCTATGTGACGAGGAAAGCTTTCAAAGTGTTTCCTGCGGCATTCGAACGAATGCACTGAGTGCCATCGAGCGAGTTCAAAAAGCCAGGCCGGCTACTAGCGAGAAGTCTTCGAAGGATCACATGGAAGCTGCGACCAAGCTGCTTCAATCGGCGGAGCATATTCTGATAACAGGGCGCATCGTGAGCGTGCAAACCGCGCGTTCTGCGATTGGCTTGGCGAGGCGTCTGAATGCCACCGTGGATTGTGCAGAGGGTGGGCACGCGTTCAAGAATATCCTTTCCATTCAGCGCAACGGAGTGTATTCCGTTTCCCTTGGCGAGGCACGCGATCATGCAGATCTGTTCATCGTGGTTGGCGATGATTCCGTCCTTTCGGGCTACCCTCGTCTACCGCAGATGCTTCGTTCAAGTGATTTGTCGCACCGAGTCAAAAAAACAGTACTGCTCCTTGGTGAATTTAGTGAATCCAGTCAACAGCGATGGCAGCAAGCTGGAATGGACACATGGTTCATCCCTTGCAAACTGGAGAACGTTCCAGCAGCGTTGGTGCAATGGTCGAAGGCGGAAAAGCCAACGGGTTCGGATCTTATGAGTCGTCTCGCGCAGTCGCGTTACACGGCCGTCTTATGGGTGGCTAGCAGTCTGCGAATGCCGAATGCGGACTTGTGGATTGAGCGATTGATGCAGTGGATCGCTGGCCAGAATGAAACAACACGTTGCGCCGGATTGGTATTGAGCTCGTTGGAGGGATCTTTCCAGCAAGCGTGCACTTGGTTGACAGGCTTTCCTGGCCGAATTCAATTTGAGGATGGGGAGCCCGTCTATGATCCAAGCTTGAATGTTTATTCCAAATGGATTGAATCCGCTGGGGCTCAGTCGGGTAACTCTGCAATCGTGTTGATCGACGAGACGTTGTCAGAGCACCCTTTTCTTGAGAGCAAGGACGCTGCGGGGGTGGCGATTCCTTGCGTCGAGATATCCGCAACATCCAGCATGTTCCCTTGTGCGATTGCGGGTGCCGAAGTCGCAGCCGACATGTTTCGCGCCGATCAAGCGATTGTCGCTCGGGTTGATTCTCAGGTGGCCGCCCAGCCGTCTATTGCTCAACGACCTTCGGCAGCGGATTGGCTGGAGAGGTTATGCCGATGACGATCCGTTTGGAGAATGCATTGTGCGTTGATGGCGTTGGGAAGTCTGAGATTCGCGATGTCGTGCTCGAGGGGCCCAGCATTGCTAAGGGTAGCGGTTCTTTGGCTTTCAGTGCAAATTCAAGTAGCGAGGTTCGGTACGATCTTTCGGGTTGTATGTTGGTATCGGGCGGGATCGATCTGCATACTCATATTGGAGGTGGCAAAGTCAATGTCGCGCGGTTGCTGCTTCCAGAGTTGGTGCAGAAGTCCCGTTCGCGGACGCAACTGGTGGACGAACGTCACCAAGCCATTGCGCCCCTGAGTTCGCCGGTACCGGGAACTTTGGAAACGGGCAGACGCTATTTGCAAATGGGTTACACGGCATGCTTCGAGCCTGCTGTTCTGCCCGCCAATGCAAGGCACGCTCATGCGGAGATGGCAGATACCCCGTGGCTTGATACGGGTGGATATTTACTGATGGGCAATGATCGGTTGCTTCTAGATTGGATCCGCATCGGCGTGCCGCAACAGCAAATCAACGATTATGTCGCTTGGATGATTCGTGCGCATCAGTGTTGTGCGGTGAAGGTGGTCAACGCAGGGGGGATCGACGCGTTCAAGTTCAATCAGCGCAGCTTGGATGTGGATGATTTGCATGTCCATTATCAGATTACCCCACGCCAGATTCTCAAGTCATTAGCGATCGCAGTGGAGGAGATCGGGCTAACGCACCCGCTTCATGTGCATTGCAGCAATCTTGGGGTTGCTGGAAACATCGCATCGACGTTGGCGACCATCGATGCGGTGGAAGGGCGAAGATTGCATTTGACTCATGCGCAGTTCCACTGCTACGGCAAGGATGGTCCGCATGGCTACAGTTCAGCGGCATCCGTATTGGCAGACCGAGTGAACTCGAGTCCGAATTTGTCGATCGATGTTGGGCAGTTGCAATTCGGTCAAACGGTAACCTTGTCTGGCGACACGATGCATCAATTTTCCAATCGCAAGTTGGCAAGACCTCGAAAGGCGATTTTTCAAGAACTTGAATGCCAAGCAGGTTGTGGAGTATTGCCGTTCCGTTATCGGCACGATCAATATGTTCACGGTCTGCTCTGGACGATTGGTTTGGAATTGTTTTTACGCGTTCAAGATCCAATGCGAGTGTTTCTGACGACAGATCATCCGAATGGTGCGCCCTTTACGGCCTATCCACATTTGATACGCCTGTTGATGAGCTACGACTATCGGATGGGTGTTTTTGAACGCCTTCATCCAGACGTTCGAGCGACCAGCTCGCTTCCTTCGCTTCGACGCGAGTACACGATGGAGGAGATTGTGAAAATGACTCGGCTTGGGCCTGCCAGAGCGATGGGATTGGCCCATCGAGGAGACCTGGTCCCAGGTTCGTTGGCAGATGTAGTGGTGTATCAGCGAAACGATAATCCAGAAGCGATGTTTGCCAACCCAAAGATGGTGTTTCGGCGAGGCGAGTTAGTTTATCAGGACGGGAAATGGATGGCCCCGTCCGTCAAGTCGACTATTGTTTCTAAGGTGGAAATGGACCATGCCATGGACGCTCGTTTGCATGGGATTTGGCGATCCCAGTACGGCTATTCGACTGACACGATTCGAATTCGAGACGAAGAACTAATGGGCTTGGATCGGCAGATCGAGCCTGCGTTGCTCCGCTAGGGTCTTGGCTTCGTACCACGTGTTGTGAAATACGTGGATTCTGGTATAGTTTGAACGTTCTGAAAGTGCGAAAAATCGTTGGGATTCCTTGCTGGAAATGCATGGGGCCCGCAATGGTTTTTTGGAGTGTCCAAGTTCCTCTTGTCGAAATGGTAACCCCGTGTCGAACGTTCCTCCTAACGATGATTTTGATCAAAACGATCCAGCATCTTTGCCCTCAGCGGGTGGCAGTGGCGGAAATGGCGAAGGAGGTGGCGGCGAGCGGATGATCGAGGAGTCGATCGAGGACGAGCTTCAGAACAGCTATTTGACATATGCGATGAGCGTCATCGTCAGTCGGGCATTGCCGGACGTTCGCGACGGGTTAAAACCATCGCAGCGACGCATTTTAGTGGCCATGAATGATTTGAGCCTGACGCCTGGCGCCGCACGGGTTAAGTGTGCCAAAATCGCTGGGGATACTTCGGGCAACTACCACCCTCACGGCGAAGCCATCATTTATCCGACCTTGGTCCGCATGGCCCAAGAATGGAATATGCGGCATTTGCTGATCGACAAGCAAGGGAACTTCGGGTCGATTGCTGGTCTTCCTGCTGCTGCGATGCGGTACACCGAAGCTAGGCTCGCGCCCCCTGCGGCCATGATGCTGGACGACATCAAGCTGGATACCGTCGACTTTATCCCCACCTATGATGAAAGACGTTCCGAACCGGTTGTTCTTCCATCCAAATTTCCAAACCTGCTTGTCAACGGAGCGACTGGAATCGCGGTCGGTATGGCGACCAGCATCCCACCACACAATCTTCGAGAAGTTTGCACGGCGCTGATTCGAGTGATCGAAGATCCAGAAGTTTCCATTCCGGAACTCAATGAGATCATTCCAGGTCCCGACTTTCCAACAGGCGGAATTATTTGTGGTCGATTTGCGATTCGACAAGGCTACACGACAGGACGATCGACGATCGTTTTGCGTGCGAAAGTAGACGTTGAAGAGGGTAAGAAATCCCGCTTGATTATTCGCGAAATCCCTTACCAGCAATTTCGCGATCGCGTCATTGAGCGTATCGCTGATTTGGTTCGAAGCGAAAAAATCAAGGGAATCTCTGCCATTCGCGATGAAAGCGATTTGAAAGAGCCTGTCCGTATCGTTATTGAAATCAAACAAAACTCGGACGCGCACGTTGTCCTGAATCAACTATACCAGTTCTCGTCGCTGCAAGAATCTTTCTCGATCAATATGCTTGCGTTGGTGGATGGCAAGCCTCGCGAATTGAGCATTAAAGAGCTGCTTCAAGAGTTCATTCGTCACCGAGTGACTGTCATTCGGCGCCGAACTCAGTTCTTGTTGGCGTCGGCTCGAAAGCGGAAGCACGTCGTCGAAGGTTTGCTTTTGGCCCTCGCTGACATCGACAAGATTATCCTGTTGATCCGTCAGAGTCGGACTCAAGCGGAAGCCAAAGTCAAGTTGATGGGTGTGGAATGCCCAGCCTCCATGATGGAACGTGCACTTGGTGAACGCGGATTCGCGGACTTCCAACTGGAGCGTGGCTCCTCCGACGTCTACACGTTGACCAGCGTCCAGACCGACGCGATCCTTCGAATGACTTTGGGACAATTGGCAGGACTGGAGCAAGAACGACTGTCCGATGAGCACGCATCGATCTTGGGCGAGATCGAAAAATACCGCGTCATTCTTGGGGACTCGGCCAATATCTACGCCATCATCAAAGCCGATCTGGAGGAAATCTCTCGCAAGTTCGGGAACGACCGTCGAACGGTGATCGATGGCGAAGAGCTGGGTAACTATAACATGGAAGATCTTATCACCGAAGAAACCATGGTGGTGACGATCTCGCACCAAGGGTATATCAAACGTATTCCCGCAACCACCTATCGCGCTCAAAAGCGAGGTGGCAAAGGTATCGCGGGACTTCGCGCGGAAGAAGAGGATCCTGTCGAGCACCTGTTTGTCGCAAGCACCCACGCCTATTTGCTCTTCTTCACCAATCAAGGAAAAGTTTACTGGCAAAAGGTCTGGGAGATTCCCCAAATGAGCCGCGAAAGTCGCGGTCGTGCGGTCGTGAACTTGTTGAATTTAACTCCGGATGAAAAGATTCGCGACTGCGTTGTGGTACGCGATTTCAACTTGCCCGGTCACTTTCTCATGATGGCGACCAAGAAGGGAATTGTAAAAAAGACCCAATTGGAAGCCTACAGCCGACCCAAGAAGGGCGGAATCATTGCAATCAAGCTTCGCGAAGACGACGAATTGGTAGATGTGGTGATCGCAAAGCCAAAGGACCAAATCGTTCTATCGACGGCGAACGGCATGGCGATTCGTTTCTCCGAAAGTGACGCTCGATCCATGGGCAGAAACACTTCAGGGGTAAAGGGAATATCGCTCAAGAAGGGGGACGAACTTGTTGGGATGGTTGTTGCCGAGCCGGAAGCAACGTTGCTGACTGTCTGCGAGCTTGGGTACGGTAAACGCACAACGTTTGGTCCTGGCGATGAGATGGCAGGTCGCGACTTGAACGTGCTTGGTGATGAGAACAACGAAGATCCATCCCTGGAAGAAGTGATTGAAGAGCCCGAAGAAGAAACAGAAGATCTCAGCTCTGCCAATCGGTACCGAACCCAGCGTCGTGGTGGTAAGGGAGTCATTGACATCAAAACGACGAAGCGCAACGGACGGGTTATCGGAATTGTCCCGGTCAGCGATTTGGATGAGTTGATGATGATGACTGTTCGAGGAAAGATCCAACGGGTCGCAGCCAAGGACATCAGTGTTATTGGTCGGAACACCCAGGGGGTTCGAATCATGAGCCTGGACGAAGGGGACACTCTCACTGCCATTGTTCGCGTTCTCCCAGAAGATATTGATGAGGCCGCTATTGAAGCCGCCCAGGTACCGCCAACGGTTCCAGACACATTGCCTGGTGAAGCAGCTTCCCAAGAGCCGGATTCAGAAATGGGTGCGTCCGAGGAAGATAGCGAAAGCTAATCGGGAGCTTCGTTTTGTCCGCTAACCCTTCCGAGTCGTTGCTGATTCTGGTTTGCACGTTCAACGAGCGAGGTAACTTACCAAGCTTGTTTGAACGGATCTACCAAGTTGCTCCAGCCGCCAATATTCTGGTGGTCGATGACAACAGTCCGGATGGAACCAGCGAATGGGTTATTGAGCATCAACAATCCCATAGCAATGTTTCATTGATTCGTCGTTCAGGCAAGCTGGGTTTGGGAACTGCTATTCGCGAAGGGATGAACTTTGCGATCGATCATGGCTATGAGTGGTTACTGAATCTGGACGCCGACCTGAGCCACGATCCGGCTGCTATTCCAGCTTTGCTTACCGCCTCGCATCATCGCGATATTGTCATTGGATCTCGGTATGTTTCCGGCGGGGGAATGGAAGGATGTTCCTGGAAACGAGTGTTTGTCAGTCGTTGTGCGAACGCTTATGCTAGGTTCGTGATTGGCTGGCAAGTGCAAGATTGTAGCAGCGCCTTTCGAGTTTACCGAGTTTCGATGCTGAAAGCGATCCCTCTGGATAAGCTACAAGGAACCGGGTATGGGTTCTTGGAGGAAGTGCTTTGGCATCTTCTTCACGTAGGTAGCCGGCTGCAAGAAGTGGGAATCATCTACACGGAGCGGCGTGAAGGCAAATCGAAAATATCGCTAAAGGAAGCCCTTTCGACGGTACGCTCCATCCATGAAGTTGCCAGATTGCAGCGCAAAGGCACATGATTTAGTAGAATGTTTGGCTTGGTTGACCAGAACCAAACAAGCCACTTTTGGTTCTTATTCTTCCGGAGTAACGATTTCGAGCAATTCAATTGCGGGTTCATTGTCGCAGTGAAGCAAGGCCGTTCTTCCGTACGTTACTGTCTTTTCCGGAACGCTAAACAGACCTGCCAATACGGGCCCACAACGGACTTCAAGCAAATCAAAAAGCTGGATTTCGCGGAGAACATCATGCTCGATCAGTACTCGGCCAAGCGGCTTTTTCTGTTCCAAAATTTCCTGTCTTGGGCGTTCCGATAGAAACTTGGTATTCAGCCTCACAATTCCGTATTGAACCACTTTTTGGTCCTTGTGCGTGTGAAGCAAAATCTCCCGTCGATAATGATCACCTACAAAATCCGAACGAAGAACCTCTACCTCGATTTGATCATGATGATGCTTCTCCACGGTCACAGTCATGTGATTCGTGTGGTTCAATAAGCTGCGATAAATGTCAGGAACATGCTCACAATCGACTCTTTGGAATTCGCCAAGTTGTGCGGAATCGCTGTAGAAGATAGAGACCATTTCTTGGATTGAAACGCAACGTGGTTTACCAGGGTCCATGAGAAGGCTTTTCTTCCTTGCTTGCAGGCATTAGCGTTTTCTTCGTTCGATTTTGGAAGCAACGAAAAGGACTAACCAGCCTCGAACGTCGCAGTCAGCGATGCCGGTGGTTTCATGGTGATCGAATGAGTGACGATGGGCGATTCTTGCGATTGAGGCTTTTTGATATCCACATCGCTTAAAACTGTATCGACCAAGTAATAAAACAAGCGGCGAAGCGATTCGGGTTCAATGGCATCCGCGATCTCGATTGCTCGTTCGCGATGCTTCTCGATCAATCGTTCTGCTTGCTCGAACACTCGTGCTTTTTCAAACAATCGTCGCGCGTCGGATATTCGCTGTTCATCCGAAAGTCCTGAATCATTGCTCAACGCTCGTAGGAGCTGTTGCGGTTCTTCCCCCTTCAGAGACTGAAGAGCCAAAGCAAGCAGAACCGTAGGACGACCACCCAACACATCCCCCGCCGCACCAAGCTTGTTATGATCGTCACCATGCCAGTCCTGCAGATCGTTGATGATCTGGAAGGCGACCCCCATATTGCGAGCAAATTGCTTGATTGGCTCAGCATAAGCGGATGCATCACCAGCCAATCGCACTCCGGTAAATAGAGCAGCTTCAAATGCTGGCGAGGTCTTTAGAGCGTAGATTTTCAATGCATCGAGCGGACTGAGACGTTTATCCGTTGCATCCCGCCATAACAGCTCGGCACCTTGGCCTTCTGCAAGTCGCATATGAGCGGACGATAAGCAGTTCATGATCTCGGCGGCGGCTGCCGCACCGATCGAATCAATCTCGCGTGCAATCAGACGGTACCCCATCCCGATCATGTAATCCCCTACATTGATTGCGGTCGAGATGCCAAATTGTTGGTGCATCGACGGGACGCCGTAGCGAAACGCATCATTGTCTTCAATATCGTCATGAACCAATGAAGCCTTGTGGAAACATTCGATACTGATCGCCGCGCTCTTCACCCCTTGAGAATAATCGGCGACGACCTTGGCCCCTTGACCATCCGTGGCATGACTGCCGGTCAACGCGTCGTAGGCAGCAAGCGTGATGAAGGGACGCGAGTACTTGCCGCCCCGGGCAAGGAAGTTGGCGGCCAATGCTTCGGTTGCTGCAATAGGATCGACACCTTGCAATGGTTGATTGGATTCGATGTCAATCTGAGTTTGACTGCGCTGGCGACCTAGGATTTGGTCCAGTTGCGGCTGAGCGAATAAGTCGCTCGCTCCACGCATCAAGTGCACATACGATCGAGTTTGCTGCGATGCCGTCGGTTGCTGGACCATAATCATCTCGCGGACCCAGCTCTCATCCACGCTCGTGTTTCGGCAGTCGCTGGAAAGCAGCGGAACCGCCATACACGGAATACCAGCTAGAAGAATTTTATCGATCGCCTTTTCAAGCACATTCAAACAAGCCACGCCGACGATCGAATCCACGTAACCGCTGACGATAATTTTTAGAACGACCGGCGAACCTTCAGCAACAAGAACTTTGTAGCCCATCTCTTCGGCTTTGGTTCGAAAGTCGGCAATGCTACATGCGCCGCACTTCTTGCAATCCATGCCAAATTCGTCGTAATCCGCCGGGCAACCTTCCGCATGCTTCAAACAGTGAGGCAACAGAAAGAGTCTTCGGCTGGGCGGGGTGGCAGCGACAGCGTCCCGGAAGAACTCGGAGCTCAACACCACCATGACCCAGCCAACATAGCCTTCGGAAAGCCCAAGCTCATCCAAGGTCCGACGAGCAATCACTTCAAGCTCATCCTTGGTGGGTGCTAACCCCTTCTCCATCTTGCTGGCTACCGAACGGCATTTTTCGCGAATCTGCTCGCGAAGCTGCAGCGTTTCGGGAACCAGTTTCAAATGGCTTGTCTTTTTACGTACTTTCTTAGTACTCTTTTCAACAGTTCCAAGGGCATTTGAGTCGGAAGTTGATGCTGATGAAGTTACCGTTGACAAATCTCAAGTCCTTTTTTCAGAGCACTTAGCGAAAACACCATCGGGTACAAACGCTCATGATACCAGAGCTTGGCAAAGTAGAACCCGATCGGCTGGCTTGTTTCATGGTCGCCCGCCAAAACGAATTCACTCAACCTTCTTAAGCCAGCCATTATAGAGTCTGAATGCTCGGTTGTGTCGATCTGATGCATGATTCCGTCTAATGCGATCGCAGTTTCTTCCATAGAGCTGGAGCCGACAGCCTTACTGATTGTGCCGTAGCCTTCCGGTCGGGGAGGATAATGGATGGAATTCCCGCCTCCCCAGCCTCCGTCACGATTCTGACAGGAAATTAAAAAGTGAACGCCTCGGCGAAAAGCCTGGCCGTCAGACCGGTTGCATTGAGAAAAGCACTTGAGCACTCGCCCCGTTCCATACACAGGATTATCCTCTTCAGGACGATCTTGATTTCCAAACCAAAGGGGCAACCAGCTTCCATCGGCTTGCTGGTTCTTGAGTAGATAGCTCCATCCCCTTTCCGTAGCCTGTCGGATCCTATCGCTGGATACCGAATGCTGTGTCTTGTTGGACTGCTGGCTTAAAACGCTGTTCCATACGTCCAAAGCGCGCATGGCGTGCGCGGTTAAATCGCTTCCGCTGCGGTCGAACGGAAGAGTACCCCAACCACGACAGAACGTGGGCCACCCGCCGTCGCTATTCTGTAATTTCAACAACCAACGACATCCCATGGCCGCTGCGTTGAGTACACGTTCCATTCGAACACCGGCGAGTAGCGTGCCAATCTCGCTGCCTTCAGAATGAGCGTCGTACCAGTGTTTCAAGGCAATCAAAGCCGCCGGAGTATCGTCCGCATCAGGTACAGCACCACTTAGATTGGTCCATCCCCACCCTCCAGGATCCGCTCCTGTGAACGGATGCCTCCGAACATGCTGGCACGATAAGAGCCAGTCGATGTTTCGTTCCCATTCCAGATTGGAATTCGGTCGATCGCGATCAACATCGAAAAAAGTCGTCGACGCCAGCGAAGTAACCCAAGTCGCTAAATTCGTGTCGATAGGCCAACTACCATCCGGCAGAACGGAATCGATGATGAACTTACGAGCTTCCACTGCAACTCGTAACTCAATCTGCCCCATGGATGCAAGACTCATCAGCACAAAGCTAGTTAGCGGAACCGCTTCCAAATACCCACCACTGGTGGGTTGCATCTGAGTTAAAACACGGCGCGTCGGTTCGATACACAGAGATCGAATCCAACGTAGGATCGGGTTCTTTCGCCGCTGATGAAAATGTTGAGCTTGACCGATGGCAACCAGCGCGGGTACGGCATAACTGACCACAGGCATCTTCGCAAATCGATACCAAGACTGAGGCAACGCGGCGGCCTCGAAGGGAAGCGTTGGGATCTGGCCCCAATCGACCAGCCCGGCAATCGCACAATTGGTCAAAATCGGAACGACAAAGGTCTTGTCTTTGCCATAGCGTTGTCGCAAACCATCCCAACCTCCTTGCCGCTCAACATACGACCAGGCCGCACCAACTTGACGAGCGTATCGTGCATTATGCCCAGCTAGTTGCCACGCAGCTAAGACTAGCAACGTTGTCGCAATATTCGACAAGGATCGATTGGTATCACCAAAGCCTCCATCCTCGTTCTGAGCCTCGGAAAGCCAGCGACTCCCGTTTTCGATCAATCGCGCTATCGTCAACCGTTCCTGCTCCCAAGGTTCGGATGAGGCGGCCAGGCTCTCGCAAGTGTTCCTAGATTTCATTCGATGGAAGCACACCGAAAGCGCGCTGACAGCGGTGGCGGTCGACAAGGCGGAAGTCGACAGCTCACCCGTCCAATGACTCGACGAACCCTTCTCGCGAGCCAAGTCTTGATACAATCGCTCGATAGCTTGCTTCACCTGCAGCTGTAGTTCTGGATCCATCATTTTAGGTCAAGGGGAAACGAAGCCCGTCGTATCCCAACCTGACTCGGTCTGGAAGCTTCGCGTTGCCCAGTTCGTACTCCAAATCATGCGAAAGATGAGTAAGGTAAGTTGTCTTTGGATTCAACCGATCGACAATCGCAAGCGCTTCGTCCACCGACAAGTGAGTCGCATGCGGTGTGTATCGTAAAGCGTCTAAGACCAGGATATCCAGATTCTCCAGCAGTGCCATACTCGAATCTGAGATAGCGTTCGTATCGGTGCAATAGGCAACATTCCCGAACCGGAAACCCAACACGTCACAGTAAGGTCCATGCGAAAGTGGGATGGGCTGAACGGTGCTGCCCAAAACTTCAAACGTTTCATGCCCAATTCTGACAAAGTCGAGCTGAGGCACGGCCCCGGCATGCGTGTGCTCGCGATCCGCGAACGCATAATCAAAAACCTTGCGAATACGCTTCTCAACTTTCTCTTCACAATACAAGGGAACAGCATGCCCCAACAGGAAAGGGAACAGCCTTAAGTCATCCAACCCGTGAAGATGATCTGCATGTTCATGGGTGAACAGAACCGCATCGACAACTCCAATCTTCTCTCGCAAGAGTTGATGGCGCAAATCCGGCGAGGTATCGATCAACAAATTCCCTCCCGGCAAACCCAAAATCGCACCCGATCGCGTGCGATTGTTTTTTGGGTTCGAGCTCGTACAAACATCGCAGCCACAACCAATCGCAGGGACCCCAACGCTGGTACCCGTACCAAGGAGAATCATCTCTCCCGTAAAATCCGTACTTTTGATTCTGTGTTTCACTGTTCCTGCTTTTCGATTGAACGACGTGCTTAATTCGCTTCCAGTACGATCGCGGTTGCATTGTCACGACCAGATTCCGCAACGGCACTTTGCACTAAACGCTGAGCAGGTTTCATCATAGACAACGCATCGCCCGGCGAAAGGATTAAATCGCAAACCGCTCGATCCCACAATCCATCGGTGATTCCATCGGTACACAAAACTAATTTATCCCCACTTTCAATCGAAAACGTTCCGCACTGAGGTTCCACAAACTGGTTCCCAGCACCCAGGGATTTCGACAAAACATTGCGTCTTGGATGGGATCGCCCCTCGCGTTCGTTCAGCTTTCCATTGCGTCGGAGCCAAGCAACATACGTATGGTCCTCGGTGATTTGAACCATCTCCATGTCGGACGCAGATCGTTCCGAAGACTGATGACGCCTCCGGAAATGATAAAGCCTTGTGTCGCCGATATGCCCAAAGATAACCGTTCGTCGATGGATCCATACAAGCGTTAACGTCGCGCCCATGTTGGTACAATTCTGATCCCATTTGCTCAGCATCATCAATTCGTCGTGAATCGCCTTGAACATCCGTTTCAAGATCAAGGGAGCGGATTCCACGAGGTGTTCGTGAGTCAACAGGTGCGCTCGAGGTAGAAACTTGGTGATGTTATCGAGCGCGATCTTGCCAGCAAGTTCCCCAGATCGCTCTCCCCCCATCCCGTCCGCCACCGCAAACAGCATGTCTGCCGCCTGAGTCGTCGAACTACCATCCTTTCCTAAATAGCGCACCCCACTTTGATCGAATAGCATCGCCAAAAAGCGATCCTCGTTGTTGGGGCGAAACCGGCCTGGATGAGACATCGCAGACCAGCTCACATCGATCGGCAAGTTGGGTAACATGCCTTCAGGTGGTTCTGCTGGAAAACTGGCGGAGGGTTTATCGCTGTTGTCCAGAAGATCCTGCTCTTGCTGATCCAAAATCGTCGAAAATTCAAAATCGATCACGCAAAATCGACCATCAGAAGCGCGGTACGTGATGTTTCGAAGAAACGCATCGTCGTGACGAACTCCATAGCCTTCGAGCTCGCCAAAAATCGACTTGATCTTTTCGTCACCCAACCGTTCAACCCGAGTGCCACAGTTGCTAGTCACAATCTCCAACGTCTCCGTATCGGCCGAAAGCAACCTCGGAACAAAAGGACATTTGCGATTCTCCAGATAGACCAGAACACGACACTCGTTCTGAAAACGCTCTTTCGCCTTAGGCCCTTGAAAGAGCTTATGGACGCGACCGTCGTAGCCGATCCGGACTACCGCTCGCTGAGTATTCTTGGCTTCAATCATCAAGGTTTCACCTTATTTGCATGGACGCAAGCGAGCAAAATACGAAAGACAATCTGAGTTTTGAAGATACCCGGAACTTCGCCAAGCATCAAAAGGCATGCGGATGGTCTCGGTGCATCCACAGCCCCAGCCCAGGATTCCGAATAAAGTAAAATGCCTCGCCAGTTCGACTTGTGTTCCAGCCATCCTGGATCTCTTCAACGCGGTATTCCCACAAGGCGGATTGGTAGTCGCCAAAACCATAGTTCACAGATTCGATTTCGGCCGGAGTCAGTTTGCCAGGACAGTACTCCACTTGAAAGCGATTCTCCGTCGAACCATGAATCAAGTGGGCTGCTACCGAAAGATTGCCAGCGAGATCCGAATTCTTGGCTACCATGTCGATGACTTCCGGTGTGGTTCGATAACCATAGCGACGGATCAACTCATCCACATCGGCATGCTCGCCGAACTTCTCGACGCCAGGTGCAATCACCACTAAAGTTCCACCATCCGCGATCGCCATTCGAGTTCGATAAATTGCTTTGTTGGCAACCCACGTCTTTTTGTACTTGCTAGGATCCATCCAGACGACCATCTTCTTGGGGGCTTCTGGCAATCGAAAGCAATTCACTTTGGCTGCAAGCGCACCCGCTTCGTCAAACACCGAATGATCATCCCCAACATACAAACCACGTACCACAGGTCCCTGATCCGATGTCGACTCAACGACAGTCAGCACATAAACCACCGGGCGATGAGTCAAAAAGAGATCCGACGCGCGATTCAAGATACGTCGCAACGGAGTGTCGCATCGCCCCATCACTCTTTCCATGCCGAACAAGGCGCTTAGATAATGGCTGCCATCAATCCCAGCGCTTCCACCCGTACCCACAAAGATATTCTTGTTGTAGTTGGCCATCCCGATCACTTCATGGGGCACAACCTGCCCCACGGATAAGATCAAGTCGTGATCGCCTCGAGAAATCATTTGATTGACTTGAGCAGGCCATGGACGATCGTAAACGCCTTCCGTTACAGCTCGAACAAAATCGGAGTCCACGTACCCCAGCGTATCCACTTCGGTACGGTAGCGATGAATCCGAATCAAGTCTCTCGGGAAGTCACCAAACATCTTCGTAAGCTCCTCCTCGGTCATGGCAGAATGAGTCCCCAAGGCAGGCATCACGTCCGTTAACCGATCCCCAAGCACTTGGAGCACGGCATGCATGATCGGCCCTGCTTGTGAATCCAATCGAGTGTGGTCGGGCGGTACAGCCAGAACTTTCCTGACGGTCGGTCGCTGCTGAAGCGTGGTCGAGATCGCTTCGACGTAATCCTCCATGCCCAGCACGGATGTTGGACTGCCCTTCGAATAATAGATTGTCATGATTGGACCGCAAGTAACGCTTGCCATCGCTTGACTTGTTCCGCTACGCGCTCCGGACTACTCGAACCGTACGACCGGTAGCCAGCGACAGCCCCTTTCACCCCAAGCTGCTCACGAAGGGAAGCGTCGAAAGACTCATCGACCGATTTCAATTCGGCATCGCTCAAGCTTGCCAGCGGAACAGTTCGTCCCTTGGCGATCGCGACCAGTTCACCCACTTTATGATGGGCCGTCCGTTGCGGCATTCCTCGTCCGATCAAAACTTCCATCAAGGCGGTTGCGTCAAGATACCCTTGGTCGAGCCTTGCGGAAATCACGTCGGGCTGCAACTGAGCTTGCTCCACGATGGGAATCGCAAGCTCCAGACAAGCTAAGACGGTATCAAAGGAATCAAAAAGAGGTGGCTTGTCCTCTTGAAGGTCCCGGTTGTACGCAAGCGGCAGCCCCTTGATCAGCACTAACAATGTTTGAAGATTGCCGACCACCCGAGCCGACTTGCCTCGCGTCAGTTCCAGCGTATCAGGATTCACCTTCTGAGGCATAATGGAGCTGCCCGTGCAAAACGCATGCGGCAACTTGATGAAGCCGAACTCCGTGGTCGACCATAGGATCCACTCTTCGGCCCAGCCGCTCAAATGCTCTGCAATCATCGTCAACACAAACACCGCTTCGACCACAAAGTCGCGGTCGCTACTGATGTCAATGCTATTGGCTGCCACTCGCTCAAAGCCAAGTAGGTTGGCAGAATACGCCCGATCAATCGGAAGGCTTGTACCAGCCACTGCGGCTCCACCCAGTGGACATTCATTGACACGCTTTCGGCAGTCTGCGATTCGGCTTCGATCCCGTGATAGCTTTTCGATGTACGCAAGCCAATAATGAGCGGCCAAAACAGGCTGAGCTCGTTGCATATGAGTGTAAGCAGGGACGATGACATCGTGATCTTTCTGGCAACGCGACAGGAAAGCGACTTGCAATCGTTGCAACAAAGTATCCAAGATATCCAGATGGTCCCGAACCCAAAGACGCAAATCGGTAGAAATTTGATCGTTTCGCGAACGCGCTGTATGCAGCTTTCGGCCGACGTCTCCCAATCGATCGATCAGCTCTTGCTCGATATGCATATGGATGTCTTCGAGCTCGATTCGGAACGGCATCTCGCCCCGATCCAAGAGTCCACCGATCTCGGTCAACTCTCGTTCGATCGACTCAAGTTCATCCGAGCTGATCAGCCCCTGCTGGCACAGCATCTTGGCATGCGCCTTCGAACCTCGAATGTCCTGTTGGTACAGTCGATAGTCGAACGAAATGCTTTCGCTAAATCGAGCTAGACGATCGTCGGCGCCATGGGTGAATACGCCACTTCGTGAAGGAGAAGCCAATGTTCTGTCCTGGTCTGAGTTAAAGATGCCGTCCACTACAAAGTTCAAGTTGCAAATTCGCACAGCACGCATGTTGTGCAAAAAGAAACATCATTCGCTTCCTGCGCGATTCGCTTTCATGCTATGATTGTCCCGGTTTTACCAAGATTCTCAAGCCATGAACAATAGTTAACTTGGTGGTTGATGCTGGTTTTTCGCCGTACTCCTTTCTCGCTCCTGAATCTGATTAGCCAGCCCACGCGGGCAATGGTCAGTGTTACAGGGGTCGCATTCGCCCTTTTGCTGATCTTTATGCAGCTGGGCTTTCGAGGTGCTGTTGGAAATACCGCAACCATCGTTTACGGAAAGCTCAAAGGGCAATTGGTCATGCGTTCGCCTGACTACGTGCACCTTTACGAACCGCGCATGTTGGAACGCTTTTGGATGAACAAGGTTGCGACCCATCCTGACGTCGAAAGTGTAGATCCCTTTTTCATCATGTTGCAGCGATGGCAAAATCCAGCTCGTAACCAAGGATGCCTGCAAGCTCCTCCCGATGGCTCCTTCCGAACGGTCGGAATGATGGGGATGCAACTGGACCGACCCGTTCTTGACTTGAAAGAACTGGATAGCAAACTAGATCTGCTTCAAGCCCCCGATACGATGCTGGTGGATCGCGCCACGCGAGCGGAATACGGACCCGAGGATTGCAAACGCTTCTCGGAGCTCGATGTCGGAAAGAGAACAGAACTTGGCAATCGCTCAACAAGAATCGCAGGCACTTTTCAGCTTGGAACAGGGCTGGCAACCAATGGAGCTGTCCTGGTCAGCGATCTAGAGTTCGGACTTCGATCGGGTGCTGACGTTCGACGACGCGTTTCTCTGGGGCTCGTTGAATTAAAACCAAACCGCGATCCTCGGAAAGTTCGCGATTCCATCTTGCAGTATCTAAAACAATCGGATTCGCGATCGGAATTGGCCGTGCAGATACTAACGATGGAAGAGCAACGTCAGTGGGAACGCAAACGATGGCTCACCGAAACGCCCATTGGAATGATCTTTTCAATGGGAGTGGTGCTCTCCTTCATTATCGGCTCAGCCATCGTTTACATGGTTCTCGCAACAGATGTGTCCAGCCGCTTAGCGGAATATGCGACTCTGAAAGCCATGGGATACTCTCCCTTTTTCTTGTCCATCAGCGTGCTCAAGCAAGCATGGCTGCTGTCTCTGTTCGGTTACATTCCCGCCTTGCTCGCCGCAATGACCCTCTATGCGATCACCTCCGGCCTTTCCGGTATCCCAACGTTTATGACGTGGGAGCGGGCTTCCGGCGTCTTTGGCCTTTCGCTGCTCATGTGCACCTTCGCCGGATTGCTGGCGGTTAGGAAATTACTGAAAGCCGAACCAGCTTCGTTGTTCTAGGCGCGTCTTATCGCAGATCCTTAGGGCCTTAGGGTTTCTCGTACTCGTACTCCGCCCGAAGGGCAGTACTCGTACTCGTACTCGTCCTCGAATACGAGCGAAATCGAGGACCAGTACGAGTACCATTTCATTGAGTACGAGTACGATTTCAAGTGAAGTTGCTACACTTCAAAAACGTCAATAAAAAGAGAAACGCCTTTGGTCGGGCGCGACTAGGTGGCATCGGTCGTACCAGATTGCTGCTAACCGCTCTTGTTCTTGATGCGTGTAGGCCGCTCCTCTTGAAGGGCTGAAAGTACTTGACCATCACGAACAAGAACAGCCGAAGCCGTATGGCTGGCATTCATACCACAAATCAACATGTTCGATCTTTCTCTTCAGAACAAGGACAAGGCAGACCTCGACCTCTAACGTCTGTGTTTAACTACGGTAGGCAGGAAAGAAGCTTGAAGACATCATTTTTTCAGGTGTTTCCCCCGACGTTTGGGCCGCAAGGCTGACTAACTGATGGTACTGAGCGTCATCGATCACAATACGAGAAGTAAGGTAATGGGTCCGCTTGTTCGAAAATCCCGCTTTGAAATGGAGCACCGAGTCTTCTCGGCCGCCTACACCTCCACCGAGTTGCAACCAGCGATTCCCTCGCGATTTTGCCCATCGAATTGCCTCATGCATCGCCATGATGAACGGAGAGTCGGCAAGAAAATCTGTTCGGGTACCTCCGAGATGCGTATTGACGATGCCATCACACTCCAAGCAAATGCAAGCTGCCACTATCGTCGTTCCACTCTCAATGACGCAGCAATGGACTCCCGGCAGTCGAGCAAGACAAGCAAAATAATCGATATCGAAGTAATAGGATTCTTTTGCTTTCACCCGATCCATAGTTTGCCAATAGATTTCAACGAACGTGTCGAGCACATCGCTCAAGGAAACCACTCGAGCCTTAAAGCCCAATCGATCGCACTTTTTTAAAGTTTGTTGAAACGCTCGACGAACTTGCTTCCACAGGTCGGCTTGATCGGAATCTAGGTCTACAACCACCGTTTGACTCGCATTGCAAAACATGCCATCCGGGAACAGCGTTGTAAAGTCAGCTCCAAGAATTGGGTTCATTCGAAGAAAAGCCGAGGAAACGCCCCGTTCGGCTAAGGTCTGTCGAAATGCTGACAGACTTTTCGCAACAAACCCCGAATTCTTTCCATGGTCACTTATCAGAATCCCCGGATAGCCATACGGGGATACTGCGTCGAGTATCGGCATCCGAATTTCTGGAAATAGCAGATTGCAAGATCGTACGAGATAAGGGACAAAAAATAGCTGATCTCCGTCACGAACAAGTAGTGCTTCGGGTGTTGCTTGGATCCGCCGGGCTTCCAACTGAACATATCCCGGCTGATGATAGAAATCGTGGCGCAAACGACTCAATGCAGACATCCATCTCGGATCCTCTGTGGTCATCGATTCGATTAGCATGACGAACATCCCAACCAACAGAGAACCAATGTCGCCCTATGGGCGTCTCGGATTCGCTGAACGATAGTCAAATTAGTCATAGTTGGGCATTGGATTCAGAACCTTAATAGCAAAATTGCTCAACTTGACCATAGTTTGCGGACGTGTGGACTGACCAGAAAGCGAGAAAAACTGTCTTAGCAATTCAATCCAAAAGTAAAAGGCGTACTTATGGTAGCGATTGTAGGACAAGCCATGGCAAAAAAGAGGTCTCTATCAGAACGCCACAAACGGAGAATTGCTATATCAGGAGTATCCTTCAAGCTGGGTTTACTCCATGGCCGCTCGCAACGCAACTTGACCTCCAACGATTGGCAGAATCAGTTTGGTTTCATCCAAATCGAAAGTCAATTCGGTACCCGGCTCAGGCCATAACGTGAAGTCTCGGTCGCTTGAAAAGATCATTAGCCCAATTTGTTCTCCTGCTTCAATCACTTGATCCTCTGGCTGCAAATCAAACTCCACCGTTCGAAATTCCCCATCAACCATCGGCTCTTGTGTTTCAATGGAACGAGCATTCTGAGGGTCCGCCCAACCACGCGTTATCACATCATCTGTAATTTTCTCGCTATCAGTCCAAGGCAGTGACACCAACCACACGCTTAAGTTAGCAGCAGGACGATTGCTTGCCATTCTCAGCGAGATTCGCGGTGTGCCCGAAATATGAAGTCCCTTTTTTAATGGACTTGTTGCAAATAAGAGGCGATGGTTGGACCATTCCGCTTTTGCCAACAAAGGTGCGCTGAACGAATAATTATCGATGATGGTCTCTTGTCCCTGTTTACCCAACTTAGTCTTCTCATCCACTGTCACCAGACTTGACTTGGATAGCCCACCCCGAACTGGCATGAAAGAAAGATCGGAGGATTCCGCATTGGGATACTGACTGTACGAAGTGGGCTTACCCCTGCTTTCTCCTTCACGAACGATCCAAGCTTGCGCAACGGTTGGGGTTTCGACGTCAATTCCGTAAAGATACTTGGTAAACCATCGGTTCATTTGCTGCAAAGGTGGCGGACCACCATGACCGCCTTGATGCATGTACAACTGAGTTGGAATGCCCTTCGCTTTAGCGGCGTTGTAAATACGAATACTGTGCTCGGGCATCACATTCCAATCATTGAAGGCATGCGCCATCAATAACGCAGCCTTCATAGGCCCCATATCCAACAAATAATCTCGCTTCGCCCAAAACTCATTGTAGTCACCGTTCGCACGATCAAATCCTTCCATCATCTCCTTGTCGCGTACGTTGCAATCGCACCCCTCTCGAGTATCCGGGTCGCCACTATTTACGAAATCATAGAGTACGTCGATGTCTTCACCCATGTAACCGCCGGGATGCCTAACTAGCCCATTCGAACGATAGTAATGGTAGTACGAGGTATTGGGCGCCACAGGAATGATCGCTTCAAGCCCCTCAACCCCCGTCGTGGCCGCAGCCAAAGCAAGTGTTCCATTGTAGGAAGTGCCTGTCATGCCCACTTTTCCAGTGCACCAATACGCTGTTACCAACTCGTCCCCCTCTGCTTCGCTAAAGCCTTTTGCTCTACCATTCAACCAGTCGATGACGGATTTTGGCGCCAACGATTCATTGTCCCCACCGATCGTGACACACCCCTGCGATAGCCCTGTGCCTGGTGAGCAGGAATGCACCACAGCAAATCCCCGAGGAACCCATTCTGCGGTAAGCTCTTTTGAAATCGCGGGACGAAGACTCTGCTGCTTAATGCTAGGAGATTCCGAATGCAATGGCGGTGCCCCTCCTAACGCTTGCTTAGGACTCCACATGTACTTGACGTCCGTCGAGCCAATGCCGGCATAATAAGGGCTTGATTGGTAAATGACGGGTACCTTCAACTTCTCCGAATCGGTTTGCTTTTGCCGAGTTACCGAAACATGCATTCGATCCAGCTTACCATCGAGATCCGAATCGAATTCTGTTTCAACCCATAAATCATGTTGTATCCAGTCTTTGCGAAATGCATCGACCTCTTGAGCCTGACCGTCTTCAAATCGAGGCCGTGCAGGCTCGGATTCATCAGCATGACAACACGACAAACTAGCAAGCCCACTCCAAAGCAACACGATCATTTTGAACTGAAATGCCACCCATGAACCAGTGCCAAAGCAGTTGTTCACCAAGGCTTCCTTCGAAAAGGGCTGTGCCCATGGGCTAGCCTTGGCGGACCAAGAAGCATCGGTTGGTGACGGCTTGGAATTCCGTTTGGCCAAGGGCAACATCAGGTTTTGCATTTCTTATGACTTGCTATTCGAACGAGCAACAAAATTTTAACGAGCAACAAAGGATTTCAGCGCATCCAAAACGTCGAGTAGACAACTTTGCGATACGTCTGTCCAATGATTGGAACGGTGCCGAACGATACTCAGCTTAAACAGCTCAAGCGCATCCGCAATATCCGGAGGAAGATTTGGAAGCGATGCAAATGGATTTCCTATTTCTTTGCTCGCGTCAAAGGATTCCGATTCCACCCCAGAATCCTCACGATCTTCTCGGCTTTTGTTGGAATCTGGTTCTTCTTCACCAAAATCTGGCCCCTCGGCCAAAGGCCCGCTGGCTTCAATGCGATCTCGTTCCTCGCGATCTCGTTCTTCCTCTTTTTCCTCACTCAACGCGTCGAAATCATCATCGACTTCCGAAGTGATCAGCTCCTCATCCCTTGGTGCATGCTGCGGATCGCTGCCGCTAGCTTCCCACCGCATTTTCCGCATCTGCGAAATGCTCCATTTGCTTCGCATGGCTCCTTCTAGCCATAACTCCGCATCGTCCCAATCTAAGCTTGCCAGAAAATGGCTCCAGTAGAGTCCTGGGAAACTTGCTTGTGCCTCGCTGAATCGTTCCGACACGCGTCGCAATCGCCCCACATGTTGGCTGGTGACTGCCCCCACTTGCTTGCTCCAAGTCTCGTCGCTGTAGGCGCTAGTGCTCGCGCCCGACTCGATCAAGGCTCGGCGCCAGTCCGAAATGATTTTTCCTTTTTCCCAGTTGGTTTGACTGATCAATGCATTCCATTGTCCGACAAACGGCTCGGTCACCGTCAACGACTGAGCGTCAAGCTCAGTTCCTTCCGGCGAAAGAACAGGAGTGTCAACAGAATCCGATCGAGTATCGGCGTGATCCAAAAATGCTGGCGGTGGTGTCATGTGCATTCGTTGCGAGAGAACAGAAATCATCAAAACGTTTACCACTCAAGTGGAAACGCGTTCCTATGTCCCTTGAGAGTACAGCACAGATTGGCTCCCACCAATGCATTACCACCTGGTTCCATCTTGAATGGTTTGCAAATCGATCAGGACGTTCTACTTAGGAAAAATCTGAGGGCACAGAGCCCTTCCATGAAGACCGGAAGACCATGTGCAAAACTCGTCAGTGAATCGAGAAGGTCATGATCAGCAACGTACTCAGCTGGACAAGATAACAATTTGATCCGAGAAAATCGCCTGTAACACCTCCGACTCGACGCTCGATTACATTCCCATACAAAAGGGTCACGAAAATCGCGCCGAACAGCGAAACGAGCATCGCAACACAACTAGAAACGAGCTCAGCAGCCGCGGTCTGATCAGCCCCCATGCCAAGGAATGCAATCCAAAAGGCCACGTAGACGATCAACGGCGCTGCTAATCCAGTCAGAACGGTTCTCAAGCTAGGCTTTGCACCAATGTCTCGCGCCAGAGTATGACGATCCAATATCGGTTCCAAACGTACCATCAAAGCCAGAATCGACCAACGCCCTAACCCCGCTGATAACGGAACGGTCAGCCATGCTTCGATCCAGTCGCACTGACTTATCAAGGCTACGCGTAGCGAAACACCCAATACCAAGGCCAGCACACCATACGTCCCATGCCTAGAATCCTTGAGTATTTCCAAAACTTGCTCGCGAGTCCATCCTCCGCCTAGCGCATCCGTTGCGTCAGCAAATGCATCCTCATGAAAGGCGCCTGTGAGCCAAGCCTCAACCCCAACCGCGATCGTCGCTGCAATCCATGTTGGCCATCCGACACATGCAGCCAGATACACACTGGTAGTCACAAGCCCGATAAGAACCCCAACCAATGGAAAAAACAAAAGCGACGCCTTCAACGCCTCTCGATAATCTAACTTAGGGGCGTTCATGGCTCGTGCCACAGGAACTCGAGTCAGAAACTGCACGGCGGCAAGAAATGCAATCCTGCGAGGGATCCGGTGCGACGAACTCATAGATACTTCTCTAGCAAACGTCGATGCTGTCTACGATAGTACTGACAACGATCCAATAGTTGGTCCTTGCTGTCCAGCCGGAGCACGTAGGCAAGCCGTTTGAGATCTCGATCTGAATCAGGCAGGTCGTGTCGAGCTCGTGTGTTCATCAGCCGCAACCCGGACTCGACGCTGCGAAGGAAGTTGTATCCATCCTGCAAGACTTGAGCGTCTTCGGCCTCAATGATCTTCGCGGAACAAAGACGCTCAATCGACTCCAAGGTCCCAGCAACAAACACATCCGGCAGTTTCGCGACGTGCCGCAACATCAAAACTTGGGACGCGAGCTCCACATCCATGGTGCCGCCCACCCCTCGCTTCAAATTTTTATCGCCTGCCGACTGCTCAAAGGTCTTTCGGGCGTCGAACAAGATTTTATCATCCGCTTTGGTCCACGCTAAGTCGCGCACGATGCGGGACAACGATTCGTGCAGCTCATTCTTAAAGTCCTCAGGTCCGTAGATTACCCGCGCACTGCACAACTGCTGACGGGCCAACGCCGAGTCTGGACTTCCTGCCGTATCCAACATGAACTCGGTAAATGAAGCTAACTGCCAAGCAACCGTTGTATTGTGATTGGACGAGGCGACCCAATTTCGAAGTTCGTAAAGCCGACCCGATCGCCCTAAGCGATTCACGGACTGCATGACCTTCTGCGCCAAATGATGATAGAAATGCTCGAGCGAAATCGACTCATGATGACGAGAAACCGTGATGGGCTTCGTTGCACCTTCGGCGTCGTAGACATAAAACAGAGTGATGTCGCTATGATAATTTGGTTCTCGAGATCCTAACTTGCCTAGGGCGATAACCGCAAACCGAGACGGCAGACCGTCCGAGCGAACCGGCATTCCAAAACGCTTAACCAACATCCCAAACTGCGACTCGATAATCTGCTGTAAACAAACGTCCGCAATATCGGATAGGGCTTTATGCGTGTTAGCGATACTTTCTTTGCCTAGAATATCACGAACTCCCACATTCAGATGCCGCTCGTTCTTGAATGAATGCACGATGGGTTCAATGTCCTCCGCCCCGCGACACAGATCATTCAAGATCGCACTCAGCTCTTGTTCGGACGGCAACCGATTGAGCATCAACGAGTCCAGCAGCTCATCAATTTCCCCCGGGTTGTTGGTTAATATGCCAAGCAAATAGGGACTCGCTCCGCACAACCGCACATACAAATCCAACGATGGCTCATGGACACTAAAGAGCTCCCACAAAACTCCCTTTCCGCCAAGAGAACGGCTGCCAATGGCAAGGTTTCCCAGAGTCAAATCCGGATCAGGTGTCTCGCCAACCTTCTTGAGCAATTGAGGCGCGATAATCGACAGGAAATGCCGACATCGACGAGTAGACAGAATCGCGACCTCCTCCTTGGCGAGCTCCATCAAATTTTTGTAAGCCTCCTGCGGCCGCACAAACTTAAATTTCGAGAGCCGCTGCTCAACCCATTGAGGGCTAGGGCTTGGATCGAGAATTAAATCTGTTTCTTCAGAAGATTGCGTTTCATCGATGAAAACGTCACTGCGCAAGTGATCACGAATCTGACGCACCTTACGCCAGATGTCGGTCAGTTCATCATAGGTCATAGCCAACAAGTCCACTGCGTCTCGCGATAGCTTTTGCACAGCGGAAAGTTGTTGCACGGATAGAGAATGCGCAACAGAATACATCAGCTGATGCATCAGAATCGAATCATTGAAACGCTCTTGCGCGGATGCCAGGATAGATCGCTCCTGCTCAGTCAAACATCCATGCCTCGCCAAGGCGTCGATCGCGCTTGCCGTATTGGGAACTCGAACGGCCGCGAGCTCCCCACCGTTGATCAACTGCAAAAATTGAATCAGGAAATCCACTTCCCTCCGCCAACCCTGAAGCCATTGGATCGAAAGCTCCGATGGAGCCACATCGGGAGCATTAGAGGCTTGCCCCTCGCGGTCCATCTTGCGCTTCAATGCACCGATCCCAATGATATCAGCGCGACTTAGAAAACGTCTGAAGACAAGCGTTGGAATCTCTTCCAAAAATCGATTAGCCAGAACAGGGTTGCCGGCAACAAAACGGGACTTGAGCAGAGTTAGGCGAACCCAAGTTCGGCCTTCGTTTTCAATCGATTGAATCCATCGCGTGTACTCTTGCAATCGCATTTGCGACCAATCAGCCCCAGGGCCAACATCCTGATTGCCTTGCAGGTTCAAAGGCAGCTGAATTCGATACCCTGGTCCATCCCGATGGGACAGGATGTCGACCGCCCGGTGGATCAGCCTATGCATTTCCTCGTGAAGGAAGTCATAATCTGCGTCTCCCAGGAACATTTCGGTATCTAGGAGAAACACCAACTCAACCGGACTCTCAAAATCCAGCTCCTGCCCACCGATTGCACCGATTCCGATCACGCTTACAAAATCATTCAGTGACGAAAAACCGGATTGCCTGAGCATTCGAAATCGACGATCGATTTTGCGTTCATTCCCAGCCGCCACCAAAGATGCATGAATGATTGCATCCGCAATCCACGATAGCTGTTGGACTGCCGAACTTACGGACATTTCATGCAAACACAGTGCGCAAATGACTCGCAAAGTTTCACGCTTCTTGAACCGACTCAGGGTCGTCAGCACCTGCGAGGGTTCGTCCAAACAGGATGTTTCCTGAAGCAAGGTATCTTTGAGATGGTCCGGTGCGACGGATTGCCCCGCACTCAGGCGAAGCCAATCGAAGCTATCCGGATCGTCGATCAACCACTCGATCGCTTCGGAATCAATGGACAGAATCTGAAGCAACGATGGCAATGCATCTCGGTCTCGGTCCAAGTAAACCAGAAAACCAGAGGGCATGCGAGTGTTGCGAACAAATCTCTCTAACGGCTCGATGCCACGCTTCAAATGTGGAAAGACGCTCAAGGATGCTTGTACCTGAGCCTTGAGACGATCGCGAAGATCTTGTTCGTCCGTACGCGAAAGCACCAAGTCGATCAATCGATCCATCGACGGCTCTTCAGACGGTCCCTCCTTCCGACTAGGATCCCTGCTGGTCAAAATGATCTCGGCCTTTGCAAACTAGTGTGTAGGAATCGATCGCAAGACGAACCGCTACTCGTTCCCCTGAGCCGAAACGGAAGAACCAACATCCAACTTGGTCCATCCCTTCTTATCCGAAAGTCGCTTGAGCCCCGCTTCGGTCACTGCCCCATTTTCCTTAAAAACAAGGGTTTGAAGTGTTGGAATTTGAAGCAGTTTTTCGATCGAACGGTCTGTCACTGCAGTGGACCGAACAGTCAACTCTTTCAAATTAGGCAGTTTGGCAATGACTTCAATACTTGCATCGGTCATCTCAGGTACACTCCAAATGTCAAGCAATTCAATAGACGGAGTTGCTTCCAAGTTCTTCAACCCAACGTCGGTGACGCCACTCAGTTCGTGCAGGAATAGTTTCTTCAACTTGGGAAGATCCTTCAAAAGGTCCAATGCCGAATCGTCGATCGTAGGTAGGTCTCTTAATGTCAGCCGTTGAAGATGAAGCCCCTTTAAGTCCAATACCCCCTGACTTCCAAAACCTTGGCAACGAAAGATCTCCAACTGAGACAAAGCCTTCATTTTTGCAAGATGTTTCCCCGAAGCGTTCGTAATCGCAAAATCTTGAATCAGCATATTCTCAATCGAGGTGCTTTTGGAAAGCTGCTCCATTCCGTAATCAGAAACTACGGTGCTGCGATGCTTCAGTGCCTTGAGCTTCGGAAGGCCTGCCAAGATTTCGAGGGTCATATCGCCTGCTTGAGTGTTTCCGCGAAGATCCAATGATCGCAAATCTTGCAATTTCGCAAGTTTCCGAGTTCCAATCTCATTCAAACGGTTTTGAACCAATGTCAAGTTCTGCAAATTCTTGAGGGTCGAAATCGGTTTTAAAATTTGGCCCGACATATTCGCATTGGATGATAGATCCAGGTCTAACAAATTTGGAAAGGACTTCACGATCATGTCTACAGCAGTATCGTCGATGACCGTATTCGTTAACGCAAGCGATTTGAGTTCCTTCAAGCCGCTTATCTGTGCCGCCATCTCCGAATTCAAAGAACGACAATTGTAGATCTGCAATTTCTTCAAATCATTTAAACGTCCGAACAGAGAAAAATCGTCCGAAGTAAGAAAAGAACCATCTTTGATGTTGATCTCGGTCAGCTTGGAGCCGTCCATCGTGACTTTGGCCCCTGCCCCAAGTTCCTTTATCCGTTTCTTGGTGGCTTCCAAATCCGCTTCGGAGACATCTCCCGCCTCCGGTGTAGCTGCTGTCTCGCTAGCATCGGTATTCGATCGTTCCGCCGGCAATGGACTATCCCCAGGAATTGGATGTTCCGCCGCAAGTTGCGTCGCTGATACCAAAACCAAGCTGAAGACTACGAATCCGCTTTGGGTTAGACCAACCAAGGCATGGCGTTTGTACATTACTGGTCCTTCTGTTTTTTGAAATGCTTCTGGGGGATGGAATGATCCGGTTGGACAGGATGCCCCAAGAGTATTACGTTCACCAACCAATTCGGGTAGCCGTTCGAGCCCCCGATTCCTAGCCAATTTTAATCCGAAGAAATTCGAGCGAGATAAAT
>JBIKLJ010000160.1:0-11193 GCA_044359895.1 Pirellula sp.
TCGCGACGCGATCAAAAACACTGTCGATCCGGAACTGCTCTGGATCGATCCCCCCTTCTTGATTGATTTGCGTGTTGCGATGAAAACCCGTTGCCACTTGCTGCGATTCCGTCGCGTCAGGCAACAGATCGCCCGCCAATTGCTCGATCGTAAACTGATCAAAGGGCAAATCCCGATTCAGTGCATCGATAACCCAGTCGCGGTACTTCCAGATTTGACGTGGCGCATCGACGGAATAGCCGTTGCTATCTGCGTAACGAGCTTGATCAAGCCACCATCGGCCCCAACGTTCGCCGTAGTTGGGGCTGCGCAAAAGTCGATCCACAAGCTGGCTACGAGCGGATTCTGGGTCATGTTGAAATGCCAGAACAAAGTCATCCACCTCTGAAACGGTAGGTGGCAATCCAATCAGGTCCAGATTCAAACGGCGGATCAAGGTAATCGGATCTGCGGGTGCTGACGGCAACAGGTTTTCCGCTTCAAGCTTCGCCAAGATGAAACTGTCGATCGGATTGGTTGTTGCGTTAGCCTTGGCCAAGTTACTTTCGGGAATTGCCGTTTTCTGAGGTGCAATAAAGGCCCAATGCTTGTCGTATCGAGCACCCTGTGAAACCCATTTTCGCAAGACATCTTTCTGAACTTCCGTCAGAGTTTTGCCCGTCTCATGAGGAGGCATCACCGAGTCGTCGGTGGCAAGAATCCGGCGGATCAGTTCGCTTTCCTCCGGCTTGCCCGGTTGAATCGCCACCAGGCCGGAATCAAGCTTCTCGACAGCGCCCTCCATGGTATCGAGACGCAAGCCAGCTTCGCGTTTTGCTTTATCAAATCCATGACAGGCAAAACAGTTTTCGGCCAGGATCGGACGAACATCGCGGTTGTATTCAAGGCTGTCAGCACCGAAAACAACCGTGCCCAATAATAACCAGCTAATCAACGAAGTGTATGTCATGCCAAAAATCGAAAAAATTGACTATCGTCTAGGGCGAGAAAAGCATCGGAATGATTTTTAATCAGCAGCAGAGCTGAAATCAAAAATCTCCCGTTTCAAAAGTCTTCACATTGACTCCGGCTGAATCCGGTACAACAAAATCCTTTTTGGACTCTCCAGGGGCAACCGTCATTGGCTCAGTGACTGCATTAAATATCTGCTTCCCTTGGAAATAATTGGGAATTCGATTTCCATCATAACCCATGACCGTAACCTCGTATTTACCCGGCTTCAAGCCAGGACTTGGGTCCTTCGACGAATCGTAAGCGCCATCCTTCACCATGAACATTCTTACCTGTCCGCCAGACAAACTCACGTCCGGAGTGAACATCACGTTCCCAGCCGGAATAGGCTTACCCTTGAATGTAACGGTTCCAGAAACTTGAGCCATCGGTTCAACACCACCACATCCAGACAGTATCACCGAAAAAAAACCCAATGCTATTACATGCAACAAACTTCTCATGAGAATATTATCCAGAAAACAAACCGTAAAATCGAATGCGGCGGGCTGAATGACGCGCATTCAGCCCGCATGAACCTAGGTAGTTATGCAATAGACTCGTTACTCGTCCCAGTCTTGGCCATTCACATTGCCATCGGCAGGCATGCAAACACGGTCGAATGTAACGCTGTTGATCGAAGCGCTAACTGCTCGCACGCTTCCATCCGCCAAACCGGCGATCATAACTCCGGCGTGCATTGCTTGCGGACGGCGCCAATCGCAAGCCCCTTCGCGAATCGGTCCACCTTGGACTCCGCCCGGATTTGGAACGCCGTTAAATGGATTGCGGAAGGTTAGTGCTGTCCGAGGTCCAGGCCCTGCTGTGAAATTGGCCGGATTTCTCAAAGTAGCGTTGAAAACAGGACAATCCCACCAAGTATATCCCGCATAAACTTCCGTTGCGGTCCCATTGATTGCTGTTAAATCCGCGGCACCTGGTGCTCCATCCAACCAATTGCTATGCGTGCCTGTACGTCCACCTCGGGCCCAAATACTGAACGTGAAAGAACCAGTTCCCAAGTTGGGGGTTACGCCACGAGCCGGATATTCATGGCCATAACAGGCCGCTTGCCGTTCGACTATCAAGATCGTGTTACTCAATCCATCCGTAACTGTTGAAAAACGCCCGGCTAAACCTGTTGGGTGCCCGTTTTCATATCGAGCCGTGCAAGCTTGGGCATTGATGGCATAGGTCGTTCCACCGTATGGAATTCCATTCACCGAAGTCCGTGGGGCGTTGTTGGATAGAGCACGCCCCGCAAATCCGCCTGCATTTAACGTCACGTCTTCCGGACAAGCGAACGAAGACACTTTTTCTGTCCGAACTTCAAAACTAATGCCATTTGCACGATCGAAAATTGCCGTCTGCTCCAAGTAAGGCAATATTTGAAAATGCCCCGACGCAAACAAAGTTGGACGAACACCAGTCGGCCCGGTCAATGGGCCCCGAGCCTGCACCCAAGCAGGGAAAGACCGGTAAGCACTCTCGAAGTTGTGAGAAGCTAAAGCAATTTGCTTCACATTGTTACTACATTGCATGCGGCGAGCGGCTGCCCGAGCCGATTGAACCGCTGGAAGCAGCAGTCCAACTAAGATGCCAATAATGGCGATAACAACCAATAGCTCCACCAAGGTAAATCCCTTGCGAAATTTAACTTTACAGAATCCCAAACTCATTGGCTGCCCTCCAAAATTCAAAATTACAATCAATGGAAAAGAATAAGGGCGTTGAGTGTCGCAATATAGTCGTTTAGCGGTCGCGACACAACCGAAACACTTTATAGCCTCGCTAAAAGTTCTTTCTTTTTTTCGGAAAACTCTTCGTCTGTCAAAATGCCTTTTGCATTGAGATCGCCCAATTTTTCAATGGATGCAAAAACGTCGAAATTGGCGGGAGTAGCGGGATTAGTGGGACTTTCTCCTGAGTTCTCAATGGAACTGGGCCGTGATTCTGAGTTTTCAAGCTCGAAGGTGGAGGGGACTACGACAGCAGCGTTCTGGTGCTCCAAGGGTATAGGGGTGATCAACTGGCCGTCTCGCATGACCACCGGCAACGAGCTCAAATGAACCGTTCCGAACTGGCTGCTAAAAGTGATGCTGCCGCCAGCGCCCTGCTGCTGGGAAAAACCACCAATCCGATGTTGCAGCGTGTCATACACCCAAACAGAACTGCCAGTCTTGACCGCCAACCGACAAGAATCCCCAAAGTATGCGTACCGTGTTTGGTTTTGGCTTCCTGTTGCATTGGGGCTGCCCAGTTCAGCCGGCCACCAATTTTGTGATGGATCGGGAACAAACAGGCTTGAGTTGCCACGAACGCCACCCGACATTTGGCTCTGCGAATCCAGGCCGTTCTGAGATTGGGACTGGAAGCTGCCCGATTGAAACAGTGTTCCCTGTTGCTGTAGTGTCGAAGCAATGTCAGCGCACAGTGACTGGATCCTGCCCTTTAGGTAGTTATTGAACATGTCGCCAATCATGGTCATTCCGCCAGACATCCATTGGCCAGATCCAGCAAACTCAGGGTGGCTAAACTGTGCCATCTGTCCATTTCCGTTCATGACGGCCACCAGCATGTGCTGGACTGCATCCGTAGAAAATCCATGACGATTGGCGAGATCCCCAACGATCTTTTGTCCTTGCTGAGTTAACTCGGGCATGTAACGATCCTTTGTATTTGAGTGTGTAAATAAGGAACGCACACCCTAACGCAAATCAATCAAAAAACAAGCAAAGCTCGTCAAGTTTCGCTTTCCCCATGGCTTTCATGAGCGATATATTGCGATTGACGATGTTCTCAGAATTGGGAAACGATTCGAGCGCTCGCGTCACGCTGGATTCACGCAGCAAATGCAACATCGGGTACGGCGATCGGTTCGTGTAGTTGGTGACGTCTTCCGCTTCGGTTTCAGCAAACTGGTAATCGGGGTGAAAGCTCGCGATTTGAACGACCCCTTCCAGATCCAGCTCGGCAATCAATAAATTGCAAAGCTCCAAAAACCCGCTGTAGTTTGCAAAATCATTCAGAGCATGCGGGTGAATCAAAAGCACGGAGTCTACTTGGTCCGCAGAACAACCAGCGAAGGAGAGCAATTCTTGTCGCAAATCCTCCAGCAAAACACTGCTCTTCCGAGCATGACTGACAACGTATCGAATTTGGTTTTTCACATGAATCGCTCTGGCGAACGGGCACAAATTGAGTCCAATAACGAACCTCTCAAGCCAAGCAATCGTGGCGGAGACGACTTTTTCATCGGATGGTTCCATGCGAAGCTTTCTTTCGTTGACATTGCTTGAAAAGCCAAACAGTATATCTCTCGAATTGCAGTCGGCATCTTGCTGCAGACTCGATTTCCAAACCGAAGTTAAATTTCTGGGGTCCAATTACTGGGGTCAAGATTCATGAAAACACGCCGAGACTTTTTGACTCAAACGGCCGCTTTGTCCGCGATGGCGATTTCCAGGAGAAGTCTTTACGCCGAGAACGCCGCCAGCCCAAGCCTAACCGCTACGGGGCAGAACGTCGCCGCTACGGTCCATCCAATCGCTTCGAAGGCTGCAGCTTCGATGATGGCCAATGGCGGAAACGCCATCGACGCAGCCATCGCGGCCGCTCTTTGCCTGAGTGTTGTCGACGGTCATAACTCCGGGATCGGTGGCGGCTGTCTGATGCTAATTCACACCAGCGACGGCTCTAGCCATGCAATCGACGGGCGAGAAAAAGCCCCGATGGCCGCATCCAAAGAGATGTTTCTCAGGCAAGGAACCGCAGACGTTCGCCTTAGCCAAGACGGCCCCTTGGCATGCGGAACCCCAGGCATGGTCGCGGCCCTTAAGTCGGCTCACAGCCGCTTCGGAAAGCTGCCCTGGGCAACGCTTTTTCAGCCTGCGATTCGCGCAGCCTTCGATGGCTTTCCGGTCTCTCGGTCGGTTTATAACACGCTCCAAGAAGAACAAAAAACGATCGCCAAGTTTCCTGCCTCTGCGAAAATTTTACTGAAGCCAGACGGGGGTTTGTACGAATTCGGCGAACGACTCGTCCAACGGGACCTTGCGAACACGCTCGAACAAATCGCAACCCAAGGAGCAGATTGGTTCTACCAAGGTCAATTTGCCAGCCTATGTACGGCTCATATTCAACAACAAGGTGGCGTTTTATCGGCTTCCGACTTTGAGCAGTACCGCGCCATCGATCGTGAACCGCTGCGAACTTCGTATCGTGGATATCAAGTCATCGGTTTCCCAACTCCAAGCTCGGGTGGGATTCACATTCGCCAGATGCTTCAAATCTTAGCCCGCTTCCCTTTGAAGGAACTTTACGGAAAAGGCAACGCCGTCAACTTCTACCATGTGTTAGCAGAGTCCATGAAACTAGCATTCGCCGATCGCGCTTACTATTTGGGTGATAGCGACTTTGTTGAGGTTCCATCGTTCTTGACCTCTCAGGAATACACGGATGAACTTGCCAAACGGATCGATGTCGAAAAATCGTCGGTCGTGCCTGGGCACAATGATTCCAAAGGAAAAGTTTTTGACGATAACAAAAAACACACGACGCACATGACCACCGCGGACCGAGACGGAAATTGGGTCGCTCTTACCGCTACCGTCAACACCCACTGGGGTAACAAAATGATCGTCCCCGGCACAGGTGTTGTACTCAACAATCAAATGGACGACTTCAGCATCTCGCCCGGAGTACCGAACGCTTTTGGACTGATCGGTTCAAAAGCCAATTCCATTGAACCAGGGAAACGTCCGTTATCCAGCATGAGCCCCACGATGGTTCTCGATCTTCAAAACCAACCCGTGATGACTTGCGGCGCAGCGGGCGGCCCAAAAATTATCAACGCCACCTTGCAAACACTTCTTCGATGCTTAGATCTGGAAGCTCCTATTGGGGATGCCATCGCAGCCTCGCGTCTTCATCATCAATGGCAACCCGATATTCTTTCGTGCGAAGGTAGTCTTGGGGGACCTTTTAATCGCGCTGAACAACAGCCTAACCAGCTGATCGATCAACTGAAGACCAAAGGCCACGACATCAAGTTGGCTAGCACGCTTGCCATTGTGCAAGGGATTCAACGGGTCACAGGAAAGCCAAACCAAAAGAACCAATGGACCGCCGCCTGCGATCCTCGCGCCGACGGCGTTCCTGCCTCTGGCTAACCATGGCTAGCGGAGGGCTTGAAACTAACTTGAGCCGCGGGCGCTAGCCGCGACAACAACGATCTGCATTGGAATCCGTAACACTTGATTCTGGAGTAGCCGGACTCGCCAGAGTTCGGTTTTTTTCAAAGCACTGAAGTTTGGCGACTCCGGCTACCTAACAATCTAATTTGGACACAGAGAGCAATGCAGGTGCTTTGTAACTAGGTCCATTTTGGACGCAGTTACGGCATGGACTGCTGTCCAGAAACCGGACAAACGCAACGCGAAGGCGGGCCTTGAGCCCTTCCTTCGCAACAGGTTTGGTGCGCTAACATGCGACTCCCCCCTGTAAGATCGCATTCGTGGGCCTTCGACCCACGAATGCGATCCGTAACGCGGCTATCGTCCGCGGTTCCGATTACAGCAGACGACGAAAGGCTTGCAGAAGCTTACGCTTGAACCGTCGCAAGCTGACTCGTTCGCTCGACGGCCTCAGGATCAAATGCGCGGTGCCGACAAAAGGAAACAATGTTGTCCATAAACTCAAACCTTTGCCAAGCTTTACTGCCCTTGGCCTTTGGAGAATCCAGGCTTTCCATCAAAGGTGAACAGCCCTTCGTGCTTCACGATTTCCAAGCCAGCATCTGCAATGCGCCCGAACAAGGCAATCGTAGCCTTTTGAGTGGTTGTCTTGCCACTATTTTCTGGCGTCGCAAATCGGCATCGGAACACATCCACCAAGAAGGTCTCTTCCATTCCCCCTGGCCATACTTTCATACCACGGTTGGAGAGCATTTCCAGTTCCATTCCGTCACCGGCTAGCGGTTGCAGCTGTGCAGCAAGGTCATTCGTCTTGCCCAGCCAAGCGATAAAAACGTCAGCTCCAACATACTCTTTCTTTTCGGAAGAACGTACTTGAGGAGGTCTCGTTGTTAGCGGGCGCTTCGGTGCATTCGAGTAGTTAACTGCCTTCAAGAATTCTGGCTTTTGGCCAACGCGAGCGACCACCGCAGCGGCGAATTCCTTGGTGCCGACCTTTTCCTTGGAGATCCCTTCCTTGAAGATGTCGTAAGTGTGAACACCATCTTCAATGGTTTTGAGCCATGCATTGTGAGCCAGTTCCGCGATGTCAGCTTGTCCAATGTGGACCAGCATCTGAACAGCACCCAAGAACAAGCCCGATGGGTTGGCCAAGTTCTGTCCGGCTCGTCGAGGTGCAGAACCGTGGATCGCTTCGAACATGGCACATCCGTCACCAATGTTAGCGCTACCTGCCAGCCCGACAGATCCAGCAATTTGAGCTGCAACGTCGGACAGGATATCACCGTACAAGTTGGGCATCACAATGACGTCAAATACCTCGGGGGTGTCAGCCAACTTGGCAGCACCGATATCGACAATCCAGTGCTCGTTCTCAATGTCAGGGTACTCGGCACTGATCTCATCGAAAATCTTATGAAACAGACCATCGGTCAGCTTCATGATATTGTCCTTGGAGAAGCAAGTTACCTTCTTCCGTCCGTAAGCCCGTGCATACTCAAAGGCATAACGAACGATCTTTTCGGTGCCAGGGCGCGTGATCAGCTTCAAGCATTGCATCACATCGATGGTTTGGCGGTGTTCGATACCTGCGTACAAATCTTCTTCATTTTCGCGAACGATAACCACATCCATTTTGGGATGCTTGGTGCGAATGTAGGGATCGTAACTCAAGCAAGGACGAATGTTGGCATACAGTCCAAATGCCTTTCGAGTGGTTACGTTCAGAGACTTAAAACCACCCCCTTGAGGAGTCGTGATCGGTGCCTTGAGAAAGACTTTCGTTTGACGCAAACTCTCAAAAGCGCCAGGTTCGATACCTGCTAGATTTCCCTTCAAATATTGCTTCTCGCCAATTTCGATCGTGTGGATATCGAGCCTCGCGCCGGCCTCCTTCAGAATCTGAAGTGTCGCGGACATGATCTCGGGGCCGATGCCGTCGCCGTGTGCGACGGTGATGGGAGTTGCTGATGACATAGTGTGTTTGCTACTGAACAGAGGAAATTCAACGAACCGAGGTAGAAATCGTATTCATGATTCCCGTCTCACACAACTCGGAAGAGGGGCTGTTGGGGACGATTTCGGGCTGATTTTCTGTCTGGTCAGCCGTTCAAGTAGATTCGATTCGCATTTCCACCCCAGATTTTGGCCTGATCTGGTTCGTTCAGCCGAGAAAGCCATTGGGTCACAATCTCAACCCAACGCGAGTATTGACCGGCCAGAAGCACCACCGGCCAGTCGGAACCGTACAAGATTCGTTCGGGCCCAAAGGCTTCTAAAACAGCTTCCCAATAAGGCAAAAGCTGCTCCAGCGTCCAGGCTTGGTGGTCCGCTTCCGTCAGTATCCCCGACAGTTTGACGGAGACATTGGAATGCCGAGACAACTCCATCATTTTCTCTCGCCATGCCTGAATCTGATTGCTCTTGATTTTAGGCTTCGCAATATGATCCAAAACGAAGGCTTGATTTGGAAAATCGCGAACAAGCCGAATCGCGTCGTCCAACTGGTGCTCATAGATAAGAATGTCGTAAACGAGCCCGTGCGGCAGAAGCGATGCAATGCCTCGTCGAAATGGCTCGCGCGACATGAAATCAGGGTCGGTCTCGTCCTGAACAACATGGCGTACCCCTACGGCGCCAGGTAGTTGGCTCATCTGCTCGGCTTGATGTTCAACCGAAGGGCTCCGCAAATCGATCCAGCCAACAAAACCTGCAACCGCCTCGTTCTGCACTACCAACTGACTTAGAAACTCATTCTCTTCTAAGTGCTGCCTGGCTTGGACCGCAATGCATCGACCAACCCCGGCGGCGTGAAGAAGCGGTGCCAAATCGTTCGGAAGGAAACTTCTTTCCAGAACGGTCCCAGCCTGAATCCAAGGATACTCAGGCTGTGAATAGATCCAAAAATGCTGATGGGAATCGATTCGCACTACGTCCGGACCCCAACCAGTAACAACAAGTTGGCCCAGGTCGCTTGATCGGCAGTTTGAATCGTTAGCACATGGTCGTCCGACATGACCGCGTCATAAAAATCCCACTTCACAATGGGCTCTAAATCTCGCTTGAAAGAATGCTCTTTCATGATCTTCCGATACTCAGCCCATACCACCGGGTCGGAATCCAGCGCATACTCGTCCGTGGGCTCGATCCCCATCGTGTGGATATGGTCGATGGGCAAAATCTCCAACAACGGCCTTAGCACCTGTGCCACTGTTGGAATCCCGGGCGTCAACTGCAACGAAACAAGTTCAGATCGCGATCCCCGTTTCGAGGAAGCAGGGTAATTTCCGTCCGCGATCAAGATCTTCGCGTGATGCCCTGCTTCCGCGATTGTCTTTAAAATCTGCGGATGCAGTAACGAGGTTTTAAGCATGGTCTAATCTTTCGTTCGTGCTTCTCAGTTTGCCTCTAATCGTTGCGCATCGAGATCAAAATGCGAGTCACATACCATAGCAAGGTTGCAACGGACGAGAACAGGGCGAGTGAAGCCGCAACATGCTGGTTCGTCCCAAATCGATGCAATACGTTGGACGTATCGTAAAGAATATAACCGCAAAGCAGAACCACCATCGCTCCACTAAAGAACAGCCCAAGCGAGAAACCGAAAATCATCCCAAGAATCGCAACCACGAATAACGCAAGGCCTGCCATCCCGAGGTAACTGCCCCAGGAAGACAAATCCGCTTTGGTCATGAACACAAAGGCAGTCAAACCTGCAAAGACGGTAGCAGTGATCAGTCCAGCTTGAATCGGGATGTCTGGACCGAATCGCATGGCCACGTGCATCAAGGGAACAAAGATCAAGGCTTCAGCGACGACGTACAATCCAAGCCCCGCATACTGCATCGTTTGGGAACTTCCTGATTCCGCCCAAGACCGAGCGACCCAGCTGACCGCCATAAAGGCAACCATCATGACAAGCGGCCCCCAGTTTCCAGCCGCTCCAAGAAACTGCATGACAGTCTGCGCCGGAAAAATCGCCAAAAACAAAGCTTCCAGTCCAATGAATGCCAGGACAGCAAACATCAGGTGCGTGTAGGTGCGACGAATGAAAGCTGTCCGCTCCGATTCGATCGCGAACGCCGCTGAACCACGCCCGTCAATAGAATAAGGATTGTCGTATTGCATCGAATTTCTTTCTCGTACGTAATCGTTTGTATCTTAAATCAACGCCATGAACGCGGCCGACTGATGACCGCGTTATCATATACCACCGGAACTTCAAAGTCACCCGAAAGTCCCATCAGGCTCTGAGCAAATATCCTGATTTTGCGAGCAATTCCGTCCGTAGGTACCGGAATTTCGGGGCAAAGGGCTACCGGTCCGGCGCCGTTACCATCTCGCTGCCGTCTCGGGTCGCAAACGCTTCGATATCGGCGGGACTAGTCGAGTTCGGCAGGAAAGTCACCGAACCGTCAACAAGTCCGCACACCGTGCCAGGAACAGGCTTGGGTAACGTGCTTGTGACTTCATTCTGGAAGTCCTGAATCGACCCGTCCGTCGGCTCCATCCAATGGACAGCCTTGGAATCGGAGGTCTCATAAATCCAAATCGTATTCGACGTCCCGTCAGTTATCTCTCTTAAACTGGCTGGCTGGCCACCGATTAACGCCGTTGATGCGTCAACGACCGCAAGATAACTGGTATATCCAGGTTTTGTATTTCCCAACGGAGATCGGAACGCAGGTATATCGTAATCCAGAGCAAACGCGTTATCAGGATGATTCCAAGGTTTGGACATATCGATTTCTGCCGCAAGTCTGGAACTCTCCATAAATGGAAGTAACAACGTTCGCCAACTGTGCAGTCGATTTCCGTCTGCGTCTACTGTATATGCCGGAGGAAACGCTCGGTAAGTCGACTCGTAATTCAAAAGCGCCAACGAGAGCATCTTGACATTGTTCGAACTGGACATTCGGCGCGCCGCAGTTCTGGCTGATTGGACCGCTGGGATCAGCAGCGCAGCCAAGACGCCAGTGCAAACCAGCATGACCAAGAACATCACTCCCAA
>JBIKLJ010000161.1:0-11184 GCA_044359895.1 Pirellula sp.
GCTCGACCACCTCCGAGTCCGACCAGCTGCTGGCAACTTCAGGATCGATGCGAAGCAGCAAGTGCAGATGGTTGTCCATGAGACTGAAACCACCGACGGAAACGGCAAAAATCTGGTCAAGTTCCTTCAGACGATTTTCGATCCAATCCTTACGACCTGGAGCCGCCTCGTCACCGAGCAGATGTGCCCTGCGAACGCAGCGAGAAATACAGTGATACCAGCGACTTACAGTCGTATCAACAAGTCGAGAACGGGAGATAGTCACAGTAAAAACTCCAAGACAAAGAACCGGAACAATCGGCAAAGCTTACCAAAATCACCACGTCCGTCAATCGCTGTGCCTGTCCTTTTTTGGTTGCTTGTTCGGATAGGTATTTGCAATTTGAATTTGGATTTCTCACTTTGAATCGATGGTTCTCGCATCGATTCTTTCGACGGTACCAACAAGAACAGGAAACCCAAGTTCGACTTCAGCACCGTGGACGCGTTGTCACTGCGTCCTCCGCGAGTCTGCGATTCTAATTTCCCAGGCGCGTCGTAAATTGTTCGTCACACCTAGGCAATGAACGAAGCGAGTTACTGACATGGTTTTGATTCGGGACGCTTTAGGTGGAACCATGGCTTCGCGTTCCGAGGTCTGTCTAGTTGATTGTTGAACACGAGGCAGTTACCATGCTGCCACGTCTCTTATCAGTGTTTTGTTTACTAGTTTTGTAACGGGAGTCTTCCAAGTGTCGTCAGAAAACCCATATGCCCCGTCCGGCTCTTTTGAAGCAATAGCTAGTCAGACCTCTCACGGTCAACTTCGGCTTGCTTCTCAAAACCAACGTCTTCTGACGTTCATTATTGACAACGTTATTCTCTATCTGATCAATTCGGGAATCGGATTTGCAATTGGGCTGATTTTTGTCGCGCTCAACGGCGGAAGCATTACCGAAGGAGAGCTGGCAGGTCTACAATTATTTGCTTCCTTAGTCGGAGTGCTACTTGTTGTTGTCTATTATGTCGCGCTCGAAGGACTAACTGGCATGACGTTTGGAAAGATGGTCATGGGGACCAAGGTGGTTACCGAATCAGGTGGAAGTCCTTCGTTCGGGCAAATTTTAGGCCGTTCTTTTTGTCGGTTGATTCCTTTTGAAGTTTTCAGCTTCCTGGGAAACAAAGGGTTCCCGATCGGTTGGCACGACAGTATTCCAAAAACACGTGTGATCAAAACCCGCTAATGAGTTGACATTCGTCGCTATTGGTTTCGTTGTGACGCTCCTGACTTCACAACGTGGCTTCCGTCTCAAGTGAGCCGCAGATGGCAGGCTGATTTATCACGTGCTCCATTGAGCGAATACGCGACCAATGGCATCGTGTCTTCAATCCGATTAAAGATGGATCGACTACGTTAACCAACCGCAAAATGATTCCAAACTTTCGGCGATCCTTCGTCCCCAAGGAAGACCAGGAATAGCAATAAGCGGTTCTTCACAGTCGCTTCTGCTAATCTTAGAAGCCACGATAGTGGCGGCAGGTGGTAGCCATGGGCGAGAGCCCATAGTCTTCGGCAGCAAAAAAAGAAAGTCCTGGAGGGACGACAGGAGCGCCGAACTCATGCCGCCATTTCATGGCTCCGATCGTTTCATGGCTTGATCACCATTGGGCTCGCGCCCATGGCTACATCCTGCCATCCCTTCAGGACTAAGAAATGGAATGGCCGTTGCAAAGGTTTCAGGAACCGTTGATTGAGAGTTTGCGATAGAACTGCAAGACAATGAAGAGAACTAGCTACGGTCGAAAGATGTGGGTCGAAAGATGGCAGGCGGGAGCAAGGTTCGAAAATTTTTCGCCTCGCATTGTTACTAACAAACCTTAAACGGTTGCATCGTTTCGATCGCTCTAAGATCCGCGATGCCATGGATCCTTGCCGTATCGCGTCTTCATGAGCTGTTCTTCCAACGCTTCGATTTCATCGATGAAACTCGGTTCGCTTTCGACGCCATGTGCGACCCATTGGATGGCTAATTGCTGTTCAAGCACTTCGCGAAATTCGATGGGTGAACATTTGGAATTTGCTGGTAGCAAGGATGTTACGAAATCTAAATGATGTCTCTTTTCTCGATACTCGGGCTGACGTGGTGGTTCCAAAAGATACTGCCCCAGCCATTCCAGTGGCATGGAAATCAAGATGGTTCCGTGGTAGAGCATCCAGTTTCGTTTGCATCGCAAAGCGTTCCCGGAGAACTTGCGATTGGCAAAAGTCAGATCACACGTTCCTTGCAATTCGATCACACCCGGTAAGTCAAACGCTTTCAGGGTTGCCTGACTTGCGTCTCGGACCCGTTGCATTACCTGGGCATGAGCCACGTCCAGCATTCGCAATGCGGGTCGAGATTCGTAGCTCAAAAGCAGCGAATACATCAAGCAACCTGGTCCAGCCACGACCGTGGCGCCGCCACTCATTCGTCGAAAAACAGGGATCCCTTGCCGTTCGCAGTTGGCGTGGTTTACCTCCATATCCCACTTGCTGGCACGGCCCAGCACGACACACGGAGAGGGCATTTCCCACAGGCGAAGCAGTTCTTCGCTAAGTAAGCCGTTTTCCGACCGTGTGTCGGCCCATTCGATCATAGCTTCGTCAAAAGCGAGATTCTCGACTGGGTTTTTCCGTGTATTCCGAATGAGTTGCATGAAATTCTGGTTAGACAACGATTTCTTGGTATTTTGGGCAGGCGGCCAGGTAGAAACGATCCCTGGTTCGGGTTAGTCTGCGAGCGTGCGTTTAAGCGTTTTTCTGTTTCCACCATTGAACTCGATAGTATGCAAATCAGCAAAGCCCTTGTAACAGCGGCGGGCCCAGGCCAGTCGGCGCTTCCGCTTCAGCGATTGGTTGACCGGGACGGGGTCGAAAAAACAGCCCTGGAAATGATCATTGAAGAGGTCGTTTCGGCGGGAATTGAGTCTTTGGCGATTGTCATCAGCCCGGGCAACGAAGAAGCCTACCGTCGGGCCGCAGGTGGCTACCTGGACATGCTGACTTTTGTAACCCAGCCCAAACCAACAGGATACGGCCAAGCGATTTTATCGGCACGATCCTTTTTGGGGAACGAGCCCTTTTTGCATTTGGTCGGTGACCATTTGTACTTGAGCAGCAAGGAAAAGAGCTGTGCTCAGCAACTGATCGAGGTGGCTCGTGCGGAAGGCTGCTCGGTATCCGGCGTCCAAGCCACGAAAGAAAAAATGCTTCCGTTTTTCGGGGCCATCGGTGGACTTCGATTGCCTCAGACGGATCGTCTTTATGAAGTCAAACGAGTCATTGAGAAGCCCACTCCGACTTTAGCAGAACAAGAATTGAACATCGCAGGCTTTCGCAGCGGCATGTACCTTTGCTTCTTCGGTATTCACGTGCTGACACCGATGATCTTGGAAGTGTTGGAGCGAATCGTTAAGACCGTCGATCGGCCCGTTTCTCTTGCCGAAGCGTTGAACGAGCTGGCATCGCGAGAAAGGTATCTGGCTTGCGAGGCACAAGGGCACCGGTACAACATCGGGATCAAATACGGGCTGCTCAATACGCAGCTTGCTCTATCGTTGTCGGGCGTAGATCGTGATAAAGTGCTCAGCGACATGATTGAGCTTCTTGCGGTACAAAAGTAACAGGAAGCGATAACCATGCCCCCTATTCATCATGCATCCAACCCTTGGATCGAAACGATTGAATCGCTGGACGATACGATTCGGCATCGCACTTTGGAATCGCTTTGCCTTGGTCTCCAGGCCAACCAGCTGTTAGAGGCAGCGGCGGACTTAGATACGTTCCGTCGCAGGACGGGCAATCTGTACCATCGCGTCCGAGCCTTGTTCTTTCTAGCAGCCATCTATCGCTACCATTTACCCAAAACCTTTCCGGAATCGCAAAGTGGTTTGCTACCGTACGAGGCGTACCAGCATATCTTGGGTCGGCGTTTCCCCGAAGCGATTGATCATATGCTCGCAATTCAAAGCCAAGATGGGCCAACGTTGGCCATCTCCAGCGCGTTGGCTCGAGCGTACCATCAGCTGGGGATTCAAACGCTTGCCGACCAAGTCCGCCGTAGCGTCCGAACCGTTCGAGGGAACCAATGGATGTTTCGCATCGGGCATCCCAGCGAGCACCCACTTCGGCTCAACAAATTGCTAAGCCGCCCCGATCCTGAGACCGGAGACTTTCCGATCTTGTGCGAGAAGACCAGCGTGCGCATGGATTTTTCGCACTCGGGCTGGAGCGATATCTTCTTCTTGGGTATGGACTACCCCGAGGGGGCTCGCGTTCTCAATGCTTCGGTTGACTTGGGGGTATACGGCCGAGATGCATCGCCGCGACCACCTGTTGAAGCCTACCTAAGGGTGATCGATCGTCCGGTGCTGCGATTGGTCAGCGCTGACTTAGGCGCTGAAGCGGAACTGACCGAGATCGACGAAGTGTTTGATTTCGCGAAAGACTATCTAGGCCTGCTGAAGTCGGCTCTGATCGCTTCTGGGTTGGTTCCACCCGCCATGGAAGGTTGCCATCGCAAAATCTCGGAATTGCTTGAAACGCTTGTTGGCGAGCCGGGGCTTGGTTTGGAACTGGTATCCAAGGTGAACGACATTCCCAAAGGTTCCAGGTTAGCCGTTTCCACCAATCTATTAGGATGCTTGATTTCGGTCTTAATGCGAGCGACTGGACAAGTTTCCGAATTGCAAGGTGGGCTCCAGGAGATGGATCAACGCTTGATCACCGCAAGAGCCATCTTGGGCGAATGGCTGGGCGGATCAGGTGGTGGCTGGCAAGATTCGGGTGGAGTATGGCCGGGTATCAAACGGATCGAAGGAGTGCTCGCGTCGGAGACCGATCCCGAGTTTGGAATCAGTCGAGGCCGCTTGATGCCACAGCACACGATCTTGAAAGAGGATCGTGTTTCGCCGAAGAGCAGAAAGGCTCTCGAAGACAGTCTGGTTCTGATCTATGGTGGCATGGCGCAAAATGTTGGACCCATTTTAGAAATGGTCTCTGAAAAATATCTAGTTCGAGCCGATCGCGAATGGAAAGCCAGGCTGGAAGCGCAGCGCATTTTTGAGAACCTGATCCAAGCGATGGAACAAGGTGATATTCGAAGCGTTGCACGGCTTACCACGGAGAACTTCGTCGGTCCACTTCAAGTCATTATCCCATGGTGCACCAACTGTTTCACCGATTCGATGATCGAACAATGCCAGGCCCGTTGGGGAGACCAGTTTTGGGGCTTCCTGATGCTTGGTGGGATGTCGGGTGGAGGGATGGGTTTCTTCTTTGCACCAGAAGTCCAAAAAGAGGCTCGCGATTGGTTGCTTCAAACATTGGTAACCACCAAACGCGAGATGCAAACCCGGTTGCCTTTTGCGATGGACCCGGTTGTTTATGATTTCGCGATCAACGACCGTGGATCCTGGGCGGAACTGCTCCAGGGGGAATCTGCAACCATGCCTGACGGCTACTATGCGATCTTAGCCCCCAAGCTGATTCGCAAAGACATGCGTGATCTGAGTGCTCAATCGCAGCGTGAACTGATGCGATTGAACCGATCGTGCCGCGAGGGGGATGGCCGCGCTCGATGGCTGCTGGACCGGATCTTGCCGCAAGCTCAGACGGGTTCCGACTCGAAGACGCAACTGATTGAATCGCTGCGCATCAACGGCTTTGATCGACAGCAGCATGAATTGATTCGAAGCGAGTTGCTTTCGGGACGGATTGGTCTATCGGAAAATCGCCTTCATCCCGAAACCACCATTCAAGATGTTCCAGCCAAAGATCTGATCGATTTAAGAGCTCTTAATCCCCAGCTCAGCGGCCAGCCGATGGAATCAAAATCGGGCCGTGAAGCGTTGGAACGAGGTGAAGTGGCGGTTGTGACGCTTGCGGCTGGTGTTGGATCGCGATGGACTGGGGGTGCCGGGGTGGTCAAAGGCATGCACCCCTTCTGCAAGTTTGCTGGAAAGCATCGCAGTTTCATTGAAGTCCATTTGGCCAAAAGCCGGAAAACCTCGCAGACCTTTGGTGCGACCGTGCCTCATGTCTTTACCACGGGTTACATGACTCATGGTCCGATGGAGCAACATTTGTCCGAACACAACTATTACGGATATGAAGGGCCTGTTCATCTTTCACGCGGAATGTCGGTAGGATTGCGAACCGTGCCGACAGCCCGCGATCTTCGATTCTTTTGGCAAGAAATGGCGCATCAAGTTCTTGATGAACAACAACAGAAAGTCCGCGAGAGCGCTCAGGCGGCGATCTTGGGTTGGGCAAAATCGACGGGCGAAGCCGGTGATTATACCGACAATCTGCCTCAGCAATGCATGCATCCGGTGGGGCATTGGTACGAAGTCCCGAATATGCTGCGCAACGGTGTGCTGCATCAGATGCTTGTCGCACAACCCAGTTTGAGGACGTTGATGTTGCACAACATCGACACTCTAGGAGCCAATTTGGATCCGACTGTTTTGAGCAAGCACATCGACTCCGGTGCATGCCTTAGTTTCGAAGTGATCAGCCGGCGGATCGACGACCGTGGTGGCGGCTTAGCGATTGTCGGAGGTCGAAAGCGGCTTCTGGAGGGTATGGCGATGCCACGCGAGCGAGATGAGTTTGCGTTATCTTTCTATTCGTCCATGACAACCTGGATCGATATTGATAAGTTGCTGGCCATCTTTGAGCTCGATCGCGAGAAGTTAGCGAACGAAGAATTGACTCAGCAAGCTGTTCGTACCATGTCGGCGAAGATGCCCACTTACATCACGATCAAAGATGTAAAGAAGCGATGGGGCTTGGGGCAAGAAGACGTGTATCCGGTAACTCAATTCGAGAAGCTTTGGGGGGACATGTCCAATTTGCCGGATGTTGCTTGCGAGTATCTGGCGGTGCATACCATGCGAGGTCAACAAATGAAGGAACCTGGCCAATTGGATGGTTGGGTCCGCGATGGATCGGCGGGATACGTGGAGCAGTTATGCCGTTGGTCATGCTAGAGGCTCGAGATAAACGCTTTTTGAGTATGTGTGCCGTCGAGCTAGGGCTTGGCTTGATCGCCATCGTTGTGGGGTGGGTTGTCGGCCTGGACCCGCGATCCTTGATTCCAGATTGGAGAGATTGGTATTCGGTTGGACAAGGTTTGGTTGTCGGGTGCGTTGCTGGAGTTGCTCTAGCGATCGCGATGCAGCTTGCTGGCATGTTACCGATTCGGACCATTCAATCTCTCAGCGAATACGCCGAGCAGCAATTGGGGCTTCTCCTGAATGGTCTATCGGTGTGCCAATTGATCGCGGTGGCACTGGCTGCTGGCGTCGGCGAGGAGCTTCTTTTTCGAGGTCTGATCATGCAGGGGATGGTTGGGGAGATGCAAACCTGCACAACCCAAACGCTGGTCCTTGGAATTCTGGTTAGTTCTTTGGCGTTTGGATTGGCTCATCCTATGAGCGTCACCTACGTCGCTTTTGCCTTCCTGATGGGGTTGGCGATGGGAGTACTGCATTGGTATTTCCAGAATCTTTTGGTTCCCATTGTCGCGCATTGGATTTACGATGCCATCATAATGATCTGGTTGGTCAATCGTAGGAATTCGACTATAACTTAGTCCGAGTAAAATCCCTCATCCAGAAACGGGTAGATTCGCGTGCGGCGTCCAGCACAAGCTAGCGACCCTAATAAGCCCCCGTAAGTCCGCCAATAACCCCCGTCCATCGCTTCGAATCATGAACCGTAAAAATTTTTGGATATTGCTGTTAGGCTCATGGTGGAGCACTTTCGCGAGCGCCCAAGAGACGACGCAACAGGTTGCAAAGCCCGGCGAAATCGTGGCACAACTTGCATCCGAAGTCGCAGATGCTGAGACCGTCATTTCCAATGCTTGGGTGATCGATTGGATGAAACAAGTTGGCAAGTTGCCAGCGGTAGAAGCGTGGCAAATCGAATCGAACGGGAAACAGATCACGATCGATGAGGGGATGTTTTACTATGCTCGCTATGGTTCGCCTCTGGCTTATGCAAGGGCGTTAGACTTGGCCGTGACTTCTGGCTTTGAGCCCGCCACCGGGGCCAAGATTTTCGACTTTGGGTATGGAAGTATCGGACACTTGCGCATGCTGGCTTTGATGGGGCATCATTGCGTTGGTGTGGATGTCGCACCTTTTCTGAAACGGATGTACGCCAATGCCAGCGGGCCACTGGGTGATGGCTCTGTTTTTGTTTACGACGGACAGTTTCCCAAAGAGGAAGCACTGACTGAAAAAGTGGGGAAAGACTTTGACCTTGTGATTTCCAAGAACGTTCTCAAGAAAGGTTACATTCATCCGTCGCGCGAGGTGTCCGACCCGAGAATGCTGATTGATTTAGGGGTCGACGATGAAACCTTCTTAGCGAGTGTGGCTGCGATGCTGAAGCCAAACGGTCTCTTTGTCATTTACAATTTTTGTCCAGCCAAGGCGGCTGCCGACAAGCCCTACATTCCTTGGGCGGAGGGCGAATCGCCTTTTAGCAAAGAGGCCTTTGTCAAAGCCGGCTTTGAAGTGCTGCATCTGGATGTGGTCGACGATGCGGAAGCGCGAAGGCTGGGTCATTCACTTGGCTGGGATGCTGCCGGTGGCATGAATCTCGATACTGATTTGTTCGCATGGTACACCATCGTACGCAAGAACAGCGACAAGGAAGCAGGAACGCAACCGTGAAGCTCAGCGAACTACTTGGTGACCCGAGCTGGTTATTCGATTTGGGCTTTCCAGTGGCCTATGTGAACGACACCAAATCGTTCGCCAAGCCTGAACGTTTGGAATGGGAATTGGGCGATTCCTTTCGAATACCACCGCTGAGTTCTTTGGCGGACGAGAAACGCTTTGCCGAGTTCTCGATCGGCTGGAACGACGATGGCTTGTTTCTGCACGGTTCGATTCGCAAGTCGCAACAGGAAGGACCGCGACGGGGCGATCCAACCATTCTGTTGAGCTTGTACATCGACACCCGCTGGAGTCCCGGCGTGCACCGGGGGACAACGTATTGCCATCGGTTCGATTTGATGTGCAATCCGACAGATTCTAGTGAAATCGTGAGGGGGCACGGCGAACTAGGTGCGATGCAAAGAGCCCGTGCTAACCCGGATGAAGTTCATCCCAAGGACATTTCGGTCGGGCTGCTCTCCAGAAGCTTTGGATACGAGCTGAAGGTCTTTCTGCCCTCTTTTACCTTGACGGGCTTTGATCCTCGCGAATTTCAAGAGATCGGACTTTTCTATGTGCTTCAATCCCAAACGTTGGGCTCGCAATGCATGGCACGTTCGAGAAACAGTCCCTATTTTGAAGACCCCAGCGTATGGTGTCGTGGCAAAATCATTCAACCTCTTGCTCCTTGATGCAACATGCTAATCCTTAAAAAACAAAGTTCGTTTTTGGGTAGCATAGATGGATCGTCGCTCTCCCCAGAAGCCTTCAAGAACCTCTCTCAAGAGGCGATCGAGGCCATGCCGATAGCAACCGATCAAGGCCCCGTGCCGATATCCAAAGTGTTTCAGGTCGAGCGATGCGAAACGAGCTGCGAGGATATCGTTTTGATCGAAGGGGATTGCAAGAGCATTGAGAAGCTAGGATACCAAATGAAAAGCGGTACCTTGTGCATCATGGGGAATGTTGGGGAACGAACCGCGATGGAACTGGCGGGCGGACGTGTTTTGATTGCCGGTAATGCTGGGGACTTTTTGGCGGCCGGCATGAAGGATGGGTTGATCTACTTGAGCGGCAATTGTGGCGACAATCTTGGCTCCCCTTTACCAGGCCAAAAATCTGGCCTGCGTGGCGGCGATCTCTTTATTGCAGGCTCCGTCGGGGATCGCGCCTGCGAACGCATGAGAAGAGGAACCGTCTTTGTGGGCGGGGACATTGGCGGCTATGCAGCATCCCAAATGATCGCTGGGTCCCTGGTTATTGCAGGCGAGCTCGGGGACCATTGGGGAGCTGGTCTGCGACGCGGGAGCATCATCTTGTTCCAAGATTACGCCGGGGAACCATCCGCATCCTTGTCGGAAGCGAGAGAGTTCGAATTGAGTTTCCTGCCGCTACTTTGGAAACATCTGGAGCGAGTTCAAATCGAAGCGTTGCAAACCTGGACTGAGGTTATCTCGGATACTCCGCTTCGACCGACTCCGATTAAGATTCCGCGAACACGTTGGGTGCAACGCCAGATCGCGGACCAAAATTATCAAGGCCGAGGTGAAGTGCTGGTCCTGAGACGAGTCTCCTCGTCCGAGGTGCGTTCAAGTCCAGCGACTTACTTTCCTTGAGCCACTTGCGATTGCGCAAACGGATTAACGATTACGACTGTCTTACCAGCTTGTGGTGCGGTAGCTTGTGGTCCGGCTTCGGCCACTGGTTCTGAAACAGCATGCTGCACCGAAGATGGATCGGCATGCATGTTTATCACAGACCGAGTTCGGAACGGCACATCCCTTGGGACCGCATAATAATCTGGGCCTGATCGGAGCTGAGGGAAGGCAGCAAACGGGCTGTCTCCATACGGGCGTTGGTAGCGATTTCCGTAATAGACAGGTGGATAAATGGCGAAGTACGGAGGCGTTGGCAATCGATTTCGAAAGCTGTTTTGGTATCCGAGTGTATAGCCAAATTGAAACCCAAAGGGGTCCTGAGCTTGAGCCGAAGGGATGGCACAAACCGTCGCCAAAGCGACCAAAAGACCCAAGCTAAACTTCGCAATCATGTTGATTTTCCTTGTGTAATATCGTTCCCCGCACTATTCCACGCTAGTTGGATTTGCTGGTGGTTCAATGTTTTTTATCCATTTATTGCGAACGTTTTGTGCGAACCTTCGGATTGTAGCGATGTCCGCTCTGGTGGACCGTTAGTCGTTTAACAGCAATACCGTTCAAAAAGTAGCAGGCACACTCCGTGTGCCGTCCGCCGAGCCTCAAAGCCGACCAAACCTTTTGCGTTCGTTGGGCCTAAGGCCCTTGAACGCAGGGGCTTTTTTGGGGCTTGGTTTGGTAGCACACCAAACCTATTGCGAAGCTAGGGCTCAAGTTGGCTATACGCCGATCTTTAGGGGTAGAAAAAAAAGGGGATGCCTCGAAACTGGTAATTTCCTTTCGGAACCAGGAAGTAGGAGGTCATCCCCATGGTATCTAGAAGAGCATACAAGAGAGT
>JBIKLJ010000389.1:0-3092 GCA_044359895.1 Pirellula sp.
GTCGTAGGCAGCTGGATCTCGCCGCTTCCACCACATCCATTGAAAACAAATGCAAGCAGAACGAAAGAAAGACTAACAAACAATCGCATGGCGTTCTCCAGAAATTTTCGTGTACTAAAAAAGGTGATAGGGTAGGGTTATTTCAAATCGAATCGTCGCTTCGCAGCACTCGCGATTCGACATCTGCTCCGCAGTTGCAAGTCTCCGCGTCGGCTCTTGCAATCGAGAGCTTTTCTTCTTCGGTTAACGGTTTTGAAGGCAGCACAATTCCTTGATTACTGTTGTCACATCCAACCAAGGACATGAGCACTAAAAGAACTAATAGACGACGGCCCATGAATCTTTGCTCCGATTCCCAAAGGTGTTTAATTGCCCAAAACACAATACCGTTCAATCACATCGTTTAACAGTCTCCGAAGGCGTACTTACTGCCATTCACGTACGCCTACGGCTGACGGTTAAACGAAATCGCTGCAGTTGAGTGCTTCATTGAACGGTATTGGCCCAAAACAAGTGGACAAGGTCAAAATAACCTTGTCCACTTTCGATTGACTTGGCCTAGAAAGGCATAATGATTATTACAGGTCTGTGTTTACTGGATTGCCATCATCGATAACGCACAAGTACATCCAAACGGTTGCATCAACGGTGAATGGAGCGAATCGAACAGATCCGTCGCCGTAAACAGCGTTCAATCCACCGGGATGTGAAGAACCAAAATATCGACGCCATACCGTACCACCAGTGGAGTTCACAGCAGGAACAGACTTATCGAGGTCGGACTTCGGTGGGAAGTGGTAACGAAGTACGCACTCGTCCCAACCGGCGTTATTCCAACGCTCGTTGTCCCCACCATCGGCCCCCCAGCGAGTTGGCGGAATATGCTTTTCAGCGGCTACGATGCTATTGGAAGTTCCATCCATGAAGTCAGCAAGCTTGCGCTTGGCTCCATTGCCCGACCAGCATATCGCTCCACGTCGACCGGATGTGTTTCCGAAGTTTTCTGGAGTACGTTCATTGCGTCTTGGCTCCATTCCCAAGGGTGGAGGAGGAATTTCGCCGAGGTTTTCGTGTATTTCACCTTGGTAGAATCCGGCGCAACCCGCATAGTCGCAGCGACCGGAAGCAAAGCCTGTTGCTGAAGAAGCGTAAAAGCCCGCTGGCCGTCGCGAAGGGCAGTAGTAAAACGGCAGCAGCGAACGAGCAACATCGTCTTCACCGTTGTAGTTCACGGGGCGGCCCGAATGAATCGGTGGCAAGCCAAAGTTTGCCAAGTTGTAAACGTTCGATGCTTCAATGTAAGGAAGGATCTTGAACCAATGGCTCCAACCGTTTGGATGCGCTGCGTTGCAGCAAGTTGTGCCGCTTTCGTAGGCGCCTACTGGCTCGTTGTAAACCATGCCGGGCAAGCTAGGGTCACCATCATAAGGACCCTTTGGCAAGTGAGCGTACGCGGACTCATGATTTAGAAATGCTAAACCAATTTGCTTCAGGTTGTTGGAGCACTGCATGCGCCGTGCTGCCTCGCGAGCTGCTTGCACTGCAGGCAACAGCAATCCAACAAGAATTCCGATAATTGCAATAACCACTAATAGCTCGACCAACGTAAATGCGGCTTGCTTCAGCCGTGAATGCATTGGTTTTCCCATCCAACTTCGCTTAACCATGAAAGACTCCCAAAATGAGCGTAATGAACTCCCGTCGAGAACGGTAGCGGGATGATATTGCGGTACGATGGCTTGGCTAGCCACGTACAACAAGGTTCACCAAAGCTTCAAGTGCTCTTCATCGAAATCAAAGAAACTGCGCGAGTGTGTTAACTTTGCGTTCAGTTCAGTTTTGGATTTCGTGAAGACTGCATGGAAGAGATTCAGAATGCTACTTTAAGCGTTTGAGCGAAGGCAGGTTGTCGCCCTAGGGATCGATAGTTGGAAGTGGTTGTTTTTCAAAGTCAGTCGGTTCCACCCAACCCACGTTCACTTTTTCGCCGCGCATGAATTTCTCGTAGAATCCATCGCCATTGGTAGGAGTGTACTTGTCGAACACTTCGCCATGACCATCCATTCGAGGGTCGTCTTGCGCCTGGAGCATTTTTTCCATACGTTGACGCAACCCAGTTACCTGTTTCTCCATGGACATCTGCGCAGCGACATTGCGAATGCAATCTCGGTCGACCCGTCCGAGTTGTAGGCTGTGCGATTTCGTTGGGCTACCATCTGTGTCCAAATAACCAGTTTCGGGATTGCCAGCGGGCCAGCGTGAAGGTTCGTAATTACAAAGATAAAGGAATTCGGAAGTGACAATTCCGCGACTCGGATTCTTATCTTGCAGATGAACAAATCGTGATTACGAAGTAGATGGTTGCGTGGGCTCACTGTCGTTTTGTTTAGCAGTAAAACCGGCCAGTGAACTTTGCCAGACCGCACAATCCGGATAGTTGTTAAACTCCCGGATTTCCAAGAGAATCTTCAGTGCTTCTCGTCATTGTTCTTGAGGGTGCGCGCGAATCTGGGGAAAGACTGTCGAATCAACCATTCGTAGTGCCTTCTATGCCCTGTTGCAATTGGTTTACGTGGCTGTAGCTACTGAAATTGGTACAACAGCCTTGATACTCCCGTAGCGTTGCAACGGACTTCTACCAAGAAGGAACCGAGTTTGGTCCTGCTATTCGTTTTCTTTGATGAGACAACGTAAACCATTTAGATTTTGTGGAAATCATGACGCAAGCTTCCGCCAAAGCAATAGGCTGTGTAGAGAACACTACGGAGCCAATCCAAGAAGGTGCAGAATCCAGTCGTATCGCTCAGCCGATATGGGTGGCATTTTTCGGCGTTACGATTTTCCTAGGTGCGTTCCTGCTGTTTCAGGTTCAGCCGATCATGGGTAAGTATATTCTTCCATGGTTCGGAGGCAGTCCCGGAGTTTGGACTACCTGCATGCTGGTTTTTCAGTTGTTGCTATTTGCCGGATACTGCTATGCACATTTGCTTTCACAATGGCTTCGTTTGAGATCCCAAGTGGCTTGCCATGTGTTGTTGTTGGTTTGTGCAATGTGCACTTTACCAATCACTCCGGAAGCATCCTGGAGACCA
>JBIKLJ010000390.1:0-3085 GCA_044359895.1 Pirellula sp.
AGGGACTTTGCCTAACGGCCCCCCCATGAAAGCATCTAAATACTCATCCTCAAGACGATCGTCCACGTCCCAGTGGCATCAAGGTTCACCAAACCGCGCAACGAGCGGAGCGCGTACTACATAGGTGATATAGCTCTTATAGAGTCCACTATTGATTTTTAGGACTCTGTCTAATTCCAATGCCAGTTCGCGTTCAGCAAACCAACTCAGCGGCGGGTAGAGACGGAAGATATTCCATTGCGGATAGATCACTGTAGTTCCATCTTGGTTCGTGTAGCCCCACACGACCATTCGTTGCATGGAAACGGTCGAACGTGTTTCCGACATGGTTGCCGCCCGTTCATCACACTCCGATGGTATCAAGCTGGCCACAACTTCGCGGCCACCTAGCTTCTCCACTTCCGAATCACTCAGTTGATTTAGCAAAAACATCGAAACACTTCTCGACGCATAGGTTCGAAGCGAATAGCGATCAGAATCGCCTGCTGCGATCTCCTGGAATTCTCGATTTGATTTCCATAAGGCGAGCGACAGTTCGGACTCGTTCCCTCCTCGCAACGCTAAAGTTGCCATCGCAGCAACTCGCGCGATCTTGTTATCTAACAAAGGATCGCCATATTGCGAATTTTTAGACTTGCTAATGGCTTCGACCACGTCAGGGACTCTGGACTTGAGCACATCCATGACCGATTGACTGGAATCCGCACCTGCAAGCTCAAGTTCCCCTTGGATTTCATTTACGACGCCCGTCGAAGTTTGAGCAATCTGCTCAAATGTACCATTTCTGGCAGATGCCAAAATGCTAAGAGTGCCAATCGAATTGCGAAGCCAAGGTTTACTCAAATCGAGCCAGGGTTGAGTCGGTTCTACCGGAGTCCACACAACCTCGGCCGACGCTAGGTTTGCGCTAGCATTCATCATTTGTAGGCTCTGTTCATAGATGGACCTGTCCGTCTTATCGCCTTGCCATTCCACCAAAGGAACCGTCAAGAAACCGAAGGTACTTGCGATCGTGACGGGCAATAGCAATGAAACAGGTACTATCCAAGCGAAATGCCTAGTAAGCTTGGCTGATTCCAACACAATCCATGGTTTGCACAGCAATAAGATGGAGACTACCAAAGCCAGAACGGAGAAAGGTACTCCTAGTACTAATAGTTTCGATAGTTTCATAGTAAGCTGAGGCACTGCGTAGTTAATAGATGATTCTATGGCAGCAAAGAACGAAACGGTGGCGGCTACGGCAACAACGCACCCCACCATGGCGATCGTGATCGCGACCACCGACTTACGAAAGCAAAGTGACGCCAACGCACCCACCAAGAATGCCAGAGTTCCTGTAGAGACAACAGAAAGCAATCCCCAAACTAATTGTTGGTCGTTCCCTTTGAGCGCGATCGGCACGATCATACCAAACAGCATCGTCAAAAACACCCACGGCAATACCACAATCAATCGACTCACTGCTAGCTTCCAAGGTGTAATACCGCGATCCGCGAGAAACCGAAACCGATTCAGAGTTTGATCCCCATCGAAGACGCTGACCCCCAAGATCGAAATCGCAATCACCCCAACAATCAATGCAAATCCCTCTTCCATCATCAATGTCGCCAATACGCACCCGATAACGCAACATCCACGAAGCCAAAAGGAATTCGCAAATGAATGTCTCAGCATGACCCGCCATTCGCTTGGAGCCGGCTGGGCAAAAACCAGGAACGCCATCTTGCTGGGCGGGCCAATTGCAATGGATCCCCTTGAAGAAAACAGCGTTGCTTGCTGCCCTATTCGCCATCGCCAGGCAAAGGTGATCACCATGACGATCGTTCCAACCGCCAAGTTGATGATCAGAGCGTACACGAAACTGAATTCGCCCCGCCAGAGTTCCCCAACATCCGTTAGCCCCAAAACCAAATGGAGAGCCAGAAGTCCCACTCCAGCAGCTGCGAGTGCCGTAAGAGTTTCACGCATGAGAAGCGTTGTCAAATAGCAAAACACCGTTACTTCTAGAAATACCAAGAACGATAGCCCAAAGCTATAAACGGTAACGATAGAATCCACCTTCGGCGCAAACTGGCCCGTGTACCAAAGCACTAGGGGAACGATGGTCAGCGGAATAGTCGCGGCCAAAGTGCCGAGAAGCGATATCGACAACTTGCTGAGCAAGGCCGTTTGCCATGCAACAGGCAGACTGCTGGACCAAGCCCACGTTCCCGACTGCCGTTCTTGCCCTACCAGCATACCACTGCAACCAATCGCTAAAAGAATGGGTGCAATTGACGCACATAGGATTGTACCTTGAAGAAATCCCTGCTTGTTAAACTCCTCGACCGTGCCGTTCGCCGCAACCATCAAAACCAGTTGGGCAAAGAAAAGCCCAATCAACACGGCAGCAAAGGTCTGCTTGACCTGCTGAAAGTCCTTCCAAACTAGGGCTCCCCAAAGAGAAGGCTTGGTGATTTGCGAGAATTCCATTATGCCACCTCCGAGTTCTTCGCGTTCTGTGCATGTTGGCCTAGACCGTCGTCGTTCAACCGCGATTCGAAAGGTTGTGTGAAGCCCAGATAAAGTTCTTCGAGATTGGGTCGGATCGATTTGACTTCAAACAGGTTTGCATTCTGCGATAGGGAAGAAACAATTTCCGGCGTCAGCCCTCGAACCATCAAGTGAAAGCTTCGGCCAACCTGCGACTTGTGCAATACTTCGACCTGATCGAGCTCGGCGGGCATCGCCAGCAGCGGATCGCGTTGGGAGAAGTCCAAGATCGAAATGCTGCTCTTCAGTTCTTCGAGCGGCGCAACAATTTGTAATGATCCTTGGTGCAGAATTGCTACCCAGTCGGCAACGCGTTCTACCTCTTGAATCTGATGCGAGCTCAAGAATACCGTTTGGCCAGCTGCCGCTCGATCGATCATGCTTTCTAAGAAAGAGCGGCGGACCAACGGGTCTAGGCCCGACGTTGGTTCGTCCAAAATTAACAACTCCGGATCGAAGGCCATGGCCACGGAAAGGGCAACCTTGGCTCGCATCCCTTTCGACAGGTCTCGAATCTTGGCATCGTGGGGCAGTTGAAAATCGCTGATGC
>JBIKLJ010000162.1:0-11150 GCA_044359895.1 Pirellula sp.
ACAGTCTATCTCTCCAGATGAAAAATGGATTGTCTACGATACTCGCAATGAGGATTCGCATATCGCTCGCACCCATGCGATCGAAATGGTGTCTGTCGATTCGGGCGAAATATCTCGGCTATACGAAACCACGCAACCCACAAACGCAGGGCCGGGGGTGGGAGCCGTAGCGTTTCATCCTAGCTTGAATCAAATAGTGTTCATTCATGGTCTTGAATGCTGCACGGAAGCGTTTCCGTACACAGCCGCTCGAAGATTCGGTGCAATCTTAAATTGGCATCAACGCTCCCCGAGGGGGCTCCGTTGGATCCATGCGGAGCCACGAGTGGTTCAACAGGATCACCCCTCTTTTGATTCATGGGGTGTTCTTAGCGGAGGAACACACGCGCATAGCTGGAACGATCTTGGCTGGATTAGCTTCACCTACAACGATTACCATTTGGAATCACAATCTCAGATATCCCCCGCGATTCGCGATGCGCGTACCGTGGGGTTTATGGTTCCAGGGCGGTACAGTTCTTCTAAACAGATTGAATCCCCCGAGTTTGGTCAATGCGACGAGCATAACTTCGACGGCAGTTTCTCTGCCTTTCTTGCTGCTACCATTCATACTTGCCCTTCTCCAGGATCGGATGAGATCCGTCAAGCGGTTGAAGAGTGCTGGGTGGGTAGCAAGGGATATCAAAAATCCGACACAGTGGTTCCGACCCTTGCGATCGCATTTCAAGGAACCGTTGTTTCCGATTCAGGGCTGGAGTTCCAGGAAGTCTTCCTTTGCGATCTACCAGACCAATCAAAGCTTCTTGTAACTAGCGACCATCCAGATCTACGCGCAACAAGAACGACCGATCGCTTGGCTCCGATCGCGGGGTGCCGTCAACGGCGTCTTACTTTCACAGCAGGAAGAACTCACCCCGGCATCCAAGGACCTAGGAACTGGCTTGTTTCTTCACCTTCGGGTGACAGGATTTACTTTCCGATGAAGGATGAAAGAGCAGTGGTTCAGTTGTGTTGTGTCGCAACGGCAGATGGAAGGCTGGACCAAGTCAGTGAACTCGCAACATCCATCGATAGCCAAATCTCGCTCAGTCAAGATGGAACCCAATGTGTATTCTTGAGCGACCAAAAAATTGCCTGCATCGATCTTGCAACGGGAGTAAGCCGCTTTGTCACACCCAGAATCGCCATCGAATCAAACAAGATGCAACTTGCCGGTGCCGTTCAGTTTCTAAGCAACGACCGGTTCGTCTGCAATGCATATGTGGGGTCGGGTTCAGAACGTTATCTGCAAATTTTGATTGCACAGTAGTTCGAGGATGTTACCTTGCAGGATTGCTAGGACGTTACCTTGCAGAACCGCAATTTTTTGATCATGGCGTGCTCGTTCGGATCTTCAGCAAGTGTTCGTCGGTCCGCAAGTACATGGCATCGGTCGAGAAGCCAGGCGTTGCAAAGGTTCTTCCAGAAACTTCGTTTTTCCCGACCACTTGAAAGGTCTGTTTGGGCTGAATCCAGGTTGCAACACCGGTCTCGTTCATAAACAGCACCAATCCATTCACGTAAACGGGCGAGGCTGAATAGTTACCCCCTAATCGTTCCATCCAGTGCCGTCGGCCGGTTTTCGCATCGACGCAGCTCGCAACGCCGTTGTCCGATACAAAGTAAAGATCACCACCAATCAAGAGAGGTGTTGGGGTGCTGGGAGCACCGCGTTGCGATTTCCAGACGATATTCGATTCCGTTACATCCCCTTTTCCACCTAGCTTGACCGCCATGAGTTCGGGATTGTCGTAATCGTGATTGTAGATGACAAGATCTTCAAAAAGAACTGGCTGGGGGCAGACCGACCAACCGGGGGCCATGACTCGCCAAAGCTCATGTCCCGTTTGCAAATCGTATGCAGCAAAATGATCTGGTCCCGGGGCTAGGACTTGTGGCTTGCCATCCACTTCAGCAATATTCACGGTGACGAAGGAATGACTGATTTTGGCTTGAACCGATCTAGGTGTTTTCCAGGCTACTTTGCCTGTTTCTGCGTTGATTGCGCACACGAACGGATTGGTGCTGCCGTCGCAAACAATCACCAGTTTACCGTCGCGCAAGACTGGCGAACCACCGCTACCGTGCATGGGTGGGTAATCGAGCTCGTTGCATATCCATTGGAGCTTTCCAGTCGATGCGTCCAAGCGGGCGGTTCCAAGTGTCCCAAAGTGGACGAAAACAGAGCCATCCCGCACGATCGGGGTTGGGCTCGCATGGCTGTTCTTGGAATGAATCGATGGTGCTTTAGGGATGGATTGGATTTCTTGATCCCACAGAGTTGCCCCGGTCTTTGCATCGAACGACATCGCTCGCAATGAAAGCCCTTCGCCTTGTGCGACTGCGGTCGTTACAAAAACCTGGTCGTCGACCACTACGGGAGAAGACCAACCCAACCCTGGAATTTTGATCTTCCAATCTACGTTTTTGGAATCGGACCATTCCATGGGAACTTGAACATCTACCGCGTGAGCGTCCGAATTGTTGCCGCGAAACTGAGACCACTCGCCGACGAAACCCATGTAGAATAGGAAGGCAATTTGAAGCATGTTGTTTCTTCTTTAGGAAGGGTGGGGGAGGGAAGAGAGGACTGGTGGGCAGGCAAAATCAGTTCGCTAGAGTATTAGCCAGCGTACCATTTGTCAACAATTCCTGCTGCATGGAAGACTCAAATGAACGTGCCCCTTGGGGCAACGATAACAAAGAAGAGTTGATGACATGATTCTTGACATCGAAGACCCATTTTTCAAAAGGATGTGGACGTTGCAATCGATTTGCGACGCCATGGAGGTAGTCATCAAGTCTTACCTCGAAGAGGCGATGCGTTATGCGGAGGCTGGTATCCAACCGGTCAAGACGGAAGTTGGGCCAATCGTATTGCCGGAGGAACTCATGGAAGCGATGAAGTGTGATGCAGAACTTGCGGACGCTTTTTACCGTCTTACTCCGGGACGACAGAGAAGCTACGTCATCAACCTCAACTCAGCCAAAAACTCAGGAACGCGCGTATCCAGAATCAACCAGTTTCGCGACAAGATATTAGCGGGTAAGGGTGCTACGGAGCGTTAAGAATACGGAGCGTTAAGAATTGGGATTCAAAGAGAAATGCGACGGAAAGACTTGGTTGTGTTGGAGTGGCTTAGTTGGTTACTTCTTGTTCGATTTTGACCCCGGTTAGCAGGTCGACAAACTGACTTTGGACCTTAATCGCGCGAATCAACGTCCAAATATGCTTCGGCTCAAATTCGCATGGCTCCGTTTGGGCCAACGAGTCAAGCTCCAACGCAACCGCAGCATGCTGATCGTCCAGTGACTGAATCTTCAAGTGGATATCGTCCAAAAGGGACAAAAAACTCGGTTTGTCGTTGAGACATGCCAAGGTAGGCGATCGATCGCAAACAAGCATGGCCAAACATGCCAAGCGACGTTCTGATGCGTTTGGCAGTTGTTCACTGAGTTGGTCAATCAGTAAGCTTAAGCTCATGGATGGCCTGAGAGAGGGTAAGTGAGCCCGTCGAACAGCAAAACACGGTGGTCCGAGGAGATTACTCAGTCTAGGTCTTGAAATTGGTGCATGCAAAGGACCTAGCGGCTACATTTTCGTCTGCCCTGCTGATACAATCCGTATCATCGGAACCCAGTCGGCCTCTCCCCCCGTTTCGAACCTTGTCTCCAGTTTGTCGCCATCCGCCCAACTGAAAAAAATGCATCATTCCAAAAATCAAGTCGAAGCGGAATCTGGTTCCGAGATTCAGCGTCGCCAATCCATTGGGTTGCGATTGCTGGCCGTCTTCTCCACGGTTTATTTTGGTTTTATTGGTCTATGTGTTTTCGCGAATACTTGGTTCGCGAACCTTCGGTTTGTCGGAGTTCCTGCGACAGTTTGGTATGGTGCCGGGCTAATCGGATTAGCTTTAATTATTGCGGGCATCTACGGACATTATTGCCGAACGAAATCCTAGTTTAGCTACACGCATTTGCAACAACCGGACAAATTGAATGAATGACTCGACTCAGGCGGTACTGAAACGTTTACAAGCCAACATAGAATCGGTAGTTCTCGGAAAAATAGAAGCGGTTCGGAAGACATTGGTTGCCTTGATGGCCGGCGAGCACATTTTACTTGAGGACGTGCCAGGCGTTGGTAAAACCTTAATCGCCAAAGCACTTGCCAAAAGTATTGCTGGAAAATTCACTCGGGTGCAATTCACTCCGGACCTGCTACCAAGCGACATCATCGGCAGCAGTGTTTTTCACGATGGCGAATTCAAGTTCAACCAAGGTCCAATCTTTGCCAATGTGATTTTGGGGGATGAGATCAATCGTGCACCACCGCGAACTCAAAGTGCTTTGTTGGAAGCCATGAGCGAACGTCAAGCGAGCGTCGATGGCAAAACGTACTCGATGCCGGACCCGTTCCTTGTGATCGCGACTCAAAATCCTTTCGAATTCGAAGGTACTTACGTGTTACCCGAAAGTCAGCTGGATCGGTTTATGATGCGGATTGAGGTAGGTTACCCGAATCGTGAAGCGGAGCGAGGTGTTTTGCGATCGCACCGAACGGGCGAACCTGTTGATACCTTAAAACCGGTCGTCACGCTGGAAGAAGTATCTGCCGTTCAAGCAATCACACGCACCGTTCAGGTTGAAGATTCGATCGTCGATTATTTACAGGACATCGTTGAAAAGTCCCGCAATAGCCATGAGCTTCAAGTAGGCGTTAGCACCCGTGGCGCAATTGCTTTCTATCGTGCAGCACAAGCTTTGGCGATGCTATCCGGAAGAAACTATGTGGTGCCTGATGACGTCAAAAAAATGGCGGTCCCTGTTTTGTCTCACCGCGTATTACCGCGAGGTTTTGCCGCAGGCAGCGAACGAACGATTGCTGAGTCTATCATCACCCGATGTCTTGAAACAGTTCCCGTTCCAGTTTGACCGCGAGCGGTAGCCTTCCAATGCAAAACAACTCTATCGACTCCCATCCCAGGAAATCGGTCTCGGCGAATTCCTCGAGTGCAACCATCGCGACAACCACACCCCGAGGCTGGGCCGCGAGCTTCTCCCTGATTCTAAAATGGCCTCTGCGATTTTTCCGCTCCATCAGCAACTCGTCGGAGCGTGTCACGACACGTATGACCCGCGAGGGTCTGCAGGTTGCGTTCATGGCATCCTTTGTCTTGCTTGGCGCAGTGCTGCGCGACGTCAACCTGCTGATCATCCTAGCTGGGACGCTGCTGGGAATCTTATTGGTTCAATGGCGAGTCTGTAGCAGAACTCTCTACGGACTGAATTCTCGCCGACGATTGCCAAGATCCATCCATGCGAGGAAACCGTTCGATATAGAACTCAGCATCACCAACCCAAAACGCTGGCTGGGTAGCTGGCTGATTCTCGCTCATGATCGAATGATCTTGCTCTCCAAAGAAGATGCTTCGGTTCCTGTGTTTCAAGGAATCGCTTTGCTATTCACATCGATTCCTCCGAACGCTACCCGTTCGCAAAAGTATCGCTGTCTAGCTCAGCGACGTGGAAAGTACCAGTTCCTTGGAACCGAGCTGACCACGCGATTCCCTATGGGCCTCATGCGGGGTATCCTGCCTCCTCGAAGTGGCGATACCTTCATTGTTCAGCCGGCCATAGGACGATTGCTTCCCGAATGGAAAGACTTGTTCGACGTTCGCAACTTAAGCAACCGGCAACGCCGCACGCGATCCCTATCGGACGAAGGGGAATTTTTTGGCTTACGTTCCTATCGTTCGGGCGACAGTCCACGCGCAATCCATTGGCGATCTTCAGCAAAACGCAACGAACTGGTAGTAAAGCAGTTTCAACAAGAAGATAGCCAAGAGTATGTCATCCTTTTGGATCTGCATCGCCCGAAGACTGTCGGAAAGATCATGGATACGACGATCAATCTAGAAGATCTTGCAATCGAGTTTGTTGCGACTCTGGTTAGCCATATCGTCGGCTCAAACTCAGGTGTGATTACCGTAGCTATCTCCGATTCAAAGCCGGAGATAGCGGATCGAATTCGTTCGCGCTCGCAATCATCGCAGCTTTTGGATCGACTGGCTATCGCGACCTCCAACAAGAACACCCAGACCTGGGACACATTGCGGCTCATTGAGCGCGAGCATGGTCGGGTCCCGAAGCTTGTGGTTGTCAGCACACGTCCTCGAGTCGATCTATCCTTATCAACAACGAATGAGAAGAATGTCGTGTTCTGGAACCATCTGACCTGGCTCAATGTGGGCGCTGGGGATCTACAGTCCTATTTTGCGCGTGGCGAGTAAGCCAGCTTCGGTTGCTAAGCACATCGCCGCAGCTAAACCGCACTCATCGGCTACTTGGGCGTCCATTGGGCGCTAGCCGCGACTACGTATTCAACGCATTGAAACTCAACGCGGCTAGCGCCCGCGGCTCAATGAAGAGAAAAGCTAATTGCCAATACCCCATGAGCCTTGCGTACGTGCTAAGCATCGCCAATTCTTTAGGCGTAATCGCGATAACGCATGTACCAGAGCAAGGCCGCTAGCGTCTTAGCGTCGCGAATCTTTTTGTCTCGCAGAAGCGTATCGATCTCTGCCCAAGAAAAAACAACGTTATCCATTTGTTCACCAACTTCTCGCGAAACCTCACCGGCAGTCAAACCATGAGCTGCATAGAAGTACATCTTCTCATCAAGTATCCCGGGGGACATCGCGAACGTATGGATCAAATTCATCCGAGCAGCACGATACCCTGTTTCTTCCTGCAATTCTAAATGTGCTGTCTCCAATGGGGAAAGCGATTTATCCAACGTGCCTGCTGGTAGCTCAAGATGCCAAGCATCGATCGCGACTCGATAAGTGCGAATCAAACAGACGTGATCTTCATCGACCAATGGCAGTATGACAACCGCCCCTGGATGCCTGACAATGTTTCGAACCAGATTCGAACCGTCGGCTAAGATCTCCGTGACTTCCTGCACATAAAACCGCTTTGCCTGGAAGATCTTTTTTTTCATACTAAGTGAGCTGCATTTTCCCGGCGTTGAGTTCAAAGCATCGCTGCATTTTGGCTGCAAGCGTGCTCGAGTGAGTTACGACGATCAGGACCGTATTCTCTTCTTGGGGGACTTCGAGCAGAAGCTGCGACACATTTTCTGCGGAGATTCGATCCAAGTTACCGGTCGGTTCGTCTGCGAGAACCACCATCGGCTTAAGTAGCAACGATCGAGCCACCGCAACACGCTCACGCTCGCCTCCCGATAACTGACTTGGCAAGTGGGTCATTCGATGCTGGAGCCCGACTCGTTCTAAGAGCCGAACGGCACGGTCGCGGACTTCTACTGTCGGATTCCCGTTAGCTAAAGCCGGTAACAAGGTGTTCTCGAGAACGTTCCACTGGGGAAGCAAATGATGGTCCTGAAAGATGAACCCAATTTTCTCATTTCGGAATCGGGCTTGTTGATTCTCATTCATCGAAAAAGGGTCGACACCACCCACGGAAACTGAGCCACTGGTTGGACGATCTAGAGCTCCAAGAATTTGCAGCAAGGTGGATTTGCCTGCTCCGCTCGGCCCGACAATCGCCATGTTTTCGCCAGCCTGCAACTCGAAGGAAACGCCATTGAGAACGACGATTTCTTCCGATGGGGTTTGGTAGACCTTGCGAAGTTCGGTTGCAACCAGGATCGGTGAACTTGGAGAGGACATAAAGTATCCGCGTTATCCGAAGATCGAGTGCTGAATCAAATATGCTGCTACCCCGGCGAGGTAACCGATTAACGCCAGCCAACCTATCTTCCGGGCGTACCACATGAAGTCGATTTTTTCCAAGCCCATGGCTGCTACCCCTGCTGCGGAACCAATAATCAAACAACTTCCACCGGTACCTGCACAATATGCCAACAACATCCAGAACGAATCATTGGCGGGTGTTTCTGAATACATTTCAATGCCCGCAGCAACCAAAGGCACGTTGTCCACAACAGCGGACACCAACCCAATGATGACGGCGATGATCGCCTGATTGCCGATCGCGTTCTGAAGCATTACCGCTAGATTTTTTAAGACTTCGACACTTCCTAATGCACTTACGGCCAGCAAAATACCAAGGAAAAAAAGAATGCTGGACATGTCGACCCTTCGCAAAGCAGCTAAAACTCCGGTGGAGCTTCGCGTCTTCTCATCCATCGTATGACTTACCAATTCCGAGGCCAGCCAAAGCACACCCAAGCTCAGCACCATTCCCATAAATGGGGGCAAGTGGGTGTAGGCTTTGAAAATGGGTACGCTCATCAGGCCAGCCAAACCTAGAGCCAGGAACAAGGCCTTATGCCAAGATTCAATAGTTCGATCATCTTCTTCATCGACTTTGTGATCGATGGGTGGCAATTCCCCCTTCATCCATCGCGATGCGGCAAGCAAAGGGACTAGCAAACAAACAACGCTTGCGAAGAACAGGTCTCGCATCACTTCGACCGCCCCTATCTTGTTTTTCACCCACAGCATGGTGGTCGTTACATCCCCAATGACACACCATGCACCACCCGCATTTGCAGCAATGATTGCGATACCAACGTACATGAGCCGCGTCTCGCGATCTGCAATCAGCTTCCGCAAAAGCGATACGACAACGATGGTGGTGGTTAAGTTATCCAGAACCGAGGACAAGAAAAAAGTGACCCATCCCACGATCCAAAGCAAGGTCACTTTGTTTCTAGCCCGAACGAATTTGGTAACAAGCGAAAATCCTTCATGAGCGTCCACCAGTTCAACAATGGTCATGGCCCCCATCAAGAAGAACAAAATGCCTGCGATCTCGTTGAAGCTATGACCCAGTTGATGCTCCGTGACGAACAATAACTTGGCGGGTAAATGCCCCACGGCATGTTCCGCGTCATCGGCCGAGTGGTGAAGCTGAGCCCACGCATCAAAAGCTGCTTGAGGCACAAGCTGCTCGTAGCCAATTGCATAAATGGACCAACAAAGTACACCCGTTAGGATTGCGGATGCCGCCTTGTTCACATGGATCTGGTGCTCGAAAACAATGGCCAAATAGCCAACAACAAAGACAACAATAATCGCGGTGAGCATAGACTATTCAGCGGGTATGTGGGACGGGGTTTTGACGGGCAAGCCGTTCAGCTCGTCGTCGTAGATAGTGTGGATGTGCTTAATGTACTCCACCATGGAATGATCGCTAAAATAATCCAGCTTTCCAACGCGAAGAGATGCCAAAAGTCCTCGGAATCGATCGCGAACCCGAAACCAAGCTCTCAAGGAGCTGATTTTGCCTCGGCGGTTTAGATAAATTTCCTGGCCCATGTGTCGATATCCCAACCATCTCGGCGGAACACGCGGCACAATATCGTTGTTGTTGACCCATCGGTAATGCTTGATCTTCAAAATAGATGCATAGGATCTGTTGCCAACGCGCGGCGCACCGTAAGTAAAAATAGCCGCTGGATTCGAGGGGATCGAAGAAATTTTGCATCGGACAGCACACACGGCTGCCATGGCTCCGCCAAGCGAATGGCCGGCAAACCAAAGCGTTCTTTGGTTCTCTTTCAAAAGCTGCTCCAGCCTGGGCCACAAATCATTCACTTCCGAATGGAATCCGCTATGCACTCGGCCTACATCGGTGGACACCGTCCAAGCGTTTGCATCTGCCCGGATGTCATTCCACTGGTTCGGTTCTGTTCCGCGACAGATCACCATGCAGTCGGTTCGGTTGCCCAGAATGTACGCTTCCGCACCGTCGCGAGCGACAAAAATGCATTCGTCCAAGCCCGCTTCATAAGCTTTCTTCTCGACGGGTTCCGGATTGGCATAAGACAATCGCGAAAGCTGCGCAAACAACAGGGACTTTTTGATCCACGAAAGTTGCGAAACTGGGTTGTCGAGGACGAAGGAGATCTTTTGAGACCCTGGACCTGTGGAAGCCGCTTCGCCAGTAGGTTCTAGTTGCCCATCTTGCAGGGCATTCTGGAATTCAGGCAAATGGGACTTCGAATCAGGTAACACTCGAGCCCTCCATTATCGCTTCTCGATAGGAACGATTTCACGTTTGACAGGCCCAGTGTAGACCTGACGAGGGCGACCGATCCGCGTGTTCGGCGAATTCTGCATCTCAACCCAATGCGCTATCCAACCTGGCAATCGCCCGATGGCAAAAAGCACCGTGAACATCTGGACTGGAATACCCATCGCACGATAAATCACGCCCGAATAAAAATCCACATTCGGGTATAGCTTGCGTTCGACGAAGTAAGGATCTTTCAGCGCGACAGCTTCTAATTCTTGAGCGACGTCAAACAACGGGTCTTTGAGATTCAACTTATTCAGCAGAACATCACAAGCCGCTTTGATAATCTTCGCACGCGGGTCATAGTTCTTGTAAACGCGATGCCCAAACCCCATCAGTCGGAAGTTGCTGGATTTGTCTTTGGCCATATCAACATACTTTTTGACATTTCCGCCGTCGTCGGCAATTTGCTTGAGCATGTTGACGCAAGCCTCGTTGGCCCCACCATGAAGCGGGCCCCAAAGGGCACAGATCCCGGCGGAAATGCACGCAAACAAGTTGGCATTCGAAGAACCGACCAAACGAACGGTCGACGTGCTACAGTTTTGTTCGTGATCCGCGTGCACAATCAGCAATAGATTCAGAGCTCGTACAAAATCCGGATCTGGCTGGTAGCGTTCACTTGGCAAAGCAAACATCATGCTCAAGAAATTTTGGCAGTAATCCAGGCTATTGTCTGGATAGATAAAAGGCTGACCAAAAGCCTTTTTGTAACTGTAGGCAGCAATCGTTGGAAGTTTGGCGATCAATCGATGGATGGAAACCTCCACTTCATCGGGGTCATGTGGATCCAGAGCATCCTGGTAAAAGGTCGACATCGCACCGACGACGCTTGAAAGAATTGCCATCGGGTGTGCATCCCGAGGGAATCCGTTGTAAAAAGACCGCATGTCCTCGTGGAGCATCGTGTGCTTTTCGATTGAATCCTTGAAGCTTTCGAGTTGTTCGTGGGTCGGAAGCTCCCCATAAATCAGCAAATAGCTTGTTTCAAGAAAATCGCAGTGTTCCGCTAGCTCTTCAATAGGATACCCACGGTAGCG
>JBIKLJ010000391.1:0-3073 GCA_044359895.1 Pirellula sp.
ACTGATCTGCAGCACGACCGGTCAAGGGATGTTTGCATTGAACGCGAAGTCTGGAGATCTTCTTTGGTCCCATGATTGTTTTCGACAACGCGTTTGTTCTTCAGCCGTTCTCTCGGGCAATATTTTATTGGGGACGCATGGTTCCGGGGGCGGACGTGACAATCTTCTGGTGGCCTTCGATGTGGACCAACGTAAGGAGCTGTTTCGCATCAATCGATTCGCCCCTTATGTACCTACCCCCGTGGTTGACAACGGCTTCGTGTTCTTATGGAGCGACACCGGCATTGTGACTTGCATTGAGCTGAAGTCTGGAAGCCAAGTTTGGAACAAACGAATCGGCGGCGACTACTCAGGCTCGCCCGTGATTCTTGGTGACAAGCTGATCAACGCTTCGCACGATGGCAAAGTGACCGTCCTGGCAGCCACGGGCGAATTTGAAGAATTAGGATCGATCGAAACTTCGCAAACGATTCGCTCCACGTTGGCAGCGAGGAGCGATTGCGTTCTGCTTCGGTCGAATGAAGAACTTTGGATCATTCGCTGATCCAGTCCTGTGTTCCGCACACGACCGCAAAAAGATGCGTTGGGTGATATGCTGCTTAGCGGTGTTGGATCAACACTCGGACCCCTTTTTTGTTCGACGAGATAACGTCGAGCAAGCCATCGCCATTGATGTCGATGACTTCAAATTGGGTTCCAATGCCCGAATCACTATCGATCAATTGAGGAACGAAGTTGACGAACCCGTCGTTCTCTTTCACGGCCTTCAGCCAGTAGACCTTAGCATCCCAATCGTGGCCTGGTTCGGACCGTCCATGCGACCACCATCTTTTTCCTGTGACCAGATCTTTGTTTCCATCGCCATCGATATCAACAAAATGAGCCGCATGCGATTCGGATACCAAGCGACCGAAGAGTTCGACCTTGTCGAAGGCTGGATCGGGATCGTTGCTATCTTTTAGTTTCGGACGTTGGCGATACCACCAAATGCCGAACTTATGAGCGGACGTGCTCAAGACATCCGTCAAACCATCGTTATCAACATCAAACGCAAACATGTCCGCGCAGGATTCTCCCAAGTTGGCAGGATGGAACGTCCAGGCTGATTTGCCATCGTTCGATTGAGGCTGTTCCCACCAGCCAGCCGTGCAAAGGACGTCTTGCTTTCCATCCCGGTTCAGATCCCCGATACCCAATCCATGGCTAAATCGGTTTGTGCCGGGAATCGATTTTCCAGGTTGACTGGGCTCGCTAATCGGGTGCATTTCCCAAAGTCCGTTGGGATCCTTTTCGTTGGGTGAAAAATAGGCCATTTGGCCATCGCTGCCCTCAGCAGGTGCGCCCACCGGTTGAAACCCCATCAGCAGCACTCGCTTGCCCGTTCCTAAAAGATCTGCATAGATGGGTGTTTCGTTGCAGGCGCTATGCCAAATCGTGTGCTTGACCCAGTGCCCTTCTTTTCCTTTGGGGTTTTCCATCCAATAGCAGGGGATACCGGGGAAGTCGATCACGATCAAATCGGGATAGCCATCATGGTTCAGGTCTTCAGCCCAGCATGCGAAAGAGCGGCTGTAGTTTCCAAGCCCGTCCTTATGGTCCATGGGCGGTTGCAACTCATGAGGCGTCCACTGGGGGGCTTCATACCAATATTCACCATTGAGCACGTCCTTCTTCCCGTCTTGGTTTACGTCCGCGACCGCGACCCCTTCGGATCGAAACTTGGTATCGAGGACTTGCTTGGTCCAAGAGATGCTTGCAGGATCCGCCGCCATCGTTGGGAGACTGAAAGGAAAAACAGCGGTACTAAGAATGATCGAAAAAAGTCTGCGCATGGAAGTTAGCTCCGAGAGGATAAAGCAACCGATCTTCGCACCCAAGCTTGAAGGTCCCTGAAAGTGCTCGGGGCCATCTTAACATGCCAGCTTGTGCTGTGCCCGTTCCGAAGCATCCATGGCTTCCATAAAGTCCATTTTGAGCAGCGGGCGTTAACAACCATGCGATTAAAACGCCAGAGAACGGTTTTCGTCCGCACGATCTAACAAACTTGCCTCGTCTTTTAATCGCTGTGTCTGTTTTTTTGGAAGCATCCAAGGAAATAAAGAAATTTCGAACTGATAAGGAAATGGAGTTAGTGAAGCAGGAATTAAGCGTGATACCGCAAGAATTTCAAGACAAGTTGATGGAACTGATCGGCAATGTTTGGTAGACATTGAATCGACGAAACGATTTGCTTGCCGCCCCCCCTGACTCATTTAGCCGCAATCGAAAGTGGGTTTCTCGCGAAGATCCACTCCTCAACGGCCTCGCCCTTAACGATTTGCCGGTCAACAAACTCGGGAATGCGATCGGCAGTCATGTTCGCGTACCAGTTCCCTTCTGGATAGACCACTAGAATGGGTCCTTGCATACAGATTCGCAAACAGCCGGTTTTAGTGCGATAACAGGCTGATGGGCCCTCCGAAAGGGACAAGTTCTTCTCCTTCAGATCATTTTTGATCGCCGTCCAGGCTGCTTCGCCTTGCTCCTTGGAACAGCAACTTTCGCCGACGCACAAAAAAATGTGCCGCGTGTAGGATCCTATTTTGACTTGAAGCGCCGCTTCGGTAAGTTTGCTCTTTGGGGTGCTCATGATTTTTCGGCGAGTTCGCTGCGTTACCATTCGAATTCACCATTTGAACCGAATCATACGACAGAATCCCAATGTTTTAACCGCGGGGCCGCTTTCTCGGAAGCCTTGGGGAAACGGATTAGGCAGCTCGCTTCTGCTGCTCTTCAGCCTCTTGGTCAATAGCAGTTTCGGCGGCCGACGCTGCCTTACGTTTCCGGATTATTGCGTGAAGCTCGTTGATGCGTTTCCGCTTTTTCGATTCGATCTGTTGACGCTTCACATGTTCGATCAAGAGACATCAAAGGGACACAGCATTTGTTCGGGTGAGAAAACCCAAGTTCGACTCCCGCGAAGTTTTTTGAAACGCAGAGACATCTGAGTTCTCGTCAAGCGGTTTGGGCGATTTTTTCAGGTTTTTGCGGTTGCAAAAAAGCTTCGAATCTCCGGGGTCTTGGCAAGGAGGGA
>JBIKLJ010000036.1:0-33597 GCA_044359895.1 Pirellula sp.
GAACTACGATGGAATGAACTACGATGGAATGAACTACGATGGAATGAACTACGATGGAATGAACTACGATGGAATGAACTACGATGGAATGAACTACGATACGTTGAGACCAAACTTCAGCATCGGCACACAATAGAGACAAGAACACTATGCCACTAACGCCTGCAGATATTGATCGCATCATTCAAATGGCATGGGAAGATCGGACTGCCTTTGATTCGATCCAAACTCAATTTGGCCTGACGCCGGGCGAGGTTATCAAGCTGATGCGGTCGGAAATGAAACCATCCTCATTTCGACTTTGGCGTGCACGGACGGCAGGTAGAAAAACCAAGCATATGGCTTTGAGGGACTTCGAAGTGGGGCGTTTTCGGTGCCCAGATCAAAAGGGCTCTTGAACCAGCGTCTAAAATAGGGCTTCGATCAAAGTACCGGTAATTCTGCGACTCCGGTAAACTCACTTGCTGTTTGGTGATCGAACGATTTACGCCCCAGCGGCAGGACGAACAACGAGATGGGTTGCAAAACTATTAAGTTCCGAGTTCCAGCAATCGCTATTTTCTATTGTTCGATGCTTTGGCTCGGGAGCATGGTCAGCGTCCATGCGTCCAACCCGAGCGAACTGATTATCACTGAAAGTACGACCCTCGATCCGAACCAAACCTACTCGCGAATCATCATCAAGGCGTCCAAGATCACGCTTGATGGAAAGGGGGCTTGCAACGGGAGCCCATAATTCTCCACACCTACCCGACCAAGGGCACGCGGGCATTGTATTCATGTTTGGTAGCTCGTCGCACACCTTGGCTCGCGGCAATGTTTGTATGGAAAACAATGGAGCTGGAATTGCATTGATAGGAGACCTAGCCAGTCAAGGGGCGAAGTGGCGAGCGTACCACTGGGTTCTTGAAAACAATCAGCTCAAGGGGAATCGATGGGGGATTTACGCCAAACACGCCGATTGGGTTGCGATGGGCGGAAACCGATTCGAAGACAATGAAGTTCAGGACATCGCGGCGGAGTCGCATGGCAAGACATCTACGTGGTATGGCAGGATGTGGAGATCGAAACCGAAGGGCAGGCGAGCGAGTGGGCATTGGAAGATGTTGACGTGAACGACCGTATCGGTCTTCAAGTGTCGAAAGCCGAATTCTGGAACGAGCCCAAAGTACGATTGGTGGGTCAGTCCTCGCTGGGCGTTGTCATTCGGCCTTACGGTGGTTTCCCAGCCTCGCTTCACGGACCGATTCAAGACGTTGCCAACAGGTCGCTGAAGGGAAAGACAAAGTTGACGTTTTGGCTTTCGAGTAAGCAGGCAGTACGACCATTCGAACTGGGGTTTGCTCGTCCTCATCGTTGCGTGCAAGTTGCAATCTGTTGTCTTACAACGCAACGATATCTTCGAGGAAAGGTGTCGTACTTAGCTTGGTAGGATTACAGAATCGACGACATGAATAACGCCATTGGTGCAATCAATGTCTGCCGCAGTAACAGTTGCATCGTCGATCATTACCTTGCCTTCTTTGACTGCGATCTTGATCGGTTTGCTGGCGACGGTGGTGGCGGTGGTTAACTTCATTACATCGGCTGCGGTCACTTTCCCGGCCACCACGTGATGCGTAAGAATACCAACTAGCTTATCCTTGTTCTCAGGCAAAAGTAGACTTTCGACAGTTCCCGCAGGCAACTTGGCGAAGGCATCATCCGTGGGTGCAAACACGGTGAAAGGGCCGGCGCTCTTAAGAGTGTCTACCAAACCGGCAGCTCCGAGTGCTGCAGCAAGAGTCTTAAATGTACCTGCACCAACAGCTGTATCAACAATATCCAACATAGTTCATGTTCCTGGTTCTTCTTACTTTGCTCGCAACACCGGGAATGCCGATTAGCTTGCGATCAAAGACTTTGAGACCTTGGGATGATAGGACACTGGCAACCCCTTTCGCGTTGATTGCACGTTTCGCACTTTTTTCTTCTTATCTGTTTAGTTCATCGACTTTTCGCAGTTCAGTGATGTATTCGGAAGAGATAGATAATGGAGAGCCAGTATGAAAAATCGCCCCAAGGCGGAGTTGCCGACCAAAGACTGCGTTGTTTGCAACCGTCCCTTCGCTTGGCGGAAAAAATGGGCAAAAGACTGGGACCAAGTCAAGTATTGCAGCGAGCGGTGCCGCGGTGAGGGAAGCAAAGTCAAAAGAATTCCTGCGTTGATACCAAAAGACAATGCGTGACGTACAGAAAAAGCCCATTCATCTTGTCTGGCTAAAGCGAGATCTAAGGCTCAGCGACCATCGACCGATCTGGGAAGCTTGTCAGCAAGGGGTTGTTTTGGTGCTTTATGTATTTGAGCCCAAACTGTGGTCGATGCCCGAGATGGATCGGTCCCATTTTGACTTCATCATTCAGTCCTTAAACGATTTGATGCAACGCCTATCAAGCATTGGCGGGCGGTTGGCACTGCGGGTCGGCGAATTACCGGAAGTCTTCACGGAAATCGCTGCTGCCTTTGATATTGCAGCTCTTTATTCGCACGAGGAGACCGGCAATGGTTTTACTTACTCGCGAGACAAGAACGTTGCAAAATGGTCGACGCAGCAAAGAATACCCTGGCTGCAATTCCCTCAAAATGGTGTTGTGAGACCTTTGAAGAGTCGCAATGGATGGGCGGACCTGTGGCAGAAGAGAATGAGAGCTCCTTTAGCTCCCGCGCCGAGCAGCATGGTAATTCCAAGTGATTTTGATTGGGGACAACTGCCTGAAGCGGAGCGGCTGGGCTTAGGTGCTTCCCCAAAGACCAACCTGCAGGTGGGTGGCGAGTTGAAGGCGAAAGAAGTTTTGGATTCATTTTTAACAACTCGTGGGTTCAACTACCGAAAGGGGATGTCGAGTCCAGTGAGTGCTCATCAGGATTGCAGTCGGCTAAGCCCTTATTTGGCTTGGGGCTGCATTTCCATGAAGTCCGCCTACCAAAGCATGCTTGAGCGACAAGAAGAAGTTCGGGAAGCTCCGGCCGGTTCTTTCGACTCGCGTTGGGCGGGGTCGCTCAGTTCTTTCTCATCTAGGTTGGCGTGGCACTGTCACTTTATGCAAAAGCTGGAAGACGAGCCGGAACTCGAATTCCAGAACATCAGCCGTGTCTACGACGGGCTGCGTGAGAATGACTTCAACCAAGAACGATTCGAAGCATGGAAGGAGGGTAGAACTGGCTATCCGATGATCGACGCATGCATGCGAGCACTCCATCAAAGGAGCTGGATCAATTTTCGAATGCGAGCGATGTTGGTTTCGTTCGCCTCCAATCACTTATGGCTACATTGGCGCCCGACAGCGGTGTATTTGGCGAAGCACTTTTTGGATTTTGAGCCGGGTATCCATTTTTCGCAATGCCAGATGCAATCAGGTACGACCGGCATCAACACCATCCGCATCTACTCACCAGCGAAGCAAGTGATCGACCACGATCCGACGGGAGCGTTCATTAGGCAATACGTTCCCGAACTAGCAAACGTTCCGGATCAGTATTTGCCAGAGCCGCACCGGATGCCGATAGACTTACAGTCTCAAATAGGTTGCATCGTTGGAAGCGATTATCCGTTTCCTATCGTAGAGCATCGGCAGGCGTACAAATCGGCGCAAGAAAAGATATTTGCGATTCGTCAGACAGGTGCTGCGATCGACGATTCGAAACGTGTGTTTGTGAAGCATGGTTCCCGCAAGAAACGCGACCCTTTACCGAAACCAAAAAAGGCATCTGAGTATCGGCAATTATCTTTGTTTGACGATGGCGAAGAGATTAGCTGAGTCACTTGCTAGAAGTAGGCCGTAACAATTCGCTTTGGACACAGTTACGGCACGGCGTACCAGGGTTTGCACTAATCGTCGCCGTGCGTTCGGACTTTGGTGCTATAGGAAAACACGCTCAGGACGCCTAAGCCGTACAGAATTGCGGTGAGGCCGACCAGCAGATCGTAGGGTTGCGGAGTCGAAAGGGAGAATCGCAAGAGTACCGTTGAAATGACGAACCCCGCATTGCGAAGGACGTATTCATAACGTTCGAAAAAGGGAATCGAAACGATCAACAAGAAAATGTCCGTGAAGATCATGAACTCAAAAAACATGGGGAAGAAAAAATAATCAGGATTTTTGGCGGAATCAACCAGTTCCATGGTTGGCATCAAAACTCCGGTTAGCCATTGCAAAACGTTGTAGACGGCCAACGATAACAACGTCCCAAAAAGCAAAAATGCCGCGGACTTCTTAATCGCGACGAATTGCTCCAAGTGTGGATTTTCCTGAGATGGTTGAACCGTGCGACTCACTCGGCGAAAAACAGCAATCAGTGCAAACATGGCTAAAGCGGCAAGCATGTCCAAGACTACGATCAATGCTGCATCGGTCTGCTCAAGCCAAGTCGCCGGATCGCGGAACTGGCCGATGTCCTTGAACACCCGACGGATCACAATCAATGAAAGGATCTCGTATTGCATGGCGATTGAACTGGTGTGGGAACGCGGCAACGCAAAAACCAACAGCAAGACTTCGTAGAATAGAATGAAGCTAAACGGCGTATAGACTGCATGGAGGTAGTTTCGATCCAGGTCAGAAAGCACGCCCGTGCGGAGGCTCGGTACCGCACTTACCAAGGCTATTAAACCGAGATGAATCAAAAAGCCCGATACCGCCAGCCATAAAGTCCATGTCTCAATACGCCGTTTTTGAGCCTCCGAACTACAGAAATCGTAAAGCGAAGCGAGGCGGCCAAGAATCGGATGAATGAGCTTGGGTTTCATTTTTCTCAATTGTTTCCAACAAGCGATCACGACAGCGAGCTAACACCATGCACTGTCCGCCTCTGGCAACTGTGACGCGTTCCTTGGTTGTTTTGACTCGATTGTTCCTTCTTTCCTTGACTCGATTGCCTAGGCGAATTGGGGTTTTCCCATCAAAAGGCCTGGCCAAGAAAAAAAGCGATTTGGGAATTTAGATTCCCTTGACAGTGCCATACAGTGTCTTAAGTCGTCTTTCCGTGCTGCGGGTTGACCGCAAACCTGACGAAAGAAGTCAAAACCCTTTTAGATTCCCCTTTGGAGGACTGTTATGTTCGAGTCGATTCCATCTATGTTGGGCACCATGCCCGATCTCTCCGTGTTTCAGTATAGCATCGTCGATAACATATTTTCGATGACTGTTGCTACGATGGGCGCAGCAGCACTGTTTCTGTTTATGTCCAGGTCCTCGGTTGATGAGGAATATCGACCCGCCTTGATGATTTCGGGTTTGGTCGTAACCATTGCCTGCTACCATTATTTCATGATTCGCCACTCATGGCAGGATGCGTATACCCTGGCGGGGAGTACTTACAAAGGCAGCGGAGCTTCATTCAACGATTTTTACCGCTACGCAGACTGGATTCTTACGGTCCCATTGTTGATGGTTGAATTGGTTTCTGTGTTGAGGCTTGAGAAGCGAAAAGCGACCTCGTTGCTTACACGGCTGGTTATTGCCGCGGCTTTGATGATCGCCCTCGGATATCCTGGCGAAGTGATCTCAACGCCAGATGGCTGGGGAATGCGCGTTCTTTGGGGCGTTCTTTCCTCGATCCCATTCTTCTACATCTTGTTCGTTCTGTGGGTGGAGCTAACAAACTCGTTGGGCACACAACCGGCAGCTGCACGTCGACTGATCGAAATTGCACGGTTGGTACTGCTTATTACTTGGGCCGTTTATCCAATCGCTTATGCGATGGGTGGAACAGTTGATGCTTTGACAGCCAAAGCGGGTGGGTCGGTTGATGGCAGTGGCATTGTTGGTCTGCAAGTTGGATATGCGATCGCAGACATGACAGCCAAGGCCGGGTTTGGTGTGCTGATTTACTTCATTGCCCGTGCTAAGAGCACTCGCACAGGGGAATCCGCTCGTCAAGCCGTGGCGTCAGCTATCTAATAAGTTGTGGCTCTGCTGGCCTCCTTATCGGCGGCGAGAAACGTATGTCGTAGCCGCTGGTTGCGACATACGCTGTGGGTGGAAAATTTGTAAGAAGCTAGCGGCTAGCGGCTGCGGCTTAGGGGAGCAGGGATAACGAATTGTAGAAACCGAATGCATCACGTTCTATTTTTAACAGGTTGTATTTGCACACTCATGCTGGTGTGGTTTGGCGTGTCGTTTCATAGCGCTTGGGTCATGGCGGTAATTGTTGTTTCTGTTTGTGTTCTAGGCATTCCCCATGGCGGATTAGACCATCTGTCGGGAAAAAAATGGCTGGCACCGACTTGGGGCAGTTATTGGTTTGTTCCGTTCGGATCTGTTTACCTTGGAATTGCAGTTGTAACTGTAGCTGGCTGGCTAATTTATCCTTTCATGACAGCGATCAGTTTTTTCATCATTTCTGCGAATCACTTTGGACGGGAACAGCAGCTAGACAAGCTAGCTTCCCGATGGAATGTGATTCGGGCCATCGGCTCTGGCGGCCTGGTGATCTGGGTACCTGCTTGGATGAGACCGGCTGAAATGACTCAAGTTTTGCAGGCAATTCTTCCGCAGTCGATCGGTTCCTCCGGGGAAACTATTGTTGATGGAACTCAGGTGTTGTCCCTGCTGTTTATTCCTGTCGCTATAGTCGATGCGGTGCATGCGATCACGTCAGCGACGGTTCGATCGCAAGGAGGTTTTGATTTCGCGATACGTCAGCTCACGTTGGCGGTTATTTCAGCGGTTGCGCCCATCCCTTTTTCGTTTTGCTTGTTCTTTTGTGGTTGGCATTCGATCCGTGGGCTGAATCAGTTGATGAAGGATCATCACATGACTCTGCGAGAATTGGTTTGGGCTTCGTTACCAATGACTCTGGGTGCGATTGGACTTTGCGCGCTTGGAATGTGGTTCTGGCAAAGTGGACGCGAACTCAGTACGGAGCTAACTAGGACCTTGTTCTTAGGGCTTTCAGGGATGGCCGTACCACATTTGGTTTTGCACGACATCATCCCGCAGATGGCGCGACGAACCGATGGCCTCCACCGACTTCCAATTCAGGGAGCAGCATGACTATGCAGCACTTTGATTACATCCTTGTTGGGGGCGGATTGCAAAGCGGGCTGATTGTTCTTGCGCTCCAATATTATCAACCGACAGCTACCGTATTGATTTTAGAGCGGTCTGCTCGGCTTGGGGGCAACCACACTTGGTCGTTTCATCCCCAGGATGTTTCTGCAACAGCCGACCACTGGTTAAAACATGCCGTTGAAACCCGCTGGCAAAGTTACCACGTTCGATTGAGCCAATTTCGGAAAACCGTCCAACTTTCGTACGCATCCATTTCGTCAGAGTACTTCTCTGCAGCGATAACGCGCTCATTGGAGGGGCGCCAATGCGGTACGATTCGCACCAATGCAGTCGTCACGGAGATCACTGAAAAAGAAGTTACGACCTCAACGGGAGAAAGGTTCTCAGGGCGACTGGTACTTGACTGTCGTGGCCCCGAGGCATCGAAGGTGCTGCCTTATGCAAAAACGGGTTACCAAAAGTTTTGGGGCTTTGAGATCGCGCTCAAGGAGGATTGGCCGTTTGAGGTTCCGATCGTCATGGACGATTGCGTGGAGCAGTCGGATGGATTCCGATTTATTTACACGCTTCCCTTCGAGCGTCGACGGGTGCTGGTGGAGGACACAAGATTTTCTAATGAACCGGCCATCGATCGCGATGAATGCTTGGCTCAGGTCCGGAAGTATCTAGCATCCATTGGAGTGGTGGATTGGTCGATTCAGCGTGAAGAACACGGTATCCTACCTATGCCGATCAGCACAGAACTTTTACCAGGAACAAAGGTACGGGCTGGCGAGGGCATGGGCGTTGCTCCGATTCGCGGGGGCTACGCAGGCGGATGGTTTCACGCCGCCACGGGATATTCGTTTCCTCTCGCAGTTGCGTTTGCCGAAACTATCGCTCGAACCACGCCAGAGCAGGCTCATTTGGAAGTTTCGAAATTGGCGATCGAGCACCAAGGGCGTTCCAAGTTCGGACGATTTTTGAATCGGTTATTATTTCGACTAGTGAAGCCACAAGCCAGGTATCAGATCTTTCGGCGGTTCTACAAAGTCCTTTCCAACGATGCGATCGCTCGATTTTACTCACATCGATTCACGCGGTGGGATGCGTTTCGGATTGTGGTGGGTTGGCCACCTGGTGGGCTTCAGCCAGTTCGTTTCTTGCGTTCATTTTGTTCAATTCGCTCAAGTATTTTGATGAGAAGCGAAGCGATGTCTACCAACAGTACGATGAAGGAAAGCGTCCTATGAGTGTTGTTGACCAGTTCAGTGATACAGTTCCATACTTAGAGCAATCTTCCGTTTGTGATGGGCTGGTACGTGAGAATTTGTTGGAGCCAGCGGAGCAGTTTTTGGAACGAACCGGCAAACGTATTCGCAAGTCAATTGTCGAGTTAGTGTTTGCGATGGCTGGTGGAATAGGCGATGTACCGGCATGCCTGGGAGAAGCGATCGAATGGCTGCATGCGGGTTCGTTGGTCATCGATGATATTCAGGATGAGTCCCCGATGCGGCGTGGTATGCCTGCTCTACACTTACAAATTGGGATGCCGCTTGCGTTGAATGCGGGCAACTGGATGTATTTCCAAGCGCTTGATAAAATGTTTGATCGTTCGTTGAGTCGCGATGTCCAGAACCGCTTGGTCCACCACGTTATAAGAACTGCATTGCGATGTCACCGCGGGCAGTCGCTGGATCTTGGCGCTCGCGTTGAACAGGTTGCCCCGTCCGACATTCATAGCATTGTGACAGAGATTAGCCGATTGAAAACAGGAAGTCTAGTTTCGATGGCGGCAACGCTGGGTGCTTCTGCAGCAGGGGCCAATCGGCCCTTGCGGGAGGCGCTGTCGCGGTTTGGAATGAATGTTGGAATTGCCTTGCAAATGCGGAACGATCTGGAAGAGCTTCGATCGATGACCAACGCCAGCAACGAGTTTTCTACTTTGCGATTAGAGGACCTTCGCAACTCGCGCATCACTTGGCCTTGGGCATGGGCTTACAGTGCCTGCTCCTCGGAAGACTTCGCGGCTCTAGTGAGGCAGTTACCAGTCAGCGGAGATGATCCGGAAGCAGTGTCGCAATTGGCGACACAGTTACTATTGCGATCGGAAGGTAGGGGTGAAGCCTCGATTCAACGAAGAATAGAACGCCAGTTTTCTCAGTTGGCAAGACAAGGCGTGGAAGTTGGGGCTCTGTTGGAAATGAGGAGAGTGCTCGAACGTATTTCTCGACCTCATCATGAATGGAGCAGAGCCGCTGATGCATGATTTTTCAGCAGAGACGGTTCGATCGTCGTCAGAAAGCGTTTTGCCCGCCGTTCCTGAAAGCTTTCTATGCAATTCGGGAGCCAATTCTGACAGGCCCAGCAGAGCAGAACGTTTGGGGCAAACACGGACAGGAACGCAGGGCAGGGCTGCTGTTATCGGCAGCGGCTTCGGCGGGTTAGCGGCCGCGATACGCCTGCAGTCGATGGGATTTGAAACCGTTTGTTTTGAGGGCCGCGATCAGCCTGGCGGTAGGGCTTATGTCTATCGCGATGCAGGTTTCACGTTCGACGCTGGCCCAACCGTCATCACTGCCCCACATTGCATCGAGGAGTTGTTCGAGCTTTCAGGGCGATGCATGCAGGATTATGTGCAATTGATGCCGGTCGATCCGATGTACCGATTGCGATGGATGGACGGTACGAGCTTCGACTACGTTTCAGATGAGCCGAGGCTGGTTGAGCAGATTCGCGGTATCGAGCCGGCGGATGTAGAAGGCTATCGGCGGTTTGCCGAGTATTCCAAACGGGTTTTTCATAAAGGCTACGAGGAACTAGGTGCCGTCCCTTTTCTTAACTTTCGAGACATGCTTCGAGTTGCACCGGACTTGATGAAACTACGGGCGGACAGGAGCGTTTACAGCGCGGTTTCCCGATTCCTTAAAAATGAACATTTGCGACAAGCATTCAGCTTTCACCCTCTACTGGTTGGGGGCAATCCTTACAGCACCAGCGCAATCTACACATTGATCCATTGGATCGAACGCCAGTGGGGAGTGTTCTTTCCCAAGGGTGGCACAGGCGCTTTGGTGCAAGGACTTGTTTCTCTTTTCGAGGAGCTGGGTGGGGAACTTCGGCTGAATGCGCCTGTGGATCAAGTCGAGGTCGAGCTGGTAGGGCGGCAGCCCAAGCATTGGGTAACGACTGAAGGGCGACCTCGCGAAAGGTTCGACTTGGTTGTGTCCAACGCCGACATCCATCACACTTATTCCCATCTTTATCGCAATCATCCAAGGGCGGATAAAGCGAGTCGACGATTGGAACGGATGGAATGGTCTATGTCGCTTTTCGTGATGTACTTTGGAACCAACCGTCGCTTTGACGAGCTTGCGCATCACACGATTCTTTTCGGCAATCGGTACGAAGGTTTGCTGAGGGATATCTTCCGGGGTAGCACGCTTCCGGCAGACTTTAGTTTGTATTTGCACGCTCCAACGGTTACCGATTCGTCTTTAGCGCCCGCCGGATGCGAAGCGTTTTACGTCTTGAGTCCTGTGCCTCATTTGGGGCGAGCAAACATCGACTGGAACACCGTCGCGGAAAGCTACGGGGATTCCATTTTGGCTTCGCTTGAGCGTCATTTACCAGGCTTGCAGAAATCGATTGTGACGCGTCGCCATTTTACGCCCACCGATTTTCAGCAGGAACTCAACGCATACCACGGGTCTGCATTTTCGGTGGCTCCGTCGCTGATCCAAAGCGCTTTTTTTCGGCCACACAACAAATCCGATTCGATCCCAGGGCTTTACATTGTGGGCAGCGGTACACATCCAGGAGCAGGCGTACCTGGCGTCATCAACACAGCCAAGGCAACCTGTGGATTAGTGGCTCAGGACTTCGGAGTCGTAGTACCATGATCGATCGAGCGAACCAAAATACCTCTGCCCCAGCGATCGTCTCCACGCAAGATAATCAAGACACTTTCGCGGCGGTCCCCGTCGAAACCTCCGCTGTTATTCGCAAGCATAGTCGGTCCTTTTCGCTGGCTGCTCGCTGGCTACCGGTAGATGTCCGGGGCGACGTGGAAAAGCTCTATGCGTGGTGTCGATGGTGCGATGAAGCAGTTGATGGCGATGGGGATCCTAACGAAGCAGCGAGTCGGCTCACGGTACTGCGCGAAGACGTACAAAGGGTCTTCGAAGGAAAAAAGGTTCAGCACCCTGCATCGGAATGGCTCGCCGACTTAGTCCAATCAAGAGGGATCCAACAGGCAGAAGCCTTGGATCTGTTGGCGGGTATGGAGATGGATTTGCATCTGGGTCAGGTTGAAAACGAAGAAGGATTACTCCGATATTCTTACTGTGCTGCTGGGGTTGTTGGATTGATGATGTGCCGAGTCATGGGCGTCAAGAGCCAAATCGCCGAGAAGCATGCGATCGATTTGGGAGTGGCCATGCAACTGACCAACATTGCCAGGGATGTTGCCGAAGATTGGAATCGAGGCCGATGCTATATCCCTAAGACTTGGTTGCAGGTAGAGCTACCTGGACACGCATCTAGTCAGATAGATTGCGAGAACGGATCGGTTCGACCGCCAAGTCACGCTGATATCAGCAAGTGCGTGGAACGATTACTAGCGATGGCAGAGTTGCGCTACACCAGTGGCCTTCAAGGAATAGCGATGTTGCCGCTTGGTTGTCGACCCGCGATTGATCTAGCGGCAAAATTGTACCGAGAAATCGGCCGAGAGATTTTGCGACGTGAGATGCGAGTCATGGACGGTCGCATTGCAGTTTCAGGCATGCGAATAACCTTCGTTGCCTGTAACGCTCTGTTATTGAGTCTCACCAGTTATGCGACCGGTGCCATGTTGAGCACTTGGTTGCCCGAGTTCGTTTTTCAAAGTAATAAGGACAGAATGATGACCATTTCGAAAGAACAAAAAATGAGAGATGCAAAGTACTTAGCGTACCTGGGGATATCGTTGACGTCGTTCATGGGAAGCGCTTTGTTTGTGATGGTTGCCATGAACCCCAAAGACCCTTCGTACTCCGGTCTACCAATCCTCTATGCGATCGGTTGTGTCGGAATTGGTATTGTTACGAACGTTTTGGCTCGTAGAAGCGCCCTTCAAGAGTGCGAAGCTAGGTCCTGCTAGTCTGCATCCTGTTAGCACTCGTCCCCTGGCTCCGCCTGGGGACGCAATGCACCGGAGGCTCCTGCCTCCTGAGATCTAAATGCATACCTAACGTGAGGCGGAGCCTCGAAGGCAGGGCGTTCCAAGGCGGAGCCTTGGAACGAGAGTAAACTGTCTTTATTCGATCATTTCGAAGATCTTTAGCCCGACGCCTCAAGCCGTGTTGATGGATTGCCTGAATTTGCATGGGACAAGCTGCGAAAATTAACGATTTTCGGGTTTCTTTCGACTAGAGCGGCTACTACATTGTGTGGTTTGCATCCGAAAGCTGCCCCAGGCGGCAGTTGATTTTACCAGACAAATTTTCATGGCCAGCAAAGACTTAGATTTAGACCAACTCGCCTTGTACCTCCACATCACACCTGGTCAGGTCAATAAAATGGCGGTGCGAGGCAAGATTCCTGGACGTAAAGTCAACGGCGAATGGCGATTTTCTGAATCGGAGATCCATCATTGGCTCGAAGAACAGATCGGTCTTAGCGACGCTCAGGAATTGGAGCGGATGGAGAAAGTTTTAGAGAAGAACATTGATGTCTCGGTTGACGATCGAGCGATGCTCAGCGACTTCTTGTCACCTCTTGCAATCGAAATTCCGTTGCCTGCTAGGACCCGGAGCTCAGTGATTCGCGAGATGTGTCAATTGGCTTCGATGACCGGTTTGCTCTGGGATCCTGCCGTGATGGCTGAAGCGGTGGCTGCCCGTGAAGATCTCCATCCAACAGCCTTAGAAAACGGGGTGGCACTTCTACACCCTCGAAGACCTCAGACATCGATCTTGGCGGAGCCTTTAGTGGCTCTAGGCATTTCGACTCAACCGATCCCCTTCGGTAATGTATCGGGACACTTGACCGACGTTTTCTTTTTGATTTGCTCCACCGACGATCGAGTGCACTTAAGAATTTTAGCAAGGCTTGCGAGACTGGTTACCGACGAGGTCTTCTTGACCATGCTGCGCTCGGCCACGTCAGCCTCCGAAGCAATCGATATCATTCGGTCCGCGGAACTCGAACTGACCCAATCTTCGGTTCAATAATGACAAGATCGATTGAGATTGGCTGGTACGGTCCAACTCATGATTGTTGGGGTTGGACGTTGGAACATTTTCGTGATGTCATTGTGTTGCGGCAGCAAGACATTGCGAAATGGATTGAAGATCATTCCGGTTCGCGTGGTACAGGGAACAATGATGCGACGGCATTGCTTCTGTTTGCCAGCGATCATCGGACCGATGCTACCGTAGACCTTATTCGCTCTTTAGACCTGAAGTATGGGACGTCGGAGACAACTTCGCAATCCATGCTTCCCTGGGGTTTGGTGCTAGGAACGGACTGGTCCGGCCATCGGCGAACTCAGCCTCTGCCCGACGCTTGGAATACCTTTTATTGGTACGAGCTTCATGATCGATTGCTGCCATGGATTGGCCAATTGGCACCTCCCATGGAACATTCATCCAAGCAAATTTCCCAGGAAGCAAAGTCATCGCCAGGAAGAAAACCAAGCGTTCGAGTGCAACGATGGATCGATTCGATGACGATCGCGAAGGGGGAATGGGCCAACCAAGGAACCAAGCCTCGCTTGGCCCTGGTCGTGGTGGATCAAATGGAAACCAAGCAGCTTTGGGTCGATGCATTAGGGCGCCATCAGATTCAAACAGTATGTGCGGCCCCCGAGCAAACCGATTTTTGGATTGAACCTGATTGGATCGTGATCGACCTGGCAAAACCGCCGCGGGAGAACACCTTCGACAAGTCCACCCATGCAATGGAGGGTTCGTCGGGTAGCGATCGGTTCGAGAAAGCCCTAGTTCGGCTTGCCGATCAATTTCCGGATAGCATCAAAGTGGTGGTGGACGGATTTCCCCAGTGGGACCGATGGAATGACTTGCAATCCATGGGTGCGGATCTGATGGTGGCCAAGCCTTACAACATCGAAGGCTTGGTCGATACGCTTTATCTGGTTAGCTCAATTAGCTAACGGAGTCTTGGAACAGCTTGCGAAGATAATCCAGGGAGCGTTGATAGATCATGGGCTCTTTGCTCGCTCTGGGGCCAGCCACATTCAGTCGCTTGACTTGGTGTGTTTCAAGCCATTCTCGAACTCGTTGTTTACGACCTGGATGGGAAAGACGCAGTTTCAAGCAAGGTTTGTTTTGCTGGATTGCGAACTGCGCGGTCAAGTAGCTTCCCCCCTGGAGTTCGCCGCTGTAAAGAATCAGGGTTGCGTCGGAGTCGAGAATGTTCTTACGAGTTCTATCTGCGTAATTTGAGCTTTCCAATTCTTTGAGAAGATAGCATGCGTCAATGGGGCCATCTTCTGCGACTCGCCCTTTCGGGCACCATCCTGCGTGCGGAATGCCAAGCTCGATCGCCAGGTCCAAGGCTGCTCGGTCCACGCCCGTCTGTCCACCAGAGACGATGCACTCGGGCCACCAAGTAGGTTTTTGGTTCGTTTCGGGCATTTTAGTTGGGAGAGGAGCGATCGTGACTTGAGCCGTGGGCTAGGCAAATCGTGGAACAGTCCAGTTCTGCTTGAACCGTTTGTAACGATCGTGCGATGACTTTGGACTCGGCAATTGGCAGCGATTATGAGATTTTCCCGTCTCGGCTGCAAGCTGTGGCTTAGGTTTCGGAGGATCGGCGTATGCCAGAGCATTGCCAGCACCCGATCACAACGTAAGAGAGTCCCTCAGATCCATCAACAAATCCCGATGATTCCAATTCAGATTCAAACCGTTTCGACGATTTTAGGCAAATCAACCAAGACTCGATTCGCGATAGCTGGAATCGGGTTAGTGGTGATTTCGCTTGCTGTAGGGATGGCGCCGAACACCTCCAACAAAGTCGATCCTCGCGATGCACATTGGCAAGTAGCCATCGATCCCCACAAAGTGATTGGCTACCAAAGCTGTGAAAAATGCCATGCCTCCGAAGTGCAGACTTGGAAGCGAACCCCGCACCACGAAACGTTCTTAACCCTGCATCGAAAGCCGGAAGCTCAACAGATAGCCAACAAGCTTGGCATCAGCAATTTCAAAAGCGAATCCAATTGTATCCAATGTCATTATACGATGGACCAAGTCGACAACCGCCTTGAGGCGATTGCGGGTGTATCGTGTGAATCATGCCATGGGTCTGCTCAGGATTGGGTGGCTGTACACAACGACTACGGTGGACCTGCGGTGACACGAGCCCAGGAAACACCTGAGCATCGCAATCAACGGTTCCTAACAAGCATTCAAAATGGGATGCGAAACCCCATTAATGTGTATTTGATTGCTCAAAGCTGTTATCGATGTCATACCGTGCCCGATGAAAAGCTTGTCAATGTAGGTGGGCATAATGCAGGCAGTCTTGATTTTGAATTCGTCAGTTGGTCGCAAGGGACAGTTCGCCACAATTTTGTACGAACTGATGGCAAAGCCAATGCGGAAGAAAGTCCAGCTCGACTTCGCACGATGTTCCTTGCTGGGATGATCGCTGATCTTGAGTTTAGTATGCGTGCCACTTCCAAGGCGACGGAGAAAGCGACCTTCGGTGTTACCTCCGCGCAGCGCACGGCGAGATCGTTGGAGCGGCTGAAGTCCGCACAAGAAAAAGTCAATCAGCCGATCCTGGCAGAAATCATTCAGATTGCTCAAAGCGTCGCACTCAAGCTGAACAACCGTGAGCAGTTGGAGGCAGCCGCCAATAAGATCAATGAATTAGGGGTTCGCTTTGGAGCAACTTCGCGAGGAAACGAGCTCGCCGCTATCGATTCTTTTGTTCCACCGAAGAATAAATGGAAATAGAGACGACCAAAACGATTCCGGGAGAACATGGCACTGATTTGCGATCGAGTTTCTTTGATTGCGACCCGTGTTCGATCGACGTTATTCTAGGCCGTCGCGTTGCCGGAGATCGCAATCTTCGGATGGATTCGGGCTGTTCTAAAAGGCGAACGAAGCCAACCCTTCGTCCAAGCGATTCCCAGCATGTCGATATTCGATATGCAATCAGTGGACTGGAGGAGCCTCGGATTCGCATTGTCCGAAAGCCGGCCCCTGTTTTTGAGATCACGCAGGGGCTACGTCAGGAGCGGCTAAGTCGCCTGCTCGATCAACAGCAAGCATGGTATGATGCCCAGCAGAAGGCCGCATTGGCGGCTGAGCAATTACTGCAACTGTGCGAGCATCATCAACAGCCATGGCTTCAGGACCCGAATCGAACGTAACGTCTTTCTCAACAAGTAGCATCTCTTGGCAGCCCATCGAACGTGTCCTCATTGTGGGGGCGGGATGGACCGGACGCCAGATTGCGGGCCAGATGGTTGCACATGGACTGCATGTGACGTTGATCGATAGCAACCATCATGCAACAAAGATATCCTTGGACTGGGTCGAATCACAACGACTTAGTTTTTTTGAACAAGGCTTCTGGCCCAATCTATCATCGGATCAGTTATTGGAGCGTTTGAGTGTCGCTGCTTCGTTGGATGGTTTGCTTGAAACCAATAAGGAACCGTATGATCTTGTTTTGGAGTCTGTCAGTGAACAGTTTTCGCTGAAGCGTCGCATTCTGCAGAGCTACTCCAAGCGATTGGACTGGCCGACGATCATCGCATCCAACAGTTCTTATTTTACTCCGTCCATGATGCAACCTCATGTGGTGTCACCTGAACGGTTTGCTAACTTTCACTTCCATGTCCCAATATGGCGTGCAACCTTGGTGGACATCGTGCCCGGCACCGCCACGAACTCGATCACGATTGAGCGATTGCGGGATTTAGCACAGCGGATAGGCCAGTCGGCTATTGTTCAAACCGTAGAGAATCCAGGTTATGTTTTTAATTGGATGTTGAAGGCGCTTTTGCAATCAGCGTTGCAGTTGGTTGCTAAGGGAGTTGCGAACCCAGCCGAGATTGAGATGGCCTGGAAGAAGGTGACCGGCATGCCCCTTGGGCCGTTTGGAATGATGGACCAAATTGGTGTCGATTTGATTCATCAAACGATGTCCCATGCTCGGTTTGTGGATGGAGACCAAGTGTGGCAGCCATTGATCGACATTCTTCAGCCGCTGGTAGATGCCAACCAGCTTGGCGTAAAGACAGGCCAAGGTTTCTTCGAATACGAATCGGACAGAATTCAATAGATAAGTTCGACGCGTAGGCCGAAACAAGCGATAGCGCAGTTCCGGCAGTACCGTCGGAAATCCATCGCCTCATTGAGCCAGGCGATCCTGACTGCCACGCCATGCTTAACTGGCACTCCATGCCGTAACTGGCACTCCATGCCGTAACTGCGTCCAAAGCGACTTGTTACGGCCTACAGCTACAGCGACTTGTTACGGCCTACAGCGACTTGTTACGGCCTACTTGATTTTGGGGTGGTGGCTGTCGAAAAATGTGGGGCGAAAAATGGTAAGCCGAAGTAAGTTCTCGCTTGCGATTGTAAAATGGGGCGTGGGATTTTGGCCGCTAAACTCCTAACCACCTTATCACGAAAAGAACAGGAACCGATTTGTTGACGACCAAGTCGATCAGGACCAGAGAGGCTGAAGTGGCCGATAAGTGGACTGCATCGGAGCGGCTAGCATTTGCTAGCGTTGCCATCATTTTGTTGGTCTTGCTTGGGATAGCTTCCCGGCTGGTTCCCGATCCTGCTGGGTTAGGAACGCATCAGCAGCTCGGCCTGCCGGGGTGCACGATGCTGACGGTTTTTGGAGTGCGTTGTCCGGCTTGTGGAATGACGACATCGTGGGCACACACTTTGGATGGGGATTTGGTTTCCGGAATCAGGGCGAGTCTATCAGGGGTTATGCTGTGTTTGGCCTCCCTTTTTCTAATGCTGGCATTAGTTTGTTCTGCGATATCAGGTAGGGGCTTTCGTGGCGTCCGACTGAGCTTGTTCGTTTTGATTCTGTTAGGTTCGATAGTATCCATTTCCGTGGTGGAGTGGTTGATTCGTCTAGCGGCAGGCTAAGTCGTTTGCTAGAAGCATGGCGGCGATGAAGCGAACGACTTCTCGTCTGTTGCACGCGACTGGAAAGGATTCCTGAATGTCGGCCACCTATCGAGCGAATGCTCGTTTGCAAAATACTGGAAATGATTCCACGAGTTGGGTACGGATGCTTGCGGTTTGCTTCTTTGCGGCGACGTCGACTGCATGCAATTCTGGTTGCGTGACGTTCATGGCGAACATGGTGAAGGTCATCAAAGGAACCGATTCTCCGGCGGAGTTTGATAAGCTGAAGGAGAAGAAGGTTGCGGTCATTGTCAGCACGCCTGCGGGACTAAATAAAGACGCGTCGGGCATCATTATGTCCACCTACGTTCATACTTTGCTAGCCACGCACGTTCACAAAGTCAAAATGGTGAATCAAGACGAAGTGACTCGGATTATCAACGACTTGCCAGCTAGCCAGTCGGATCTGTCGATGATTGGCAGCCGCCTAAATGCGGACTATGTCGTTGCGATCAACATTTCCAATCTCAAATTGAAGGACGGTCAAACGTTATACAAAGGTAGCAGCACGACCGATGTGTCCGTTTACGAGGTCGCGAATGGCAGTAGCCCTGTCTTTCGGAAATCATTGCCAGACTTTGTTTTTCCTCAAACGGGTGTTCCGATTACGGACACGGACGAGGCTACCTTCCAGCGTTTTTACTTAGCCGAAGTAGCAAGGCGTCTAGCCCGAGTTTTCTATCCTTACGATCCGTCCGTGGATGTTGCGGCCGATGCTTCCAGTGCTTCCTTGGACAGTATGCAGCATTAGATTTCAGCCAGACGCACTTTAACCCAAGAGAACGATATGCGACCGTCGTGGTTTTTTGACTTCCCAAGTAAGCCTAAGCGTGATTGGTTCGATCGTGGAAATTCAAAGCAGATAGTTGCGTCGTTGGTAGGACTTGTTTCCATGAGCTCCTTTGTTCTGTGCCAATCCCCTGTTTCCGATAATCCGATTCGACTCGCAAGCGACAAGTCGATCAGGAAAGCGATGGAGATCTTGGACTTTCAAATTCGAGTCGACATTTACTCGGATGAAAGTCGTCCACCGAACGCAACGCTTCAAACCTACTTTACCAAGCGAATGTACATCGAACTGGATGAACAGAACAATCGCTGTACGGTTGTCGACCCGGTCAAGGGCCGCGTTACCTTGCTCGATACAAAACGAAAATCTCTCGTGCATCTTGAGATGATGACGATCGAAACGCAACTGTCTCGCGCCCTGGAACTGATGAGCGAACAGCAGCTAGAGATGTTTCGAGCCGATGGTCAGATTCGTCAGGAGGCCGATGGATTTTATTCCATCGGAAACAACATGATGCGATATTCGTATCTGCCCCTGAGCACCCATGCTGACATTGCCACTAGCTATGGTGACTTTACCAATTGGGTTTGCCGGGTTAGAGCACTTTACCCTCCCAAGATGCCACCCCAAATGCGTCTTACGCTCAATGAGATACTGATGGACCAATCGCAAATCCCTGCGGTTGTCAGGCGTCAAATCGTCTACAGCGGAAAAACAGAGGAATTGGTTGCGAGGTTGATCGTGACAGAATCCCTGACGGATGTCGATCGAAGTCGAATCGCAGATGTCTTTCAATGGCTCAATCAGTATTCGGTGATCACCGACAGCGAGTTTTTTAAGTAGGGGCTTAGTCAAGGCCTGGGCATTCGTGAATGGCAGGCTGGAGTTCCGAGGCTAGGATCGATTTCCGTAGGAGGCGAATGAACTTGACGGTGCGAGTTCAAAATACACTGCATGCATGCATTTTGGTGCTAGCCTTTCTGTATCTTTTGGCGATTTCAGCTGAAGTTTGTCGTGCGCAAGAATCCGAAGTAAGACTCGCTAGCAGCGTGAATCCAACTTCTGATTTTTCCTACGTCAACTCCGAAATAAAATCCGATTCAAAATTGGCGATGCACGGCAATGATTCTACTTGGCCGATTCGGTACACTCAGGACCAGTTTTCTATCTACAGTACGGTTAGCCTGCTGACGCTCGAACCACATCTCGCAGCCTTGCGAACCTTGCCGAACGAGCTCCGTGAAACCCTTCAGATTGAGATAGCTGATAGTCCTGTGCATATCGTGGTTTTGTCGGACCGAGAGTCGCTCGATCAGTACGCCAAAAAGATACTGCCAAATGCTCCGAGTCGGCAAGCGCTTTACATTCGCCATCGGGGACCTGGACTTGTGCTTACGTACTTCCACAAGAACTGGATTCGAGATGTAAGACATGAATGTACTCATGCCTTGATGGATGCAAGTGGAATGTCATTGCCTGTTTGGCAAGACGAAGGACTTGCTGAATACTTTGAAACTGTAGGTGGTAAACCTCTGCGTCATCCTTCTCATTTAAAGTCGGTACAGCAGCAAATTCGCTTTGGCCAAATTGTTGATCTTCAAAGCATTGAGACCACGGAAATTCAAGAAGGGCTTGATGGCAAGGGATACCGAGACGCCTGGAGTGTCGTAGCGTTCTTGCTCCATTCTTCAGCGGAATCACGTGCCGCATATCACTTGTACTTGAAAGAACACCAAACTAAACAAGCCGCTGGACTATTAAGCCATCGTGTCCGTGACTCAAAGATTGATTGGCGAAGTCAATTCGCAGCATTCTACCGCAACCCCCATTTTTAGTTGCGATTCTTGAACCCCAGACGGTAGCCGCGACCACGTCCCCAGGCAAGTAGACCATAACGCGGCTAGCGCCTGCGGCTCAGTTTTTTTTCGATATCGGGATCGAAATTACTAGTATGAAGGAAGCTATCATGCAATGGGACTGCGGCGATCTCGACGGAAGCTTCTTCACCTTCCCCACTACCAAGATTCGCGTTAATGAAGTTGATAACCGCGAGAACATCGAAGGCTTCGATGCTGCGATTCCCATCAACGTCGTAGAATGGAGGTGACACAATGGTTGTGCCGTCTAATGGTCTTGCCCCGTTGCGATTGATCTCATTGATGATGGCTAGAACATCAAGAGCGGTTACGAACCCGTCGTTGTTCACGTCGTGACGGATGTTGGGATTTTGCCACGGTGGGATCGATAACGAAAGTGCGAAATCATTATGGATACTTGGCGAACCAGCCACAAAGGCTGCCGTCCTTAGGCCAGTCGCGGGTTCCACTAAATCATACTGAGAGGAGGGAGGCAAAATCTCGAGCTGGTAACTTCCTGTGGAAATCCCCTCAAACAAGTAACTTCCATCTGCGCCAGTAGTGCTTACGGGAGAAGGCCCCACCGCCAAGTTATCAAGCTTGATGCTGGCGTTTCTCATCCCCTTGGCAATGACGTAAGCTATGGCGTTGGTGTCGGTTACCACTCGCATGGTTGCCGATTGCCCTGCAGCAAGCGTTGGGGTCTCGAATCGACGCAAAAGGCTTCCTGACGCTGAGTACGCTTCTAGTCGAGCGACGGTGCCACTATTCACTGCAACAACGTCGATGGAAACAAACGAAGTTGGATCTGCCATGGTCGCACGCAATTGCTGTTGATTGCCACGGAAGTTGTCGACGTACGTTGCCTGCGAGAAAGAGAACGGGCGAAACACGCGGGATCCTGTCGTGGCAGAAGCATCTTCGAAAACCGAGACATTTCCAGCCGCATCTTCGCCGATAGCGTCCACCGTAACGCCATTTTGAAGACCGACGACAGCTCCGCTTGTTAGATTGTCGGGTTCAATTTTTCGCTGCAGATTCAAGACTTGCCGGTTGTTGTCCACCAATCGCACACGCGCGTTGGCGATCGCCGTTTCGATTGCTTGCCAGTCTCCATCTTCATTCTGATCGTTCCAGACAAAGCCTTGGATGCCAGGAACAGCTGGCTTATCGCGAGTCAATCCAAGCTCCCCTTCGAAGACATTGCTCGTCAAAGGCAAAGACGTTTCCACCGCCCGGATCTGAATGCGGCCTGTGGTGCCGCTCGGTACGGGGATCACTAAGTTGATATCTGTCGAACTCAGATTCGGCGATGCAATGGTGGTCCAAATCCCCTCGTTCCATCGGTACTCGATCCTTCCCACACGGTTGATCGAAATGTCATTCTGTTGCCCAGAGCTATTCAAGTTGGGAAGGGTCTGCACGGATGCTCGGCCTTGAAAAAGATATTCCGTTCCCTGTGCATTTAAACGTCCCAAACCTTCAAGCTTCAACGGGACATCCAACACATCGAAAATCCCATCGCTATCCGAATCAACCCAGCCAATTTGCGCTAGCGTCGAATCAGGGCTAATCAGATTTTGGTAAGCACGATCCAGCGATGCTCCGCTGGACATGATGCTGTCGGCTTGAACAAAATTCGGATTGGGATTGAAATCGATGGCGTTGGTGTTTTGAGCGTTATAGTACCCTCGTCGCTGAGTAAAGTTACCTCCACCTATGTATTCGTCTCGAGCCCAAAACATATGGCCCGTTTCATGCGTGAACGTGGAAGCAGGACGCGTGGAAGGTACGATTTGGAACAAACCGCCGGCAAACGCGAATGCGCGATCGAACGAACCTCCGGTCGCAAAGCTGCCGTCACTGTCATTCTGCGAATTGACCACGAAAATGGTGAACGACCAGTCCGTGCCCAGCTTGACTCGCTGCGATTGATTGAAAGCCCGAATATTGGTCTCAAGCTGACCGCTTTGCGAAAAGCCAGTGTCGGTAAGAAACCGCGATACCCAATCCACATATCCATTGGATCGCTGCGAGATCGGTTCGTAAGGGGTTGGCGTCGGAGCATCCAAAAACGTTCGGTCAATGACAAACTCCAGAGTGTGCACATTGCTCTTCGTACGAAGCAAGTCGGTCCACCAATCCAGCCCCGTTTCGATATTGGCCAGGACTGTTGATTTTTGAAGCTCCGTCCAGTTTTCCGTATTCGGATCAATTTGCCCGTTGCTTTCCAGTAGAACCGGGGTCACTGCGATCCGTCCAAGCATATACTCGCCTGTATCGTCGGCCGTCGCACCAAACGGAAGCGACGCGAACAATTGCCGTGATTCTAAGGATTCGATACGTAGGGATCTGGTTTTCATACGATTCATAGGCAACTTCGATGGCTTTTGGGGGTCAAAAGTTCCTTCGGCCAAATCCACCTCCTTGGTTGAGTCCGTACCTGATTTCCAGGAAAATCGGAACGAAACGGCCAGTCTGGGCTACTAAAAATTCGGTGTTGCCCCAGAATTCGGTGGCGCTGGTTTTGGTTGGTCTGCATCTTCGTGATTCGCGAATTCGGATCTTGATTCCTATTCGCATGTAGCTTTAAGGTTCAATATGAACAATCTCTACGTATTGCGATCCAATTCTTATCCTGGCAAGTGGTGGCATCGGGATCTAGATTCCGGACGGATTGTGTGCGATCTTTGTCCACGGCAGTGTTCGATGAAGGAAGGGGATCGAGGCTTTTGTTTCGTTCGAAAAATCGAAGGGGGGCAATTAGTTCTCGACACCTACGGAAAGAGCACTGGCTTCTGCATCGATCCCATCGAAAAGAAACCGCTCAATCACTTTTACCCCGGCACCAGCGTTCTGTCATTCGGAACGGCAGGCTGCAATCTCGGCTGCCAGTTCTGTCAAAACTGGGACATTTCGAAATCACGAGAAGTCTCGAAGCTAAGTTCTGTCGCTGAGCCTGAATTGATTGCGCATGCGGCTAAGGAACTAGGATGCAAAAGTGTTGCATTCACTTACAACGACCCCGTCGTTTGGGCCGAATACGCGATCGATACGGCCAAGGCATGTCGGTCCGTTGGAATTCAAAGTGTCGCGGTGACAGCGGGATACATGTCTCCGGAGGCACGGCGCGAGTTCTATGTTCATATGGACGCTGCCAACGTGGACCTCAAGGCCTTCACGGAGGATTTTTACCGCAAGATAACCTATTCGCGTCTTGAACCAGTGCTCGACACATTGCGATACTTGAAGAGGGAGACCGATGTGTGGTTCGAGATTACCAATTTGATCATTCCACAGACGAATGATTCGGATGATGAACTCCAGCGTATGTGCGATTGGATTTTAAAGGAAGTCGGATGCGACGTGCCTGTGCATTTCTCGGCATTCCATCCCGACTTTCGTATGACGGATCGACCGCGTACGCCTCATGAAACGCTTCTCAAAGCGCATTCGATTGCCAAGCGATGTGGACTTCGGTATCCCTACGTCGGGAATGTGCATGATGTTGAACATAGCTCGACCTATTGCTGGTCCTGCAATGCAATACTCATCGAGCGCGATTGGTACCAGCTTGGCAAGTACGGGGTTCTGGGTAATCTGTGCGGCGCATGTGGAGCGACACAAGCAGGACGTTTCGATACCAAGCCAGGCGACTGGGGCAGAAAACGCCAACCGGTAAACTTGGATTCATTCCGTTCCAAGCCAACGAATTTGGTATCATTGCCGATAACTACAACGAGTGCTCGTTCCAGTGAGCCACTGCCTGATACCAACTCGGCTGGCCGACCTTTTCATGCCAGCTTATCCGCTACGAACGCTGAGGAAGCTATGACCAGTCCAATTCTTACCGCCCCAATCAAGCTGGAGATGCTAAAGCTCGATGAGCTCAGCGAAGAACAAAAAAAGAGCATTCATAAAGCTGCACAGATTGTGGTGATTGCAACGGCATGCAACAAACGAGTTACCAATGACTGGTTGAATTTGCTGGGGCCTTTGGCTGATTTGCATGTGATGGGAATGTTTACGACGCTAACCCGTGGCGAACAGCTTCGTGGGTGCTGCGGCTTTCTCGGCCGCCCAACCAAGCTCAAGGAAGCAGTGTTGTCCTCGGCCCAGAAAACTACGAACGAAGATACGCGGATGCCTGTCATCTCAACGGTCGAGTTGCCGTATCTGAAGATGGACGTGTCGCTTTTGTCCTCACCGATTGTGGTGATGGGGCCCGGGGCGGAAAGAATCAAACAGGTCCAAGTTGGCAAACATGGGCTCAAGATCACCTTGGGGAACCAATCGGGATTACTGCTTCCAAGCGTGCCCGTCGACCAAAAATGGAATGAAGAAGAATTTTTGAAAGGGGTTTGCAGAAAAGCAGGTCTGCCTGAAAACGCATGGCAAGATGAAAGTGCCATTTTGGAAACCTTCGAGGGACTCATCCTCGAAGGACATATCGAAGCCGCGAACATGCCATCCGAGATTCCAATCAAGATGCCTCCGGGGGATATTGAAAGTCTTCAGCGATTGCGGCAAGTTGCGACAAATAATTTGATCGCCTTTGCAAGCGGTTCGACTCCCAGCTATTACGCGCTCAATGCCATGGACGGCAACGTCCACGGGATGGTCCTTTCCGTTATCGACACGGTCAGCCGCCAGCCACTGGCTCACTGGATCAAGTCGTCTCTGCGCCAAGGTATGCCATTGCAGTCGAGCCTGTTTGATCTGTGCAAAGCAGCAGCAGATGTTCTTTCTAAAGCTAGGTTCCAAAAAGAAACAGATATCGAACTAGCCATTACAATTCTATTTGATCCAACCCATCACGGAAGCATCCAGGCCGAAGACTGGGATGGTGAACAACTGAAGAGTTCGCTGAGTCGATGTGAACTGGAAGGCCTCTCGTCGAAGCTACGTGCCATAGTAACTGCTTGTGGCGAATATGCTGCCGTATCTTTCGACTCTAACAAATCGATTATCGAACTAACAACCGAAGCTGCCTTAGAAGTTCGAACGCGTCGTAACCCGGTAGGCGTTTACTCGATGGCGTGCATTTCGACCGCAACGTCTTTGCTGGCCAGCAACAGAACGAAGGCCATTAGCGATGATGTGATTCGACAGCCTGCGGTCGCGGAAGGATTTTATCCATCGAATCCAGAAGCAAGACGGCAGCTTGTGTCGGAATTCAAAGGGCAGGTGCCTGCCGACATTCAAGCGAAACCGGCATTGGCTCTGATGACTCCTCATGCTGGCTTGCGTTTCAGTGGGCAAGTTGCCATGACGGCCTGGTGCAGTGTTGAGATTCCGCCAACTCTATTGATTATCGGTCCCAAACATACAGCGCTCGGACGCGATTGGGCGATTTCTCCATCGCAAGCCTGGGAAATGCCCGGGGGGGAACGTTGGGACGTGGATCTTGAACTCGCGAACAAAATCGCCAACGAAGTGGAAGGCATGGAGCTGGATTTTGCCGCCCATGCACGTGAACATGGAACTGAAATGCAGTTGCCGATTTTAGAGGGGTGCACACACTACCCAACGAAACCGAAGATCGTGGCGATTGCGATGAGCGGCGCGACTCAAGAAGAAGTCGATCGTTGCGCGGTTCAACTCGCTAACGTGCTCCGGAACATGCCCGTGCGTCCTCTGCTGGTGATATCGAGCGACCTCAATCATTATCTGCCTGAGGAAGAAAATCGACGACGCGACCGGCTTGCAATCGATGCTATGCTAACGGGTGACCCTGCTAAGCTAATCGAAGTGTGCCAGACTCATCAAATCACAATGTGTGGTTTGATCCCTGCCGCAGTCATCATGCAAACGCTGATCAACTTGGGCGAAAAGTTTCAGGTGGAAGAAATTGTTTACAACAATAGCTCGCATCGAGGTAACAAAGACCGAGTCGTTGGATATGCAGGCGTTGTATTTCGGCCCATTGCGGTTTGAAGTCCGCGTCAGAGGTTGCGCTCCGATGCTCGAAGACGTCCGGTTCAATCGCGATCGCTAAATCGCATTAAAAATTCCTGCCGCTGATTGCCATTGTTTTTTGCGACCCGCAAAAATACTTGACCGCCGCAAATGGCAGGACTTGCAAACGCCTCATCGCCAATCTGATTCTTCGAAACCTCGACATACTTAGATGGGTTGGCTTCAAAAACCCACAATTGCCCCGCTTCGTTTGCCCAGTAAATCTTGCCGTCCAAGTGAACTCCAGAGGCACTCACCGGGCCAGCCAATCGCTGCTTCCATTTCTCGGCTCCTGTTTTACCATCCCAGCAAAATAACACGCCGCTGTCCGTCAAGGAATAAAGATAACCGCCAGTCGCCACCATCGATTGCTCGTACGCCTTCTGCTTGTTTTGCCATAGCACCTTGCCGGTCACCAGATCGATCGCAATGGTTTCGGCTTTCGGATAACCGCCGCTGGCATAGCCAATCCCGTTGTCCCAGACCATGGTCCCGCAGGTAGCGAGCGTTGTCCCTGACGTGATCCACCGCTGCGTGCCCGTCATGGGATCATACGCCGCAACCGAGTCACCACCGCTTATTAAAAGATAGTCTTTGCCCGCATGCGAAGTGATGACTGGCGACGAGAATGAAATCGCTTCTTTACGGTCCGTTCGCCAAACCTCCTTGCCATCTTTTCTGCTCATAGCAACCAAGGCCGATGGTCCGTCGTACTCGAATGAGAATATAACCGTATCCCCATAGAGAATTGGGGACGGCGCGTAACCATACTCATATCGAGAAGGATTGAAAGCGCCCAGCTTTTTCTCCCACACCTTCTCGCCATCGAATGTCAAAGCCATGGCGGAAATCGACTGATGATGAAACAGGGAGACGAACAGGTTTGTCCCATCGCATGCAAGAGTCGGGGTCGCTTCGGTATTCTTGGGATGGTTCTTCTTGGGGAACGCACCGCGATTCAGTTCGCGATTCCAAACCATTTTCCCGTCCTCACGATTGAGCGCAAGCACGGAATGCACTTGTTTCGCTTCGTCAGCCGTTATCAGGTAAACTCGTTCTCCGACGACGATAGGCGAGCTGTGCCCTCGCCCCGGGATGGGTGTTGACCAATCCATGTTTTTGGATTCGGAAAAGGAGGTTGGTGCTTTTTGCGAAACGGCATGTCCATCACGGCTTGGACCTCGCCACCATGGCCAATCGGACTTCGCATCTAATTTAGGAAATGCCTCGAGTCCGACCTGAGCCTGCAAAGGAGCTGCCAAGAAAATAGAAGCGAAGCCAAACACCACACAGAAGAGCATCAAGCGTGAACGACATGCTCGCCCTTCCCGGTACAAAAGGCGACGATCATGATCCGAGTGATTTGCAATAAGAAGCATGGGGCATGAATCCTGTTTTGAGAATGGTTTGGGAGCGAGGGTGGATTGCTTATTGCATCAACGCATAAAGTAGCATGTTGATGCCAATCCGGAATGCATCGTCGCGCACGTAACCTCGGCATTGCAATGAGTGTTTGCTTTCCATCGCGCAACTCAAATCATTAGGGGAAAAAAGCATGACCACACGCCCATTCCACTCCAATGAGTCCAATTCGGCGGGTCCCTCGCGCGTGGATTGTTTCAGATCCGCACCCGACGACGGATCAATAAGACCAACATTGCCCAAGTCAAATCCGACTGGCCCATTGCGCTGCATGACCGGATGCCGAGGCTCTATCTTTCGCCATGAGGATTCCGGCAACGCGAGAGCAAACTCACGCTTTACCGATTCTGTGAAATCACTCGAAGCACAGATTGCATCCCCAACGACGAAGCCACCATTTTCGATGTGTTTTTTAAGCCCCTGCCGTTCGGCCTCCGTCAACGCAAATCGATTTCGCCCGTGGATGTACAAGATGGGATACTTTTCTAGATCTTCGCTCGCCAGGGAAACCATCGGGGTCTTACCAGCAACAATCGATTGAGATTCGCGCCGAAATACTTCTAAAAGATTGGCGACTGCCTTAGGAGTGTCGTCGGCACCGCCGCTGTGCATGATTTTGGGAACCGTCAAGGAACCTCGGACAAGCGATTGGGGATCGGGCTTGGCTTGAATCACTTGAACGGCATCGAGCTTATCCTTCAATTCACGCCCTGTAGCGTATGCCGCGATGTTGACACCGATTTTGACGGCATTCGTGATATCCGCTTCTACGGATGCTGGACGTTTACTGACTAGCCCAAAAGGCTTCGCAAGCTCCCATCGACACGAAAGGCTCATGGGTGACAGTACTACGGAAGTACGACAGCAGGAATCCAAACCATACAACCAGAAGTCTTTTGGAAGAGCATCAGGATTCACTTTCGCTTCAGCCGACCAAATGGGGTGCGATGGCGCCAGCTTTTGTAGTGGCTTCTCGAAAATCTTCTCCATTTCATCGCGAAACGACTGCTCGAAAGCAATTCCGTCGCATCCGTCTCCATTGCAAGCCTCTGCAAGAATAAAGCCCCCTTGGTCCGTGTAGTCTTTAAGCAACTTTCGCTGCGCATCGTTCAATCGCCACTCTTTCGAGCCACTGATGAACAGAACCGGCGTCTCAAGTAAGTCTGCGAGATTCGCTCGCTCCAATCGCACCGACTGCCATGCCAATTCACGCTTCCAAACCTTTTCAATTTGTCCGGTAAGATTTTGGACGGAACGGCGATGCATGTTCCAATCGTTGCTGTTGGGTTCGCCATATTGCAAGTGCCCAATCACCACTTGACGTTTGCCTTTGGAAAGAAATAGAAGAGCCATCGCAGACGCGCTGATAACGTCTTCGTTACCTCCGCCGCGAAATGACCCTCCGATATCTTGAGACGACAGCAGAAATTCTGCCCCCTCGCGATACCAATCATGCTCGCCAATAAATCGCTGCCCCGTCAAACGACCAACACGTTCTAAGGCATAAAGATAGTACAATGTGTAAGCATTCGCCCCAGGGTTATGAGTGACCGCAAAATTTCTCGCTAGCCAATTGATGGGACGATCTAAACTGCTGCGCTGGTTTGCTTGTTGGCCACAGCAACGAATTTGCTCGCCCTGAATCGAAGCGTCTACGCCTTCCGAAGCGTCCTGGAGAATGATCGTCGATGCGATGCCGGCGCAGGTCATACTGCCGGTGGGACCGCTGCCTCGATATCCCCAAGCTTCACCTGAACTTCGGTCGTTCCAGTATTCCTTTCCTTTTTGAAAGCACTTTTCAGGAATCGCGACCCCAAGCTTGCTGGCCTCCCACAGTGCTAGGACCGCAAACTGAGTGTTTGACTCGTCAGCATCCCCACCTGAACTCTTGAAATAGGGCCAACCTCCCCCTTCGGTTTGCATTTCGACCAACATCGCGACAAGTTGTTTGATTTGAGGCATATCCTTGGTCGGTTCCGCCAAACACAGGACCATAATTTTCAACGAGATCTCATAGGTCTTCTCAGGCTTCGCCCCACGGAGGTAGGTGAGGGCTTTGGCGATTTCGGGGGACTTGATGTCACGCCCTGCACTCAAAAGAGCCAACGTGACCAAGCAGGTTTGGCCACAGCCGTTTCCAGGATGCCCCGCCCATGCGCCGGGTTTCGCACCACTGCCTTGGGAAGATTTTAGATAGTCGACACACTTTGCAATCGCAGCCGATACGGCCTGGGGTGTCGCTTTGGAATTCTGACCATTCGCTTGATTGCCAAAAGCAAGTAAGCAAACGGCCAAGAGCAAAGCCGATGCAAATCGCATGGGTAATGATTGTTCCGAGAGATTGATCACAATGCACTATTCTCCAACTACGAAGCGTACATTCTCTTCAACAACTGGTGCGATAATGCCTCGTTCGGTGACGATGGCTGTAATGAGTTCACCAGGCGTAACATCGAACGCAGGGTTGTAAACACCGATGCCACTGGGCGCAGTCTGCTTTCCGAATCCATGGACGATCTCCTCGGCCTTACGTTGCTCGATCGGGATATCATTCCCACTGACGATCGACAAATCGAACGTGCTTCGCGGAGCTGCCACATAGAACGGAATGTTATGAAACTTGGCCAGAACAGCTAACCCATACGTTCCAATTTTGTTGGCGGTGTCGCCACGGGCCGTAATTCGATCAGCCCCAACAATGACGGCTTGCACACGCCCCTCTCGCATCACTTGAGCGGCCATTGAATCACAGATCACGGTACAGGGAATTCCGCGTTGTTGCAGCTCCCATGCAGTCAGCCGTGAGCCTTGCAGCAATGGTCTAGTCTCATCTGCATAAACATGAACATTCTTACCTTGATCCTGCGCTGTAAATATTGCAGCCAGGGCTGTGCCATACTCCGAAGTCGCAAGCCCACCCGTATTGCAATGGGTCAAAATACCAAAGTTATCGTCAAACAATTGAGCACCGAAATCGCCGATTGCATGACATGTCCGTCGATCATCGTCATGAATGAGCCTCGCTTCGCGCAGCAGCGACTTAGCGAGATCCGCACCCGAGGCTACGCTCGTACTGCGAGCAACCACCGCTCGCATCCGATCTAAAGCCCAGAACAGATTCACGGCTGTTGGGCGACTGGTGGCAAGATAATCACAGACCTCAATCGTTGTTGCTCGGGTGGCCTCGAAAGACATTCCGCTCGTCAGGCACTTTTGAATACCGAGCACCACGCCGTAAGCGGCTGCGATTCCGATGGCCGGTGCACCACGGACTCGCAGCATGACAATCGACTCAAAGACTTCGTCTAGGGAATGTAGGTCTAACTGCTTTAGCTGAAGCGGTAAGAGTGTCTGATCAATAAGCCGCAAGTGGCCGTCGATATCACCGGCCCAGGCAACGGAAAATACTTGGTTGGAAGCCGTGGGGTTAGCAAGACTCATTTTAGCCCCCCATTGTTTTCGGTACTTTCCATTCCATCGACTCCATCGACCATATCGCCAGAAGCTTCACCGGCAACATCCCCGTCCGCGAACGGTTCTGACAGTAGCCGTTTCACCGTTTCCGTTAACCGTTCCATCGCAAACGGTTTATGAATGTAGTCGTCCGCACCAAGCATACGAGCGTACGCTTGGTGCCGTTCCCCATCGTTCCCGGTCACCATGATCACTCGAACATAGGCGTTCTTCGTTCGTCGTAGATGCTCCAGTACCAAAAAACCGCTTCGCCCTGGCATCATCATGTCCAGTACCATCAAGTCAGGGCGCACGACGTCGATCGAAGCCACACCTTGATTCCCATCGGGAACGTGGGTGACGGTGTAGCCCAGGTCTTCAAGCGCGTACTTCACAGGTTCGGCAACTTCGAAATCGTCGTCCACGATCAAAATTCGCGGTGTGCGGTTCTCAGATTGCCAGGCGGGAGCAATAGGCATAGTTCTTGGTTCACGATAGTGTCACGGAGCCGGCATGAACGTCCTATTTGTGCAAGCCAACTTCGTTGTCGAAACCGTCCAGTATAGCAGCCTTTGCAATCAAGGTACTATCGCTTTGCAAGCCTCTCTGCCCGCCGTGAAAGCACTCAGAGGAGTTTCAGGCCGCAATAGCAGCATCCAAGTTTCACAGGCCAGTTCATTCAGGACCAGTTCGTTCAGTACCTGGAAACGCAGGAATCCTGGTCCACCAAGGCAATTCCTCTTCGTTTTTGGGGGGCGAAGAAGGAACCTCGTCAGGTCGCACTGGTTTGGGTGGATCCGGCAATGTCCAACCCTGTTCCGGAGGTGGCAAATTCAAGGCTTGATGGTACGACCTTTGTCGCTGCTCTATCCACTTCAAGGTTGGGAATGTCGAATCGCCAGGCAAAAAGGTATCCGCATGTTTGAGTCTATCGCGAGCCAATTGAAAATCTTCGCGGGCCACGGCTGCTAGGCTTAGATTTTTCCATGCGGCTTGATTCCATGAATGCTGGTCCGCTGCTTGCTGCCACTCCTGTTCCGCCCGATCCCAATCGCCTTGCTTTGCGTAAGCGTTTCCTTTGCGGACCAAGGAAGAGCCTGGAGAGAACCAAGGCAAATCCAGCATGGCTTCCGTGCGTTCCGTGGTCGGCGCGACAAAGCTCCAGGATTGACGAGCCGATGCAGCCAAAACGCGAGCGTCCCCGTTTTGAGCCAAAAAGGTAAGCTCAGGGTTGTCTTTGTCGGCTTGGTTACGGTCCACCGTGATCGTCTTTTCACGGATACGCTGTCCGGACTCAACGTCGACGATCGACCAATGAACCGTAAGCGATTCCACTTTTTCTTTGGCCTTGAAAAGGCGAAACCAACGTTTTTTTGTGTCAGGCGGGGGAAGATCCAAGTCTTCCCGGACTATATTCCCTTGCAACAAATAGTCCATTCCTCCGCGACGTGCACTCGCAAGGGTCGCCATGTCGTTCGGCTGGTTGTCGAACGAGACTAGTTGGATCCCACCGATTTGCGAAAGTTCCGTCGGATAGACTGCAACCACTAATGGGCTTGGGTTTGGCTGAAAACGCTGCAAAGCCTCAAGCAAACGATCCCGGGTTTCGCCATTCCCTCCGATAGGAGCCACAGCAATTCGTAGAGCCCCCGCTTTAGGAACTTCGCCAGCTTTCCAAACATGCATCGGCGCAGTCATTTGGCATCCAATCGCAAATGTCAAGAACATCAGGCAACCGAATCGAATCATCTTAGGCTTCCAGCAAATGAACATCTTGGTAGGTCGCTCTTTCCTCAATTCGTTTTCATGTTCAGTCGAGTTGCTTCAATGACAGACGCAAGTCATGAATTCTCCCGCGAATTCATGCAATTCGTTGAGACCACCCTGAACTCATCAGGCAAAACAC
>JBIKLJ010000393.1:0-3046 GCA_044359895.1 Pirellula sp.
TTTCGGCATGGGCTTGGGCGACAGATGAACATTAAATTTCCGCCTCTGCCAACCGATAGATTCGCTACCTTCTGAATCTAACAACTCTTCGGATGCAACAGGAATTTGGTGCACATTTTGGAAGGCCGAGTTTGGAATCAAGATGATTTTCCTGAAAAAACTAGGCGAACGGCAATAACTGTGTTGTAGCCTTGGGACGGTCGCGAGAGAAAGTCGGGATGCCTGAGCAGATCGGGATGCGTTCTTTCTTTTCGCGAACACGTTCGATCAAAAGCAATGCTCCAAGGGGAGCATGTGACCATGGACCGGTATGCAAAAGGTGATACCCGGATGTACCACTTTCAACTCAAAATCAATCGATGGCATAGCCTGTGGGCCTGCGTTTGCATTTTCTTATCGGTCGGATGCCAGACCCTCTCTCTACCCGCAATTGATCCCACGGGAAATCGGATTTTTTCCAACGGTTGGACGGGAGTCAATCCGATTCATGGTTCCCCCAGCAATGGATATCCCTCGCAACAACCAGCTTATCAGACACCTCCGGAGCCACCGCAGTGCGTGCAGGGTAACGACGGAACCGACAAAAAACTATGCAAAGGATGCTTGTCGGGCAAAGGTTGCTTGGGGCGTAAAAAAGAGGCGGAAGAGATCCGCGGTCGATGTGGGCAGTTGTTGCTTACCCCAACTCGAATCGTCGCGCCCGTCGGTGGTGAAGTGATCTTGCTGGCTGGGATTTGCGGCAAGGATGAGTATCTGGTCACCAACGAACCTATCGAATGGATGCTGTCCCCGAGAAGCGTCGGCGAGATCGTTGAAGTCGGCGACGATGCGAAAGGGAAACACAAATCCGCTTGGAGCAAAGACGATAGTCCGAAAGTCGAGAAACTTGCCGTGGACTTTGCTCGTGGCAGAACCAGCAGCCAGCCCGGTCTCATCACCAAAGGCACCGCCAGCAAGGCGGACGATCTACCGATCCGCAAAGGACAGACATGGATTAGCTTGACCAGCACCAGCGAAGGGATCTCCAAGGTAACCGCTTTAGCCCCTGATAGCGATGTGTGGGATAAGCGACGCCAGACGGCCACCATCTATTGGGTGGATGCTAGCTGGGATTTCCCCAAGCCACAGTTCGAGAAGAGCGGCAATCGGGTGCTCTTGAATACCAAAGTCTGGCAGGCAGATGGCTATATCGCCGCCCAGGGATGGAAAGTGCGTTACCGAACGCTCAATCCAGAATTCGCAAAGTTCGTTGGTCGAAGCGGCGTTCCCAACGCGGACGTCGACGTTGACACTGTTGAAGTCGATAAAAATGCAAATGCTTCAGTCGAAATCGTCAACGGCAGTCCCAATGGGGCTGTCGACCAACCTTTGCCCGGGACAGCCTGGGTTGAAATTGAGATCCTCAGCCCAAGTAAAGGAGCTGAAATTCCCGAGCTTCCAATAGCTCGCGGAACCACCAGCGTGACTTGGAGCGCGCCATTGCTGAATCTGGAAGCGGTTGGCCCCCCCGAGGCTGTTCCTGGACAGCCCATCCCATACTTTGTATCCCTATCCAATCTTGGGGATGAAATCGCGGAAAACGCAACGATCTCGGTAGTCGTTCCTAATGGGATGCAATTGGAATCGGCTAGCTTCGCGCCTCAACCCCAATCTATTAACAACACACTTCAGTGGATCATCGGCCCGATCGAACCACGACGCCAGTTTGATTTGAACTTCAGCTTGATCGCGGCGGGACCATTGGACGCTCGAGTTCAAGTGACAGGAGCCGCAACTCCAAACTTGCAACTTGTGAAGAACCTAAGCACCTTGGTGCAGAACTCCGAGGTGTCGCTAGCGATTGTCCCCCGACAAAATCAAACTCAGGTTGAAATCAATGCGGAGGCTGCATTCGAAGTTAAGATCACGAACACCGGAAAGCAAACCATCAACAATATCGACATCTCCCTGACCAGCGTTCCAGGCTTGAGACACATTCGAGGCGGGAACGAATCCACGCAAAGGATTGATTTCTTGCCACCTGGGCAGACTCGCACTTTGGGTGCAGTGTTCATCGTTCAGCAGGAAGGGGAACTTGTTGTCACCGCAGAAGCTCGAACTCTAAACCAAGTTCTCTCGTCAGCCAGATCCAGTGTTCAAGGTATTCCGGCAACACCCAAGACGCCAGGAGTCGCTTTACGGCTTGGGAACGTTCCCGTCGAAAGGAACATTCCTGTAGGTTCGGAGTTCAAAATAACTTGGATCGTTTCGAACACCGGTGCGGTCCCGTTAAGCAATGTGGTTGTTTCGATCCAACACGATCCTTCGCTTGTGGCGAGAGGGCTGAGCCAAAATGGCCAATACGAGGCAGAACGCCAGCTCGGTCGGTGGACCATCGGTCAAATAGCCCCAGGCGGAAACCTGGAATTTGAAGGCATGTTTCAAGGTGCGGCGGTCGCTCTGCCTGCAAACATCCGTCTTCGGGTGGAAGCTAATGGACTCAGCGATAACCAAACGTTTTCTATCGGGATCGGAAATGCCGCCCCGGGATCGGCAACGCCGCCCGCTGGCGGTGACGTCTTGCCCAATAACAACCTTGGCAATCCCGTCGGCGGGGTCAGTGCAGGAAGACCAAGTATTTCGAATCCCGATGGTCAAGAAAAGCAGCTTAAAATCAGCGTGGTCCCGGTGAGCAACGCCGTCAAATTAGGTGAAGTTGCAACCTACGAGATTCGCGTCGAGAGTCTTCGCAATCAGCCTCATCAACAAGTTGAAATCGAAGTTCAAATCCCCAAAAACCTGGGGGTGGAGTCGATTCGAACTAAGGATCTTCGTCACAAAATAGCGAATGAAGACAAAACCATCGTGTTCGAACCGATTCAGTACTTTCGCGGAAGTGACGTTTTCTCCGCCGTGGTTCAGCTGAAGGTCGAACAATCCAGCTCGGGCGAAATTGTCGCACTTGTTTCGAGCAAAGGCCAGCCTGCTCCAGCGATTGCCCGTCTTCAGGTGCAACCGGCGAATTAAATTCGCAATCGGCTCGCTATCCAGGCTTGCTGCTTCGGTA
>JBIKLJ010000392.1:0-3046 GCA_044359895.1 Pirellula sp.
TGGGCCCATGTTTCAACTGAAACGCTTGAATCCTGTCATTCAAAACGAATGGAAGAAGGATCGTGAACGAGGCCCCGTGTATTCGCAACGCGTCGAAGAAATGCGTTTGGTCAAACAGCGTTTTCGTTACATGACCAGTGAAGAGCAATTGAAGTGGATCAACACGATCAACGGAGTTGTCGAAAAAGAAAGTAGCCCCGAACTGCGGCGCGAGGCCGTTCTGGCGCTCGGGGAAGTGGTGGAGCGTCCTGAGGCCACAGGAACCATCATCAATCTAGCGAAAGACAAAAACGACAAGGTTCGCCTTGAGGTCAGTAAGGTGCTGAAAAAATACCCAAGTCCAGAAACCACGAAAACGTTGCTAGCCCTTGCGGCTGCCGATACCAGCCAGAGCGTTCGGTTGGCAGCAACAGAATCGTTGGGAACGCATCGCTCCGACGAGGTGAAACAATTCCTTTCGAAGCAACTGAACGATCGCTCGCCGGCGATGCAGTATCATGCGTCTCTTGCTCTCAAGGACTTTACGGGCAAGGACTTTAAAGGGGATGTGTCCTTATGGAAACGCTACCTCGCAGGTGAAGAAGTGGAGCCACCCACCGCATCGCTTGCCGAGACGATGCAGTCTTACATTCCATTCTCAAGATAAGTGTCGAGTTCCCGAATTTTCGGACAGTAAAGATTGTATCGGATAGGGGAAGCTCGCCGATACCAATGTCTGTGTCGACGAACCAGAACGTTTCGCGTAGGAATGGTGCTTTTTAATAATGCAGCTATGGCTCCGTCGATTCCTTTGCATTCATTTTGGTTGCCTTACGCTGGTTACCGACTTTACCATTTCAAGCATATTGCTCGGTCAAGATCCGCCTCTTCGCAGTGAAAAGCCAAATGCGCTTCGCTCGCCAGATCGCTCGGATGCGAAATCGCAAGAGCCGCCGATGATCGAGTGGGAAGATCGCCAAGAATCCACAGACGACGCATCAGAGACCCAAGAGAATTCGGACGACGAAGATTGGCTGATTATTGGCTCCGCCGATACGCGTTTATTGAGCGGCAACGATTCGGAGAAACCGGAGTTTGTCGACCTGGCACAAGAAGAAGAGATAGCCAGTGACGAAAACAATTTGGCATTAGCATTCGAACTTGCAAATGCTAGCTTCGCACCAAGCCTTTCGGTGTATTCCTGGTTGATCAGGCCAACGCTGATTCCTTACCAAGCGGAAGAGCCTGTTCCCGCTGCGGTCGACGAGTCTGAGGATTCAAGTCAGTCGGGCGAACGCGAACAAGCAAAGCAAAACAATCGGATAACCGAATCGAAGCTCGAGCCGCCAGAGCTTCTCTCCAAAACAACATCTACCGAAGTTCACGAGCTGGAACAGAAGACAGAGCCGGAGCTTGCAACGCAAGAGGATGCCAGCATTGCCGATCGCATGGCCGAAGATACTGCAATTGCCGATGCGGCCCAAAAGAAGGAAGTCCCCAAGAAGCCTGCTGCCCTTGCGATTCGAACACCCTTTGAAAACGAAGACTCGAGCGATTTGAAAGGCAAATCGAACAATGTTCCGCAGCATGATCCGGACTCCCTGGCGGAGCAAGACGAACCAAAGATCGATGCTTCGAAAAAATCGAGCGACAAGGAACTGCAGGGAGTCGACGCTCTTAAAGCGAGCAAACCCGGGGCGCATCGCAGAGAAATCCGGATTGCGGCGCCATCGTTGGAAAGCAAGCCTGATGGTCAATCGGTCCCAAGCAAGTCAGAGCCAACCAACGATAAGAAGCAAGCTATCGAGCCGGAGCTTGAGCGTCGGTTGTTGAAGGCCAGCGATTGTCTGAAGCATTATCTTCAGAATCCGGAATCGACTTCCGTTCGTTCTCCGTGGGCAGTGATGCATGCATTGATAGCATTCGGTAGTGATTACGAATTGGTACATGGACAGAGCCGCGTGAATGCCATTGGATGGATGTGTCACAACGGCACTTGTCGCACTCAACGGATGTTCACCCCCAAAGGACGTTCCTTTATCCCGAATGTGGGCGGAGGAGTTCAAGGGCACGAGGGTCAGTTTCTAGCGATTTTAGCACAGTCCAACGTTCCGCTCGATTATCCGATTCAGATTGGGGCCTCCAAATTCAAAGTAGAGGACTTGGTTCGTTATGAGATGGCGACCTGCAAGGAAAAATCAGAGCTTACCTTCAAGCTGATTGGATTGTCTTACTATCTTGACTCGAACAAGCAATGGAAAGCTAACGATGGCAAGATATGGAGCATTCCGAAACTCATTCAAGAGGAATTAGCGCAGCCGGTGAATGGTTCAGCCTGTGGTGGCACGCATCGTTTGATGGGCTTCTCCTTTTCGGTTCGACAGCGACAGTTGCAAAATCAACCGATCAATGGTCAATATGCACGAGCGGCCAAATTCGTTCGCGAGTATGTTGCCTACACGCTGCAGCTTCAGAATCCGGATGGCAGTTTCAGTACCGATTGGTATGAAGGCCGAGCCAACGAACCGAATGAAGAACGTAAGGTCCAAACCTCGGGTCACATGTTGGAATGGTTGATGTTCACGTTGACCGACGAGGAGATCAAGCAGCCTAAGATTGCCAAGGGCATTGATTTCCTTCTTTCGAAGATCTACGACAAACGAGATCAGAAGTGGCCCATTGGACCTCGGGGGCATGCGACGCGGGCGGTAGCTTTGTACCACGAACGGATGACGGGCTTACTATCCAGTTCGGATCCGCAGAAATCAGTTGGTACGCAGCCTTTGTCTTCAGCCAAGGCAATCGTCCCCGCACCGATCACTCGCAAGTAAGAGCTTGCCGGGCTAGCCAAATGCCATCTACTCTCGCGTTGTTTTGGATGTCGAACACCGAACAACCAGTTCCAGCCGACTCGACAACCCTCTCGCGCTCCGAGCGAAACTGGGCCTTTTCTCCACAGTATTTCAGCATGTTTTTGTTCTTTTTCGTCCGCTAAGGGCGTGAGCGATTACTCGTATTTTGAAACGCTTTCAAAATCCGTTGCGCACGCAAAAAATAGTTTTGGCTT
>JBIKLJ010000394.1:0-3032 GCA_044359895.1 Pirellula sp.
GATCGCGGTATTGAGAAGAACACCATCCGCACCAAGCTCAAATGCGATCGCAACATCGCTGGCTGTTCCAACCCCAGCATCGATGATGACCGGATAATCCGGATCGTCGCTTTTTAAATACTCGAGGATGATCTTGAGATTGTTCGGATTCAAAATCCCTTGGCCGCTTCCAATCGGAGACCCAGCCGGCATCACACTGGCCGCCCCTGCCGACTTCAATCGCACCGCCATAATCGGATCATCGCTGGTGTAACAAAGTACTTGAAAACCGTCGTCAACCAACCGCTTACAGGCCTCCAAGGTTGCCAATGGATCAGGAAGAAGGGTCTTCGAATCTCCTAAAACCTCTAGTTTAACCCAATCAGCACCCGGGTTTTCGAGCGACCGAAGAATCTCTCGCCCTAGACGAGCAACACGAACTGCATCCGTAGCGTTGTAACAACCTGCCGTGTTGGGCAAAAGCGTAAATCGATCCAAGTCAATGAAGTCAAGGAGGTTTTTGCCATCGCGATCGTACAGCTTCTCCCTTCGAACAGCGACCGTTACACAATCAGAACCACTAGCTGCCAAAGAATCTCGCATCAACGCGAGCGTATCGTACTTTCCAGTACCAACAATCAAGCGACTCTTCAGCGAATGAGTACCGATCTTGAGAGGCGAAAACACGTTTTGATTGGTCTTGTCTGGCGTGGACATAAAAAACTATCCACCACCTACCAAAGTAACTACTTCCAATTTGTCGCCCGAAACAAGTCGCCTGGAACCATACTCGTCCTTCGGGACGATCTCCAAGTTCAACTCCACAGCACAAAAACGACTTGAAATCTCCGACTGCTCCAGCAACTGAGCAATGGATACATCATCCTCGATCTCTTTGCGGTTGCCATTCATTTCAATGCAAATCATCAGACTGCCGATTACTTGCTGACTTCCACAACCGTAGCGCCGGGTTGCGACTGCTCAAGCGTCGAGGTCATAATCAAGTTATCTCGATACCCTTCCGCGTCCATCATCGTAAAGCCCAAAAACAACGCTACGAAAATCAGACTACCCAGAATGATAATCGCATTCAGAGGCTTGTCCCAAACCAAGTGCATGAAGAAAGCAATCACCAGTCCCGCCTTAATCGTAGCAATGCCCAGGGATAACCAGATTTCCATGTTGCCCAAGTCAAAAGTCGACTGATAGACAGTGACACCCGTTAAGACGAGCAAAGCGAAAAAAACCGACAACAGCATCCAAATGGGCATTGGATGGGAAAAACCCGAATGCCCATGCCCATTACCATTGCCATGTGCGTGATCTGCGTGAGTGCTTGGTGCCGACATGTTGAATTCTAAGTATTACAGAGTGAAGTGATAAATGGATGCGATGAGCAGACTTCCTACGGTCAGCAGCAAGTTTACGTGATCAAGTAGAGCAACGGAAATAGGTAAATCCAAATGAAGTCCACCAAGTGCCAATACAACCCAACATTGTCCACCGGTCCAAAATACTCAGAATGGAACTCTTCGCGAGAAGCCTTTACGATCAGCCAAGTAATCACGAGCATTCCACCAAGAATGTGAACTGCGTGAACACCCGTCATGCAGTAATAGATGCCGAAAAACAAACCGGCCATCGCACTTTGGTTTACGTTCGACTGAGGTGTTACCGATTCCGCCGGTGTCACCAACACATCATGGATCGGGCTGTTATCGACCGATACCAAACTCAACTTTGCTTTCGCTGGTTCTTGAGGGTCGTGTCCTGCACCATCGTGAGACTCATGGGCTGCGTCGGCATGTTCAGCATGCGCCTGTTCAACATGCCCCTGTTCAGCATGTCCATGATGGCCGGAAGATGCATGTTCTGAGTGCCCTTCTCCCGACTCGAGATAGTTCCCAAGACCAACTCCGCCGAAGAAACAGGCAGCAGCAACCACCAAAGGGCCCGCTACACGTAAATGAAACTTGCTGGCTATCACCAAGGCATAGACATAGTACAAAACACAAGCGATCAAAATCACCATCGGTACGATGCAAAGATTGTAAAGATAGTTATTGTCCAAATGCACGGGGTTCTCTAATTGAGAACGGTAGAACTTGCCCGGCAACAAACCCAAGCCCCACTTGTGGCTGTATTCGACTGCTTTGACACCCAAGAATATCGCCGCGCAACCAAGGGTTGCACCCAGCATTCCAATCAAGATCTTTGTCTGTTTCAGTTGCGATGCACGAACCGCCCAAGCCATTGTCAACGAGCTGAACAACAACACGCCGGTGTTGATGGCCCCCAGCTTTTCGTTCAAAAACTGCGAACAAAACTCAAAGACCTCTGGATTGCGGTTACGGTACAACGCGTAAGCGCAGAACATCCCACTGAAGAAAAGGACTTCCGTCACTAAAAACAACCACATGCCAAGTTTGCCAGAGTCAAACTGCTGTTCGGCGTCATCAAAATGGTGAGCAAGCCATGATGGATGCTCGTGGTGATCATCGTGATGGGCAGTTGCAGTATCGTGGACTGTCATAGTTCAATACGTGGGTTGTAAGGGATTTCAACGTGCATAGGCCGCTCGATCTCGAACGGCCCAGCGCCTTGCTTTATTTATCTTTCTCTCGGACTCAGTAAGCCCGGGATGCTATTTCTTCTTTTTGATGTACCCGCCCGATTTTGGATCGTACTCGATTCCAGAAAAATCGTACGGATCGCCAACCGTTGGCGGCGAACTGAAGTTGTCGTGCGGTGGTGGAGTCTGACATTCCCATTCCAAAGTCGCTCCCCCCCAAGGATTCATCGGGGCTTTCTTACCATAGAACAACGAATGCAGCAGAGTCAAACCTGCTACCAACAATCCAACCCCAAGCATCATCGCTCCGATCGTAGACAACTGGTGCAACTGCTGAAATTCTTCAACGTAGCTAGCGTACCGGCGAGGCATGCCCCGTGTCCCAAGAACAAACTGGGGCAAGAATGTCAGATTAAACCCTACGAAGACAATTGCAGCAGAAACGATACCAGCAAAATCATTGAACATCTTGCCTGTCATC
>JBIKLJ010000037.1:0-33307 GCA_044359895.1 Pirellula sp.
ATCGTAGTACTTTGCGCCAAATTTCGTTGGAATCACCTCCTGGTGAATTGATTTGATTCGCATAGCCATACACATTCTGCTGTATTCGCTGAAACTGCTCGATGGTCATTTTCGAATCAAACTCGCTCAAGAGAGTTTCGATTTTGGCGTGGATCTGTTGAATGTCGATCTCGATTGCATTTTCGATCTTCAGCTTTTGTTCTTCCGTCAATCCGCAAATCTGCTCGATCCGATCTAGCTCACGACGAATACTTTCTCGTTTCATTTTTTGAAAAGCATTTTCGGATCCCCCTAATGCGCCAAACAGCGATTCCCGCAACATCTGCCGATTCATTCGTGGGAAGGCACCTTGCGCCCACATTTCTTCGCCATCAGGATCGTCATCTCGTTCGACATCTCCGAATTCAATGACATTAATTTGCTTGGCAGCTCTCTGGGCCACCGCGACGGTCGGGAACAGAGAAACGGCAGCAGCCATCACAGCGATCAGGCATTGGAACACCAAGACGCTCGGCGTCGAGTACCTAGTTCGCACCACCGATTCGTTTGCGTCGTGCTCCCCGACTTCGTTCCGATTACTTTGGTACATTCAAGAAATCCTCCACCGGATCAGCCAATTGCAAAGCGTCTCGAATTCTTGCTCGACCATCCTGTTCGCCATCGACCTTTGCACCGATCTCGATGGACTCCGAGCTTGATACCGTCCCGATCACCAATCGCGTCTCCAACGTGACGTTGGGCGAATCCGTCGAAACGCGGAAGGAAGCAAACATGGCTTGGTTCTCTCGCGAGGCTAGTGCGGCTTGCTGAGAATCGGTAAGAATCGACTCAATCCATCGCAGTCGGATCTCGGGGTGCAACGCGGTATTCGTAAATGTTGCTTCCATCGATCGGTACCACCGATCTCGCCATTCTCGGTTCAAAACTTCTTCAATGCGTTGCATTTGAGAAGAAGTCAGCTGAAGCTTGGGTTCGAGAACATCTAAAACTCTGCTGATGAGCGCTTGCTTTCGGTATTGCATTCGCAACGCGAGCTCTTTGTCATACTCCGCCAGTTGCTCTGGTGGAGCGCTGGATTGAAGCCAGCCTTTCACAAGCCGTTCTGCCAATGTATCGAGATCTACAATTCCGAACATTTGCTGCTGAGTGCATTTGGAAATGGATGCACTTGACTTGACCTGCCAATCACGTTCAGCACTATCAACCAACATTTGCTTTTGCTCAGTAGTTAATTCGCAAACCGCATCGACAACATTCAGTTCGTTTTGAATCAACCCACGCATCAATTGCAATAAGCTAACCTTGAGCTTGTCCTGGTTTAGCACATTGGGATCAGCCTGCGCCACGTCTTCAAGGACCGTCACATCCTCGGCCAACTCCAACAAAACACGAGGAGCGGGAATGGGCGGAACAACCTCTTCCTTGGGCGGTTGCCCCAACAAGAAATCTTGCCCCGCGAGAAAGAAGAGAGGCAGATTCACAAGCGAGAACCAAAGGCGCCCATGCAACAAGTCACATGGGACGATCATGGCAACGCCTTGCGTTCTAGCTTTTCGAAGTATTGATCCAAGCCCTGGCGGTATTCTTCCGGAAAACTAGTACCAGAGGTTCCTGTGGATTGCTGAACCCCGTGATCCTCTCGACTTTCTTTTTCATTGATACCTGGCCCCAACAATGCGATAGCAGCGTCTTGAGTATCTCCGCCACCCGATCCGCCGCCTGGAGAGGCCCCACCGCCACCGCCGCCTTTGGGATTGATGCGCTTGCTCTTCAGCAGCAGTTCAATCACCTCGGTTTGAGCTGCGATGGCAAGCTTGCCCGTGTCGGGACGTTTCAGAATCTCAGCAGCGTCCAACATGGCAAGATCCACTTCTTGCATGAGCTCGATCTCTTTGATGAACTCGGCTTGCGCATCGGGCAAGGCGATAATCTTGGTTCGAACAATCGCGATGCGTTCCTCCAAAACCATTTGCGATTCCGCAAGCTCATTTGCTATCTTCGTGTATTGCTCAGGTTCCGAGACCGTCTTCGCTTGCTCGGCGACCCGTGTACGATCTCGCAAGTTCATTTCCGCTTCCAAGATCTGCATCACTTCTAAAATGATCGACGGGGGGAGCGAGCTCTTGTTCTTGCCTCCCTTGCATTCCCCTTTGCAAGCAGGGTCCACCAAATCTTCCGCCCAGCGGTCTAAGGTATCCGACCAATACTCGGCTTCGGAGATAGCGATCCCCTGAGCGACTGCAATGCGTTCTGAAAGAGTGCGAATACCTCCCAGCACATCGACAGTTCGCATCTCTTCCAGCACACTTTGGAATTTCACCATGGGTCTACGTTCATGAAACGCTTCGAGATCATCGAGAATCACGCTCACGGTATCGAGTGCTTTTTCCTCGCGCCCTTTAAGTTCAGCGATGCGATTTTGTTGCTCGCTTTTTAGCCTCACTAGTTTGGAGCCGAACGCTTGTTCCACTTCAAGCGAAGTTGCATCGGCGATCTGAATTTGTTCTCGGGACGCAGCCTTCAAGCGCTTCACAAGAGTACTACCTTCCAGATTGGCCATCAGCTTGTTCATTTCCTCTGCGATCTTGTCGAACTCAGCCAGCAGATCTTCTTGCTTTCGAACGGCTTCTTCCACTTTATTTTCTTCAGGCGCAGTCGCCTGATCGCTAGGTGATTGCGGCTTGCCCATCACGGTGGTTGATGGCAATCGCAAGGCAGCAGCGGGGCTATTACCTTCTTGTTGGGGCTTTCCGTCGGAAGCAATCGCGGGTTGTTGCGATGACTCTTGATCCGAAATGGTCGGGACGGGCGGCGTTTCCGGTTTGGGCTCGTTGTTGGGTTCGGAGCCAGCTGTCGCTTGCGACTCATCACGATTCACGCCCGCGGCAGGGTTTTGCTGGCTCAGCGACGCAGCCGAAGCTTTGACCAATTTTTTCTCATCCTTGGCTTGTTTCAGCAACTCGGCTACCGATGGCATTCGGTTCGAGGCAATGTCTTTCAAGACTTGTTGCATTTCTGCCCATTTCTCCAGATGCCCCACGCCAATCTCTTGGTTACGAGCTGCTTGCCGAAGAAGCTCCTCCCCCTTGCTGGTCAAGTTGTTCAGTCGCCGTCCGTTGGCTTGTTCCGCAGACGCTTGTTGTTCAATCTTTCGGCGTGTGTCTTCTTGATTCAACTCCTCCTCGGGCAGGTCACGGATCTTTTTGTTTCCGGCAAGCAATTGCAATTCGCGATCTCGTACTTCCAGTGCTTCACGTTGCCACTTATTGATTTGCTCCAGAATCCAAGCAGCATGATCGTCAGGATTCAACACGTACAGCAAATGAGGCGACGAATAAACACGTCCTCGATCGGGCAAATAGTCTTCTGCGAACAAGCGAACTTCGATCGGTTGCGAAGGTATCTTCAGCGCAGTCGCTTGGAATGTGGCCAGACCATCCAGCGACTCCGCGTTCGGATTGCCGGCGGCGAGCATCATTTCTCCAGAAACGGGGGTCGCAGTCTCAAAGCCCTCGGCAGTCCTCCATTCCATCCCAATATGTTTTACTCCAAAATCATCGAGCGACCGAACCGTGAAGGGAAGCTGTTCCGAGTCCAAAAGAACTCGGGAACGGGGCAAGCCGTCGCAATAAACCGACGGTGGCTCGTCCTCGCGAACGTTGACACTCAAAACAAATGGCACCTTTGCTTGCAACCCAAAGACATCCGTCCATTTTAAATTCAGAGCCGTCGATAAATCAAACGCTCCACATTCCACTTGAAAGGAATCCTTTGAAACCAACGCTTTGGTTTCATTCAGAGAAGCGTCCTCCAAGTTGCTGGATGTATCCCCTTTCAAAACGAGCTTGGATCCTCGCACCATGGTGATACCGCCCCCTCGTACATCTTTCTCCGTGCCTTCATTGCGACCTAAGTAGGCGGGAAGTAGCACGGTGCCGATCAATGCCTCCAGTTCAGGGCGCAGCTTGGGTTCAATCACGATACTTGGGGTCGCATCACCCACTTGAAGGTCTAGCTTCCCCTCGCTGATCTGCGGTGGAATATCAAATGCATAAACTTGGTCGGCCAGAGGACTCTCCAGTTTGGTTTGCGTTCCAATCGAAGCAGAAGCCGTCGATGGGTTCCACTCCGAATTAGGTGCAAGCTTGATTGCGATGGGGAAAGATTCTCCATGAGGCACAATCACCTTGCTCGGAACACCATCGAGGGCTGCGAACGTATATCTTTCAATCTGAGATAAAGGGGACGAGAAGCGAGCCCACGCATTTTTAGCAGCCGCGGGAAAAATCATGCCGATCGAAACAGCAATCGCAACCCCGGTTGCAGCAACCACCGAGAAGCCGCGATGGAAGGACTGAGGCGTCGCAGCCAACAAATCCTTTTTAGAAGATTCTGCAGCAACTTGCTCCAGTGCGGCGCGGCAAAGAGCAGGGGATCGCATTTGTTCCGAAGTGCTGCTGGACAATTCAATGGCACCCAGCAACGAATCTCCGACTGCGGGCATTTTCTTGCCTAAAAGTTTTGCTATCGATTCCGACGATCGCACACCAAGAACCCAGCGTTGGAACCAAAGTGGAATCGTCGCAACCCCCATGGTGGAAAAAAGCAAGACCGAAGCGCGGACCAACGCGGGCGAATCAAATAGGCGATCCAGCACGAACACAGCAAAGAACCCGAAGAATATCGCAAGAGTCGCGATCGCAAACGACTCCAGCATCTTGATCGACCAGACACGTTTTTGGAACGCCCCAAGTTGCCGCTGCAACCCCTCTGGAATCGCAATGCTTTGATTCGATTGTGTTTCACTCATGGTATTTCCTAACCCCTCCTGCGACTCCCCAAAAAACGAATACTTCTAGTATACGGCGATTCAGCATCCGTTCACAACGAAATGATCATTTTCCCAGCTGTCTAACTGAGGATTTCTTTCAAAATTGTGTTGGAGCGTAAAAAAACGAGGCTGGCATGACCGGTCGTGTCAAGCATGTGTGCGATGAATTGATTAACTCAGCAACGACCACTCGCCGACTCGATATCAGGCAGACGCAAGTGGTTGGTGCATTTTGATCACCAGCAGGCCCCAAAGGAAAAGCGGTACATGGCTAAGTTCTACGTTCAAAGTGGTTCGCTTCGTGGCATCGTCGATTGTTTCGACTCCGAATGCGCGGGTGTCTGGGCGGTCAATCGTGTCATGGACCGAATTGCATCGTTGCCAGCAACCGATGCTCTCATGGACGACGATCAACCATGGGAAGAAGAACAAGATATTGGCATGTTTGCCCTTGAAGACTCGATCCGAATCAGTGAGAAAGGCTTTGATCGAGACGATTGCGAAGTTCTAGAAACTCACATGGCCTTTGTTCATTGGCATCAACTGAAAAAAGCGATGGATGCAATGCACCAACAATGGGACGAAATGTAATCGATCCGATTCGCTCCGTTGACGAATTTCTGGGCAACTGTAACAACAGGCCTTCGAAGTACTAGGTCGGAGGCTCGATTCCGGAATTTCCCAAAGCGCCAACCGCGAATCGAATTCCAGCAAGCAAAGAATAACACGACGAGGGACTTTTGAAGTTGTCCAGCTTGGCTTTCAGTCGTACGCCATGAAACCGTACTTGTATTCGAGCCACGTTGGAATGCCCATAAATCAACGAACGTCAGGGCTTTATCTCCCTTCCATCGCGGGAAACATTTCCCTTGCCATTTGGATGGCAGCAGGGCCTACCAACACAACAAAGACCCCAGGAAAGATAAAAATAACGAGAGGGAAGATCAACTTGACAGCAGTCTTTGCAGCCTTTTCTTCGGCAATTTGTTGTCGCTTGATTCGCATCGCTTCACTCTGAACGCGAAGAGCTTGGGCCACTCCCGAACCAAACTTGTCCGCCTGAATCAAAAGTGTAGCGAGCATTCTAAGATCCTCGACTCCCGTTCTGCTTCCGAGCTCCTGTAGCACGGACGCGCGAACTCGCCCCATTTGCAAATGCAAAGTACTCAACTGGAGTTCATCCGATAGAACTCGATAAGAACTTCGCATTTCGTCAGCGACTTTTCTAATACCTTGATCCAGCCCCAAACCGGCCTCAACACTTACCACCAAAAGGTCAAGCGCATCTGGCAAGCCTAGAGTGATCTGCTTCTTACGATTGGATCGCATCATATCCAAAATGAATTCGGGGGCGAAAAACGCAATGCCGGCGCCCAGGATTGAGCGGAGTAGCAGTGTTGGTGTTAGACCGGTCGACAACAACGTGACCCCTCCTGCAAGAACTAACCCAGTTACAGCGGCCAAAACCTTGATTGTCAAGAAAATAGGGCTAGCGGCTTCGCTTCGAAAACCTGCTTCAGCCAATCTCATTTTCAGTTTATCACGTTCTACTTCGGTTTTAGCTTCCATGTGCTTAGAAAACACCGGCGAAGCCTGCTCTAAAACCTTTGCGAATTTTTCGACCTTTGACTCCTTGGATTCAATGCCCTTGCGAAGCGAGATGTTCAGTATTTCTAAACGACTCTCGGCCGCACCTTGACTTTCACCGCTAAAGTAGTCGACGGCAAACCACGCAAACGAACCGACCGCAATAAACACGCAAACAACAGCAATCATGCCTAACATGTTGGTATCGAATGCTGCGAGAGTCATCATAAACGAGATTCCTTGATTTTCCGATTCAATACAAACACTCTAAACTTTGATGTCGATAATCTTTTTGATCACAAACGCACCGACCAACTGCATCACAATCGCACCGCCAAGCATCCATTGCCCCATGGGGTCTGTGAACAATTTCATGATGTAGTCTCTGTTGGTGAAGAACATCATCGTGAACAGCCCTGGTGGCAGTGCCAACAATACGATTCCCGACAATCGTCCTTCACCTGTCAGGGCCTGAATCTGCCCTGCCAACCGATAACGCGCACGTACCAATCTGCCGATCTTTTCAAGAATTTCGGCCAAGTCACCACCTGTCTGCCGCTGCAAAATCACAGCAGTTGCAAAAAACCGAAGATCGAGGTTGGGAATACGAACGGTCATCGCCTCAAGCGACTGTTCCAAAGAAACCCCCAGGTTTTGCTCTTCGAAGCATCGACCGAACTCCCGAGCGAGCGGATCCTGCATTTCCTCAGCAATCAAGCCAAACCCTGCACCCAAAGAATGGCCGGCGCGTAGGGACCGACTTAGCATCTCCAGTGCTTCTGGCAATTGCGCATTGAAGCGATTGATTCGCCTCGTTCGCTTCATGCTTGCCCACAGGAAGGGCGTGAAAAAAAGTCCCGCCCCCACCAGTGGTGCGATGAAAAATGGAATCGGTAAAAGCAGCAAAATTACCGTTCCCGCCAAAGCAAGTCCAACACACAGAATGGAGAATTTGCTGGGTGGAAGCTTGACATCCGCTTGTGCCAACATCACTTTGATATTGAACTTACGATCCATCCAATCTTCAAGAAAATTGGTGGATGACACGAGGGGATTCCGAAGGGCAGAAAACTCTTCCTTCCCGCTGACGTCTCCCATTCGGCCTTGAGCAGTTAACGTGGATAGACGATCTTCCGCAATGGACACTTCGTCTCCTCGCATCAATGTTGCAACGAATCCAACAATGGCGGCAACACACAACCCTACCGACCCGGCAACAATTAGTACCAGCATGTTCTAAGCTCGCATCATAATCCGTTGACGGAATGCACTTGCTGGCAAACGGATGCCAGCGGACTCAAGACGAGGCATGAACGAAGGTCGAACTCCGGTCGCCTCAAAATACCCATGGGCTTTTCCATCTTCACCGACACCGTCTTGCACAAAGCGGTAGATGTCTTGCAAGACCACAGTATCCTGCTCCATGCCCTGCACCTCAGTGATATTCAACACTCGCCGAGGTCCACCTTGTAGCCGGTTGGCTTGAATAATAACATCGACCGCCCCGGAAATCTGTTGACGAATCGCCTTGACGGGCAAATCATAGCCGGCCATCATCACCAGCGTTTCAAGACGAGCGATTGCGTCTCGCGGTGAATTGGAGTGAACCGTGGTCATCGAACCATCATGCCCCGTGTTCATGGCTTGAAGCATGTCTAAGGTTTCGCCCCCTCGACATTCACCAATAATGATTCGCTCAGGTCGCATTCGAAGAGCGTTTCGAACTAGATCCGTGGCCGTGATGGCTCCGGTGCCTTCGATGTTCGCAGGCCTTGTTTCCAGTCGAACTACGTGCTCTTGTTGCAACTGAAGTTCTGCAGCATCTTCGATCGTAACCACGCGTTGGTCATTTTGAATAAAGCTGCTCAACGTGTTCAGCAGAGTCGTCTTCCCAGATCCAGTACCCCCGCTAATGATGATGTTCAACCGGGCTTTGATACAGCCTTCTAACAACATCACCATCTCAGGTGTGAAGGCTTTGTAATTGAGCAGTCCTTCTAGCTTAAGTGGATTAGAACCGAATCGACGAATCGACACACAGGCCCCGTCCAACGCCAGCGGTGGAATGATCGCGTTCACGCGGGAGCCATCTTCCAGTCTCGCGTCCACCATCGGACAAGTTTCGTCCACACGCCTTCCGACTTTGGAAACGATTCGGTCAATAATCTGCATCAAGTGACCGTTGTCGCGAAACTCGACCTCTGTCTTCTCAAGCTGGCCCCGTCGTTCCACGAAAATGTTTTTCGGGCCGTTGATCAAAATATCGCTGATGGAGGGATCTTTGAGCAGCAATTCCAAAGGCCCAAGCCCTAGCGTTTCATCGAGAACCTCTTCGACGATCTTGTCGCGTTCCGAACGGTTCAGGAACGTGTTCTCACTATCGCAAAGATGCTCGACCACCATTCGTATTTCGCGACGGAACGAATCTCCCTTGAGATCGCCCACTCGCGACAAATCCAGCTTGTCCACCAAACGCTGGTGCATCCGCCGCTTGATTGCTTCAAACTCTTCTTGCTTCGATTGGTCAGAAGATCTTGGATTGGGATTGGTTGTCTTCATTGCTTCCTATGCCCCGAATTCGTTCCATCAGTAGGGAATTACTCATCACTGGGAATTCTCCTTCGAGCCAAGTATGCAATGCTGCAGTTGTGAAACTGTGTTGCATATCGTGTTCGCACCATGAGCGACCAGTTCACTCTCGGGACGAAATCCCCATGTGACTCCAATCGCAAAAAGACCTGCTCCAACCGCAGTTTTCATGTCGGTGTTCGTATCACCCACATAAGCGATACGATCGTTCACAACCCCCAAATGGTCCGCCAGCCATTTCGCACTGGCGGGATCGGGTTTGCGGGGGAATCGCTCAGAATGGCCCAATACCTGGACAAAATGGGTAGCGGGAAAAAAATGGTCAACGCATTGCTTGGTAAACGCTTCCGGTTTATTCGACAAAATCGCTAAGGTCACCTCGCTTTGCACGAGTATTTTCAGCATCTCCATGATCCCGTCATACGGCTTGGATCGATTATTCCATCGCTTTGCATATTCAACGTCGAATCGACGCATGCATTCCTGTCTGAGTTCCAAATCCGTTTGGCAGGCTGGGACGGCACGCTGAAACAACATTGCAACCCCATCCCCGACAAGAAACCGATAGTCGGAATTTGGAAATGGAGAACGACCAAGGTCGACCAAAACCTGGTTCGCCGCGTCTGCGATATCGTCTAGCGAATCAAGAAGCGTACCATCCAGATCAAAAATCACGGCATCGTAAGTCATTATGTCCCGATCTTGTCTTGCGCAAGCGTTATTTCAACCGTGGATAAAAGGCTTGCTCTGCGAAAAGAATGTCTTTGGATTTTCGTAAACCACACGGCGAATCCATTCTTTGGAATGCCCTCGTTTTTTCATTTCCATGATCAAGTCGGGAATGGCGGTTGGCTTACTTGGGCCCCAATCACCCGCGGAATTCGCCATGAGCCGTTCGGGGCCGTAACGTTCAATCATGTCGGCCGCTCTTTGCGGCGTGCATTTGCTAACTGGATACAACGTCATGCCAGCCCAAAATCCATTTTCAAGAACATGCTCGATCGTATGCTCTTCGACGTGATCGACCAAAACCCGCGATCGATTGATTCGCGAATCGCCCATCAGCATATCCAAAATCATTCGCGTCCCTTGGTACTTGTCCTCCAAGTGCGGCGTGTGAATCAGGATCTGTTGGTTGTACTTCACCGCCAAATCGAGATGCTCTAAAAAAATGGTCGCTTCATTGCGAGTGTTCTTATTGAGCCCTATCTCACCGATTCCAAGCACGTTCTTGGCATCCAGAAATTCGGGAATCATCGCGATCACTTCGCGGGACAGAGTCACATTCTCCGCCTCCTTGGCATTGATGCATAACCAAGTGTAATGCGCGATCCCGTACTGGGCGGCCCGCTTCGGCTCGAAGTCGGTTAACTGGCGGAAGTAATCGCGAAAGCTGTCCACACTGCCACGATCGAAACCAGCCCAAAAGGCTGGTTCACTGATCGCGACGCAGCCCATCCGAGCCAACGTTTCGTAGTCGTCGGTCGTCCGAGAAACCATATGCAGATGCGGATCGATATACTCCACGCTCAACTACCTCTTTTCATGTTCTTGGATCACGAGCCTTCAACATCACGACGTCGGATCGCCATCTTCTCGATCCACTCCGGTTCGTACTGACGACTCATCAGCAACTGCACTCGCTTGGCCTTGTCCGATTCCGAATCGCACAGGATTTGCATCCCTTGCGAAAGCAACACAAGCTGCTTCGAATTCTCGATATCGCCGTCCGCTCGATCAAGCCGATCGAGCGTAGCCGCGAGCTCAAGAATCTTGGCGCGTGCGATCAAGAATTCATCCGCGATGATTTGGGCTGCAGTGCGCTCATGCATAATTGTGTCGCTTGTCATTAGGGAACCATCAGCCTAATACTCGTTGTTGGCGGTCTCTTCTACTTTGGGCTGTTCGGTTTCTGCAAGTTTATTGGCCACCGATTGCCGAATGCGCCGCATGTTGACCTCTTCGGCCAACTTTGCCATCACTTCCGCGACCGGCATCGTCCCCACCTCGCCTTCGATCCGATCTCGCAAGGCAATCGATTGATTCTCGGCCTCACGAGGTCCCACGACGGCCATATAAGGAATCAATTCCACCTGTGCGTCTCGGATCTTCGCCTGAACCTTTGCCCCACGAGCATCCACGGTAACTCGGAACCCCGCCTCCGTAAACTGTTTCTCCAGCTCAAATGCATAGTCATTCGATTTTTCGCTCAATGGACAGATTCGAACCTGCTCCGGAGCAAGCCACATGGGGAAAGCCCCAGCAAAATGCTCGGTTAGCATCCCCACGAAGCGTTCCATCGAACCGAATGGCGCCCGGTGAATCATGACCGGTCGGTGCGTTTTGTTGTCCGACCCGATGTACTCCAGCTGGAACCGCTCGGGCAAGTTGTAGTCCAATTGAACCGTTCCCAGTTGCCACTGACGCCCAATACAGTCACGAACCATGAAGTCGGCTTTTGGTCCGTAGAAAGCCGCTTCTCCTTCGGCTGCCGAGAAATGAAGTCCCGATTCTTCTAGCACGCGGCGTAAAGCAGCTTCAGCCTTTTGCCAATTCTCTTCACTTCCAACATACTTGTCGCTCTTGGGATCACGCAGCGACAATTGCACTCGATAATCCTTGAGCCCCACGGATTCGAGAACCATCCGAGTCAGTTCAATCGTATTGCGGAACTCTTGCTCCACCTGATCTTGGCTACAGAAAATATGAGCGTCATCTTGAGTCAATCCACGCACGCGGAGCATCCCGTTCAGCTCACCCGTTTGTTCAAATCGGTACACCGTTCCAAACTCGAACAATCGCAAGGGTAGCTGTTTGTACGAACGTGGAGCCGCCTTAAAAATCTGAGCATGATGAGGGCAATTCATCGGCTTCACCAAGTACCGCTCATGAAGTCGCTGCCAGCTGTTCAACACCTGGACTCGATCCTCCACCGACGCTGCTTGGTCGTAATCCTTGATTTCGCAACCGAGCACTTCCGCCGCTTGCATAAAGGCTTCTTCATGAGCTTGGGGGAGCCCTTCGTCGGATTGCAGCCGTCGAATCCAACCATCGACCAAGGCCCCCCCGTCATTCACAAACAACGGCGGGAACTGACTGTCGCGATAATAGGGGAAGTGACCGCTGGTTTCATACAACTCCACTCGTCCAAGGTGTGGGCTGTACACGGGCTCGTAACCGCGTTTCAGCATTTCCTTTCGCAGAAAATCTTCGAGCAAGCTCCGAATGCGAGCCCCCTTAGGAAGCCAAAGACACATCCCAGGCCCTACCTCCGAAGAGATCTGGAACAAACCAAGCCGCTTGCCGATCACACGATGATCCCGTTTCTTGGCCTCTTCCACTTGCTCCAAGTGAGCTTGCATGTCTTTCGGACTAAACCAAGCCGTTCCGTAAACTCGCTGCAACTGCTTCCCCGAAGCATCGCCCTTCCAATAGGCACCGGCAACACTCAGAACCTTGAACGCTTTGATCCGGCCTGCGTCAGGAATATGAGGCCCGCGACATAAATCGACAAACTCTCCTTGCCGATAGAAGCCAAGAGTCTCATGGGTCGAAAGACCTGTTTGTATGTGCTCCACCTTCAGCGACTGATTCATGTCGGTACAAAGCTCAACCGCCTGAGGTCTGTCTAACGAAAACTGCTCGAACGGCTCGGCCATTTCCACCAGCTTGGCCATCTCCGCTTCGATCTTGGCGAAATCGTCCTCGTTCAATTTTTGTGGGAGATCAAAATCGTAGTAGTAGCCGTTGGTAATCGTAGGGCCAAATGCTAGCGAGACATTGGGATACAGCCGCATAATGGCTCGGGCCATGACGTGCGCACAGGAGTGTCGCAAAACCTCCAGCGACTCCGGGTCTTTTTCTGTCAACAAACGGACAGGAATCGGACCGCCATTGGCAAAGGCTTTCAAAGATCGACCGGCATCCACGATCGTCTCTCCCACTTTGGCAGCGATAACCGCTTTCGCCAATCGTGAGCCAATTTTTTCCGCAACCGAGAGCGGGGTTGCGTCATCCGGATGGGAAACAATAGTCCCGTCGGGCAGTTGAATATCGAGCATCAAATTGCTTCCTAACCGTCTTTTCTTTCAGTAACTTGTTGAATCGAATCGATTTCGACCTCGGAACTGAAACAAGACAATTTCCCCATAAGTACGGTTCGCCAAGACAAAAGACGAACTCCCTATTTGAAATCGTCCCCGTAGTCGCTCTGGTTGGCAATAGGGGGGAAGAATCGCTAGCCCGGATTATTCATGCTGAGCTAGTATTGCTATTTTTGATGTCGATTTTTCGAAATTTGCCTTCCACGCTACACTGTATTTGAATGCAAAACACCAAAGACGCAGCATCGACCTCAAGATGCTATCACCCACCTTCCTGCGCCGCAAAAACCATTTCCCAACCTATACCTATGCGACTCGTTCCGTTCTTCGTCATCTCGACATTCGCTGCAGTCTCAACAGTCGTCCTGCCGACATTTTCTGATTCCATTCAAGGCCAGGAACCGCTTTCCGAATCCTCGTTTCTGTCGAACACTCGCCAATTGACCTTGGATGGTCTACGAGCTGGTGAGGGCTACTTTAGCCAGGACGGAAAATCGATGGTCTTTCAAAGCGAGCGAGCCAAAGACAACCCCTTCTATCAGATCTACTGGATGGACCGGGAAACCGGCGATGTCGAACGGGTTTCCCCAGGTTACGGAAAGACAACTTGCGCATGGATCCACCCAGCCGGAGATCGAATCCTGTTCGCCTCCACGCAATTTGATCCCGACGCCAAGAAAAAACAACAAGCCGAAATCGACAAACGAGCTAGCGGAAAACAAGATCGCTACGCATGGGACTACGACGAACAGTTCGACTTGGTCGAATGGAACAAGGCAACCGGTGAATACAAAAAGCTAACCGATGTTCGCGGCTACGATGCGGAAGCGTCCTATTCGCCCGACGGTAGCTTGATCGCATTCTCTTCGAATCGACTGGCTTATTCGAAACCGCTAAGCGATAGAGAAAAGCTGCTTTTTGAAAAGGATCCTGCCACCGCTCTGGACCTGTATGTCATGAATAGCGATGGATCGAATGTTCGTCAAATTACCGACGTCTTTGGATACGATGGCGGCCCCTTCTTTTCTCCCGACGGAAAAAAGATCTGCTGGCGCCGATTCGCAGAAGATGGTGCTACGGCTGAAATTTATTCCGCCAACGTCGATGGCTCCGATCCTAAACGACTCACCAACATCGGTGCCATGAGCTGGGCTCCCTACTTTCACCCATCCGGCGACTACCTGATCTTCGGCACCAACATCAATGGCTTCGCGAATTTCGAACTTTACTTGGTCGACGCCGAAGGCAAACACGAACCTGTCCGAGTCACAACGACCGATGGCTTCGACAGCCTGCCCGTCTTTACTCCCAGCGGAGACGAACTGGCTTGGACCTCGACTCGCACGGAGAACAAAAAGTCTCAGATCTTTATGGCTCAGTGGAATGATTCGCAAGCCCGCAAATCGCTTGGCCTGCATGAAACCAGCCCCCAAGCCGATGGCCTATCGATCATGCCGCCGTCGAGCTCGCAACTCAGTCTTGCAAAAGAACAAGCCAAGGCGACCCTGCAAGCCAATGATCCAGATTACCGGGCCTCGGACGTGGGCCGGCACGTCGACTATCTTTGTCGTCCGGAATTAGGTGGTCGGTTAACAGGCACCGCAGGCGAGAAACTGGCAACCTCCTATGTTGCCAGTTACTTGGCCTCGCTAGGCATCGAACCTGCCGGAACATCCGACACCTATTTTCATTCATTCCCTTACACCGCGGGGGTTGAACTCAAATCGAGCAACGCCATGACTTCCGGCGATCAATCGTGGAAGCTCAATGAAGATTGGCGACCTATTGTCTTTTCCAAAACCGGCAACGTCGAGCCAACAGGAGTTGTGTTTGCCGGATACGGGATCGTAGCCCCTGCGGAATCAGGACATGCAGAATACGATTCCTACGTCCATCTTGATGTTGAAAACAAATGGGTGATGGTTCTGCGCCAAATGCCTGCCGACATCACGCCCGAGCTGCGTCAACATTGGGCTCGCTACAGCTCGCTTCGTTACAAAGCGATGGTCGCTCGCGATCGCGGCGCGAAAGGGCTGATCGTGGTTAGTGGGCCAACCAGTGAAGCTCGACAACAACTCGTCCCACTTCAAACCGACGGAGCGTTCTCCGGAACCAGCATCGCTGCTATCAGCGTTTCCGACCGAGTTGCAGAAAAGTGGTTTGAGAAGTCCGAAGACAAACTCCTGGATCTCCAGAAGGAACTCGACAAGGGGGAGATGATGATGGGTATCGAACTTCCAGAAGTCGAAGTCGCAGCCACCATTGAAGTCGAACAAGTCAAACGAGAAGGAGTCAACGCGCTAGGCATCTTGCGTGCAGGGGATAAGCCATCGAAGTCCGTGTTGATTATCGGAGCCCACATCGATCACCTCGGAACTGGCGGAAGTGGTTCCAGCTTGGCATTGGAAGATGAGAAGGCCGGGATGCATCGCGGCGCTGACGACAACGCTTCAGGAGTCGCAGGCATGCTTGAAATCGCGCAATCCCTGTCGCAAATGAAACGGTCCGGAAAGCTGGAAATGCAACATGACATTTTGTTTGCAGCATGGTCCGGCGAAGAACTCGGATTACTGGGCTCCGCCTATTTTGCAGACCACTTCTACGACCTGTATCCTCACATGCAGAAACCCGAAGATGGAAACAAACTCTATCCATCCGTCGTCGCTTGCTTGAACTTGGATATGGTTGGACGCCTTCGCGAGAAACTTGTGCTTCAAGGCACAGGTTCCTCCCCGTATTGGAGCCAAGAGATCGAGCGTCGCAACGCCGTCGTTGGATTGCCTCTGACCCTGCAAACCGACAGCTATCTTCCAACCGACGCCAGCACCTTCTTTCTCAAGGGAGTGCCCATTCTTTCCGCCTTCACTGGCTCGCACTCAGAATACCACACGCCACGCGACACCCCGGAACTACTCAATTACGAGGGAGCCGCCAAGATCGCCAAGCTTATGGGCCTGATCGCACGAGCATTGGTAACCTCCCCTGAGATCCCCGAATTCCAAGACCAAAAAGCCCCCGAAGGGCAAGGCACACGGGCCATGATGGTTGCTTATCTTGGAACAGTGCCCGACTACGCTCAAGGGGACATCCAAGGGGTACTTTTGTCCGGTGTGGCAAAAGAAGGTCCCGCCATGAAAGCAGGGGTAAAAGCCAAAGACATTATCATCGAACTGGCCGGCAAAAAAGTCGAGAACATCTACGACTACACCTATGCCATCGAAGCACTTCGAGTCGGCCAAGAGACCGAGATCGTGGTCAAACGTGGCGAAGAAACCTTGCGATTGAAAGTAACGCCGCTATCGCGACAGTAGAATCACGTTGTTTGCCTCTTAGCTATTTGCTGGACAGCCTTTTTGGGGCGTTGGGAAAATCGACTTCATGCCTTGCACCATCCAACTCGCCTCGCAACTTGGCTAGCGGGTCATGCTGGTTTCTTGCATACCGAGTCGCTCGAGCAAGCCGTACATTGCATTCCATGTCCAACCAATCGCGAGCCGCGTCATGAATGGCGACGGTCCGATGATGGATCAATGAAGAACCGCTCTTCGATTTTGCAGCACCGGTTGATTCAACTATCGGCGATGCAGCTTGAGCACGCGGGAGACCGGCAACATAACCTTCCGCGTACGAAGCACCGCTCCCTCGGGTAAAGCCACCAAACTGGAGTTTCGCTGCGGTTGCGATCGTGATCAACAACTCTTGAAACAACGAGATTGCATTCTCAACATCCGACTTCGGGCCGTAGAAGGTAAACCATGTTCGATTTCCTTTCGAGCTAAAATACCACTGCGTTGTCGTGCAAACTTCATCGCTCACGTAGCGAGCCAAGCTTCGCTCCCATTCGCATGCGCGACGACCATTCACGGGGCATGTCATACGAGCGAAAAGGACATTATCAACGTTCGCCTCGTCGACGATGTCCTCGCGGCTCAAGTTATGACGCAGCAATAAGTCCTGCATCATTCTTAACGCATTGTGTTTTTCCCCTTCGGTGCTTGCGTTGTTGTTGGCGGTTCTGTCCAAAGCGCGAAGACGATTCAGGATTTTATCGAATGCTTCTTGAGTCAAAACCTGCTGCTGCGTTCGAGGCCGTAGCGGGGCGATAGCGGGCAACGTATTGTCGGGCATGGCCGATTCGCAAAGCCAATAAGCGTAAACAAAGTAGTCGTCCTCGCTGGGATTCCAAGTATCGTGAATGGTGTGCTCAATCACGGTGCATAAATGCTGCGATGTTCCATTCTCCTTGGCCAAATGCACTACCGCAACACCCTTGGGGAGCAGAGTGCTGTCGAAGGGTTCATTCCAACCTGGAAAGCGTTTCCATCCACGCTCTACCAAATAATCGTTCGCAAACTGAACACGCAGACCGTTCCGAGGCGATTTGGCAGACGCCTCACCGAGCGAGCGATAAACCTCTTTGTAAACCGCCCCTGTCGCGATGGAAATGGCTCTGGTTACACAGTCACCTGCAAGGCCAATAAAACCACAAGCCGCCCTACCGCCATCGTTCCAAATTTGATTCATCATCTGTCTCGAAGGCCTTGTGCCAACCCTACTCCACTAGGTCCGAAGCATTGCAATGAGATCTTCGGTGGACAACTTCGCGGCGGAATGGGTACCGTCCAAAACGCCGGCGACCAAATCCCGTTTGGTATCGTGCAATCGTAAGATCTCTTCTTCGATCGTATTCTGAGCAACGATGCGATAAACCATCACAGGTTTTTCTTGGCCAATACGATGGGCTCGATCGGTTGCCTGATCTTCAACCGCAGGATTCCACCAAGGATCCATGTGAATGACATAATCGGCTGCGGTCAAGTTAAGCCCTGTTCCGCCGGCTTTTAGCGAAATCAAAAAGGCAGTCGCGTCGCCATTCTGAAAGACATCAACCTGCTTCTGTCGCTCTTCTGGTGGCGTAGACCCATCCAAGTATTGATAGGTAATCTTTTCTTTATCCATCATTTCACGAATCAGCGTCAGGTGCTTCACGAACTGACTGAAAATCAAAACGCGATGCCCTTCTTCCCGAAGCTGCAATAGGGTTTCATGCAACTGAGTGAGTTTGGCAGACCCCTCCGTCCAAGTCTCATGCACCATTCCTGGATGGCAGGCAATTTGGCGCAACCGTGTCAATAAAGCCAAGATACGGAATCGCTGATCTTGAATCTCGGGCAACTTTGCAATGGCGTCCACTTCTCCGAGCGCGGAAATCCGAACAGAATCGTAAATGGCTCGTTCCGCAGCAGACAGCTCCACATAGAGATTCATTTCCGTTCGCGGAGGCAAGTCCTTAAGGACTTCCCCTTTGGTACGACGCAAGATGAATGGGGTCAGACGATTTCGAAGAGCCGTTCTTCGGTCATCATCATTGTCCTTTTCGATCGGGGCGGCGAATCGATTGCGAAACTGATCCCAGCCTCCCAAAACTCCTGGCGAAACGACATGAAACAAGCTCCAAAGCTCCCCTAAGTGGTTTTCAACCGGTGTGCCTGTTAATGCGACCGTCCACTTCGAAGGAATCTTTGCAATAGCCATCGACGTTTTACTTCGGCTGTTCTTGATAGCCTGGGCTTCGTCGAGAACCATCGTGGCCCAGTCTACCTTCGCCAATCGATCGAAATCCCGAAGCGCCAGCCCATAGCTACAAACGACCACTTGGTAGGGGCCGACCGAATCGAGAAACTCAGCACGATCCGTTTCGCGATAAAGCGTGCCAGTCAGCTCGGGCGCAAACTTCTCGATTTCACGCATCCAATTGAAGCAGACCGAGGTGGGGGCGATCACCAACGTTGGACCCTCCGATGCTCGATCTAGCACCGCAGCAAGCGTCTGAACGGTTTTCCCCAATCCCATATCATCGGCGAGAACCCCACCCACGCCCCACTCGGCTAGCCGCCGCAACCATTTGAAACCTTCGATTTGGTAATCTCGCAGCGTCGCCTTCAGACCCTTTGGCAATGTTGGCTCCAATTTCTCAGCCCGATCCAGCCGCAGCAAGCACTCATTCCATGCCTTGCCGGAATCCACTTGGATATGCTGCTGCAAGTCGCGAAGGGCATGCGCTGACGTGCGATCAAATCGCAAAGCACCTCGTTCTTGATTGATCGAATCATCAAGCTTTCTGAGACTGCTGCGCAGCTGGTCGGATATCTTTGCCCACCCTGAATCGCCGATGCGCACGAACTCGCCACGCACCTCGGATGCGCTGGATTCGCGTAGCCCTTGAATGAGCGAAGCGATATCAATGGTTTGTTCACCCAACGTACATTCACCCGTCAGACTAAACCAGTCTCGCTTTTGTGCGATCCCAACTCGAACATTGCTGGAAGATACGGTTCCAATGAACTTCAGCGGCTGTTCAGAGGCCTTGTCCCACGAAACTTCCAAATCGGTGCAACTCGACTGCAGACGATCAATCAAATTCATCCCACGTTCGAACCCTTGCAAAGTCCCATCCGTGCTACCAAAATCTAAATCAAGACGCTCTTGCACGTCCCTTAGCAAACGATCCTCCGCGACAACATCGCGTTGAAATTGAACATCCCTGCCGTCTAGCTTGCCGGCATGAATCAAGAGCCCCTGCCCCGGCTTGAAAAGCTTGTTTCGCGAATCTCGAATTCGGATACCGTAATCTAACGCTCCGTCCTTTTTGGAACGCAAAATAAGAACAGGTCTTACCGTCTCCATCACGCAAGGACCACCCATCGATTCCGGTAGACGCAGGCTGATATTAAACTGCATCTTCTTTACGTTCTCTGCAAGCTGCTTTTCATGAACTTTGTCAACAGGTTCCGCATTCAACAACTGTCGCATCATAAGGCTCTCCGAGCGGTTGCTCTTGCGAACCCCTATATTTTTCGCAACTGCATCAATCTGAATGAGTGCGTCTTCGTTCAGCAGAAGCTTAAAGCTTGTATTCTTCGAATCTTTGGCCACAAACTCGTAAACGCCCCTTTGAAGCTGCAAAGTAAGGATTGCATCCGCGAGACCGACCGTCGCCGGGACGCCATCCAGGAGCACATTCGACTCCCCAATCAACTGCTCCAATGCGTCTTCCAGTCGCAACTTGTAGGTCTCCGAATAACGATCGGCGTGGATCGACAATTTCTGCCGAACTCGTTTGTCCGCCTCCGTGAGAACAAGGTTCTCTTGAAAGAGACTCGATAGTTTTGCTTTTTTTCCTTTTCCAAACCCGCCACGCTTCAGCGTGGGCTGAACCATCAATTCGATCCCATACTCTTGATTCAGCGTCCGAACGTTCCAAGCAACCCTGCAGACCTCGCGTTCGGCAGAGGGCGTTAACTCTGCAAAATCGTCCGAACTATTGCCTTCAACCGCGAACGACGAGAGCATGGCGAGTGTTTCCTTCGACCGATCGAATCGAAACATCGACATATCCAACGGCTCGGCCGAAAAACGTCCTTGGTTGATGCGAGCTGAAAGGTCAGAATCTGCTTTTGATAGCAGCCCGATGACGCCATTGATCAAGCGACAACTATGCTCACATTCATACTTTCCCTGCGATGCACGACAACTGCACCCGAATGCCAGATAGTCACATTCCTCTTCAATTTCACCCTCCTCGTCAATATTAGCGAAGACATTGAACGTTTCGTTGCCGCGAATGAACCGCGCTGCGATCAGCCCCTGACTACCAATATAAAAAATCTTGATCTCGTCCTTGGGCGACTGAGGGCTAAACCGCAACCTGTAGGAAAACATTTCGATCATGTCTTGGAACAGGTAGTACCAAGTGTCGCTCTTCAAGGGATCCGCTACTGAAGAGGACTTCGCGTCACCCGAACCTTTGTTCGCTGAATCCATCGAACCAAATGCGGCAAAGGAAGATTTAAAAATGGAATCTTTTTGCCGCGGAGCTAGCTTTTGCCTAAGTGCCGCGCGGAGCGTTTCTTCGTCTCGCCGATACTTATTTTTTTTATGTCGCGAAGAAGCCATGACGCTAGTCCCTTTTTCACATTGCCGACGGCTGAAAAACAGCCGTCTCGCTGAATCAATCCCTTGACGAATCCAACTCGATCCGCCCCCAAGAAAGAAACCGATACCGAAGCGGCCGATAGTGTATCCGATCCCGCAACCTCCGATAAGCCAAGCCGGCCATACCCTAGAGCTATTTTGGCATAACAACCAGCCACAGTCATGCATTGCCTTTAGCGATTACCTGCTATCAGGGCTTTACGATAAAACGTTTGCCACTGAATTCCACGACGTCGTTCGGAACGAGCTTACGCCGACGCCGTGTTTCGATTTGGCCGTTGACTTTGACCTCGCTCCCTTGAATTCCATGCTTAGCCTGCCCGCCCGTTTCGAACATTCCCATCGTTTGCAGAAAATGGTCCAACCGCAAGGGTTCTAAAGCCAACAATGGCTCTGCTTCTGCTTTGGCGTTGGCTTCGGAAACATCTTCTTGAGACATGATCGCGTTTTTGCTTTTGGAAATGTGGAGCGCACCCGAAGGGGCGAGTAACATGCAGATCGACACGCCCAAGCTTAATCGGTGCTAGCCAAAATAGGAATTGTGTTATAATTCCTGAATGAATGACCGCAATCCCTATGGCCAAGTCGCCGTGCACGCACCACGAGGCTTACCGAATACTGTTCCATTGTCACCAACCTAAGCAAAGTTTTATCGTGAAAAAATTCCTACTTGTTTTCTCGCTTCCCTTCGTCGTATTGGGGTTTGCGGGCTGCGATGCTACCAACTCCAAACTAACCGCTCCGGCTACGAGTGCACCAAGTTCAGTCGAGAAAGTGCAGAAGGTGGACGAGTCGACTGCGTCGAACGCAGCCCTACCGGACGCCTCGACAACCGCTGCTGCACCCACGGAAGAAAAGGGCAAACAGCCAGAACCATCGCACATCACAGTGCAACATTGCTTGATCGGATTCAAAGGGTCCGTACCTGGCAAGCCTATCAGCCGAACCAAAGAAGAAGCCAAAGAACTGGCCACGAAACTGTTGGCGGAACTCAAAGCAGGCGCAGACTTTGACGATATCATTCGCAAAAACACCGACGACTCCCCGCCAGGCATTTACAAGATGGCAAACTTTGGCGTTTCACCCAACGCGAGCGAACAGGTTTTCGCTCGTGGTGAAATGGTGCCAGCTTTTGGAAACACTGGATTTCCTCTCCAAGTTGGCGAGTACGGACTTGCCGAATTCGACTCCAAGAAAAGCCCCTACGGATGGCATATCGTCAAACGTGTGGAATAGTTTTCCCCGCGCGAAACCGATCCAAGCTACCTCGCCACTAGAAAAACAGCGGTAGCGCCATTCAGCCGAACCATATCGTAGATTCGAATCGCATCGCCGGACGGAACCCGATCGGCCGGATCAATCACGATCGGTACATCCAAACGGACTTTCAAAATGGCCTTCAGTCTCTCTTCGAGCGTTTGGTAACTGTCAACCGGTTCGCTGTTCACCACGTATCGAACCGTCTGTGTAGCCGCATCCCCAGCCGACAATTGAATCTCGACCACCACATCACTCAGATCCGTCGTTGGCGTATCAGGTTGGGGATCGGAGTCGGCTCCCTGTGGCTTTGGATCGGGGGACGCTGCCACGGCACTTGGAAGCAATTTCTCCAGCTTCTGAAACGAGGAGGTCGCAAGAAAAAAGATCAACAGCAGAAACACCACATCGATCATGGGTGTCATCACACTGTCCACCGAAGTTCGACCGGACCTATTGAAATAAGTGGATTTCATGATGAAGGATCTTCATAAACAGCAAAAACAACATCCGTATTTCCCGTGATGACGCAAATCTTCAGTAGCGATGCGACATGGGAATAATCCGTTCGGCGATCGGTGCGAATCCGGACTCGGATAGCCCCCCCTTCCACATTCATTCGATTCAAAAGCCCACGCCGCACCTGATCGAGCGGGACGGTCTGGCCATTCAGCTGATATTCTCCCGAGGCCAAGACCTGAACCGTTGCAGTTGCCTTCTCGGAAAAATCGGGGGATCCCGCAGACGCAATCGGTAAATCGAGAGGCAAAAACGTTTCTTGTTTCGCTAAGTGGCTGCTCACGAGAAAAAAGATGATCAACAAGAAGGTAACGTCGATCATGGGCGTCATGTTGATATTGACGCTTTGGGTTCCTCGATAATTAGGAATTCGCACGACAAGTCTCTAGCTGTTGTAAGCCTTTAGCTCTTCACTACTTTTCGCATCATCCAGGTCCCAATCAGAGCAAGCGTGATGTTGCCCAGCCAAAGCCCACTCGCCGGCCATCGCCCATCCTTGGCAAACTCCAACGCAAGACCAAACAATGGATAGTAGACCAACAGCGTGGGAATAAAGCAAACACCGAACGTCCACCAGTAGTCCGCACTCCGAATCAAAATTGCCATCGGAACACCCATCCAAACAAAAGCGAGACAACTGAATCCAAGCGCCCAACGTCGAGTCGGCTCAATCTTCAACCGAACAAGCCTCTTTTCATTGAAATCCAATGCGAACTTCTGAGAATAATTGGATCCATCATCGATTTCGGAATAATGACCGGAAGCCAGCGCGACCGAAAACTGAGTCGCCAAGCGTTCGCGCCGTCTTTCGTTATCTGCCTTTTGCCTTGCAAGCTCCGCTGGTATTTGCTTGATGGAGTATTCCGAAGGACTTACATCCGAAGAATCCTTCTTGGACGCAAAGTCTAACGGCAACTCCAACAGCGTCATCCCCGGCTCCGTGATCTTTTTGCTGTCGTTAATGTTGATAAACGAATCCTGCAATTCGATCAATAACTTATCGGATCCAGGATCAATCGCAATCCTAGCCCGCTCGGCCGTGATCGTTCGCCACTGGTCATTACTATGAATCCAAATATTCGGCTTGATCAACCATCGATCTTCAACTCCAGCGACGTGCACAGTGAGCCCTTTGCGACTGTCGTAGAATCGCTTTCGGCTAAGTCCCGCATAGATTAGCTCGACCGACGAACGCATGATCACCTGTTCAATCTGAGGTCGACACCACGAAAAGGCTACGTCAACTAACCAGACTGCGGGGATGCTGACAAGAAACCCCAACACAATCGCAGGTCGAAAAATTCTCATTGGCGAAATCCCCGCCCCCTTGAGTGCGATGATCTCGTTATCTGCTGAGATCCGACCGTAAACGCAACAAACAGAAAAAAGGAGCGTAGGCGGAACTGAAAACTGCAAAGCGATCACAAAAATGTAGGGAATCAACTTAGCAATTTCAAGATAGCCAAGCCCCTCCGCGACCAAATGCTGCCCTGCCAATGCCAACGAAATCACCGCGGTCATACCGACCAAGGTAAACACGAACATTTTGATGACATCCCATAGGATGTATCTCGTAAATTTTCCAGGAAACATAGCGGACGGAGTCTAGCTAGTTCGTTCAGCGATTACGATGGCACTTTGTGACACAATTTCATCGGCATCTGCGGGAAGCGTCCTGCCAAACTAGCCTTCATCACGACATTATTGACTTTGGCATCACCCATTCCGGCGGATGCTTGAAAACGAAATGCATGCAAAACAAATCGACTAGGTATCTCGACTCACTACACATCGCCCCAAACTTTTGGCAGACTCCGGTACGGCTTTGCCAATAGCAACACCACCGGAAACACACCCTTCCATCATGAAATCATTTCTCAGCTTCGCCAAGGTCATTTGGGCTTTTCCGAACACCTTCATAGGCCTAGTCATTGGACTGATGGGGCTTTTGTTTGGTGGGCATGTTAGACGCGTCGGACGAGCCCTTGAATTCTACGAGGGGGGCATCAAGTGGTTCCTCCACCAATTACCGAACGGTCACTTTATTCTGGCCATGACCTTGGGCCATGTGGTGCTTGGTCAAACAGACGCATCGCTAGAGATTTCTCGAAAACACGAGGCGGTGCATGTATCACAATATGAACGGTGGGGACCTTTTATGCTACCCGCATACTTTTTGTCTTCTGTTTATGTATGGCTGAGAGGAAGGCGGTTTTACCGTGATAACCCATTTGAACTCGAGGCCCGAGCGCAGGAGAACCTCGGGGATAACATCTAAGCCATCGATGTGCGACTCGGCACTATGGTTTTGCATGCCGAAACGGCGGGAAGTACGCCGCGCAGTCGCAGTTCACAGACAATGCCAATCAACAGAATTGGAACAATGGGTATGTGAAGCAGTTCCTGCAAGTCCTCCGCAATAACAACCCCAACAGCAAGCATCGCATAGTACGCAAATCCCTGTCGTGGTGAAGTCGCTGCAAGCCAAAGAATCGGCAGCAGCAAAATACACAAATCGTAGTGATATGTGTGCGGACTAATCGCAAGAGTCGTTGCCAACACCATCAGAGCCTTCTCTGCCGAAACGATTGGATACGATCTGTCTGCAAAGACACAATACAGCAGATAGATTGTGAGCGGTACGCACATCGCCCACTTGCACCAAGTCACCCACGGGCCAGGTACACTATATGCCAAGGTCATCAGATTGCACGACCATTCAATACGATAGCCGGCTATCTCGGCATAGCTACCTGCACTCTTCAAACCATTCGCAAATGCTACCCAAGACTCCCTAGGCACAATCCAAAAAGCAGTACCCCAAAGAACCAAGACCGAAACAGTCGCCCCGAGAAAAAATTGCCAGCGACGATGACGGAGCATCACTAACGGCAATAGAAAGAAGAGAGTCGGCTTGATCGACAGGATTCCGAACAATAATCCCGCAACAAAGTCTCGCTGCGATTGCAGCAACCTCCAGGTCAAACAAACGATCAGGAGCCAATAAACACTTTTTTGTCCTAACGTAATGGAAAAAAGCAGCGACGGAAAAAGAAACAATCCCAACCCAAGGTATCTCGATTTCATACAACGAGGTAGCGAATCCTCCAGTCCCGTTCGAACAGCATAGGATTCCACGATCGTTGCAATCGTACGAGCCGAAATCATCGCAGCGGCAACAAGCGATACCAACCAGAGCACAGTCGCCCATCTATATGGCAGAAACGCAAAGGGACTGAACAACATATAATGAGGCGGTGGATAGACGGGCGGAAAATAGTTCTCGGAATCCCAACAGAAACCAGTCAATCGGGAATCGTACTGCCATTCCTTAAACGTCTCTAAATCATAAAGCTTCGACGCATTTCCCGTGACGATGAGCTTGGCTCCCACCCATTCCTGAAGAAAATCGGCGCCGTACGGCGATTTCCGATCCCCATCACTCCAATCGTAATTGGGCGCGAATAGCAAGTACATGCCGACAATCACGCCAAGAATAACGGTTTGAAAACCTAGTTTGTTTACCAAGTACCTCATGAATTGGTTTGCACGCTCGGTTCGCAGTTCACGGTGCGCAAATACGCACGCTGAATAGTCAAACACAAATCAAGCAAATCCTGAAGCATCGGCAATAAAGAATCCCAGTCGGCGACAGCCTTTCGATCGGCTTCGCTGGCAAGTTCCTGAATAAGGCAAGCAATCATTGGCATGTCGATTGCCTTCGCAATTTCCTGAAGAGTCTGCAAACGATTCTTGAGAACAATTGGGTTTCGAGAATCAAAACTATGAATGACCCGTTCAAGCTGATACCCGATCATGATCGCTTGCTTGTCGTTCATGCCTGCGTCCCCCATCATTCCAGCAGGACGCCAGCCTAACGGAGACTCCGCGAATCGTTCAATCAACTCAGGATCAAAAAGCTTTCCAGCCTGGTGTCGAAGTCGCTCAAGAGCCTCCTCGTGACTGCACGGGGTATCAGCAAGCTCCGAAGTCCATTCGTCATAGGCATTGGCAATCGCAATGATTCGCGATCCGATAGGGATCGATTCGCCGCTCATGTCATCACGACCACTAAAGGGGACGTTCTGAAAACGAACAATATCGACTAGATCCCGCGAGTTAAACGCGGCCTTACAGATTTCGAGCCCGACAGCAATCCTAAAATCACACGCCCCACCCGCGTGGGTGTCACGGTCGTATTGCGTCAGATGAGTCCTCGCATCAGCGACACCGATGAAACCAATGTCGTGAAGCATGGCCGCGATTTCTAAAGCGTACAGCTTTCCGACCGGCATCAAGCCACGAGCCAACGCGACACTCATTTCCGCTACGCGGTGTGAGTGGGAAGCAATTTTTGGTAACCGGTGCGAAAGTGCAGCGTTGAGCGTCACAACGGCGTGATAAGAGATGGGATGCTCTTCGATCTCCATGGCACTCAGCTTTACCGCCTTCTTTTGCTCTGCATCGATTGCGTCTTGCGCAAGTTGCGGGCTCCAGCAACGCACAGCGTTTCTCCCTCCGTGCTTGGCAGCATAAAGAGCCAAATCTGCTTGCTCCAATTGAGCAGCAATATTTGCCGCACCAAACAAACTGCACGACACCCCAAGACTCGCGGTAACGCGATACGGGTCTGCCAGTTGCTCTTGTATTCCTGCTCGAACAACTTCTGCTAGCGCAAACCCCTCCTCGGGCGTGGCCGAGTCCATGATCACACAGAATTCTTCGCCACCATAACGAGCCAAAGTACCCTTGTTTTCAACCAACTTGGATACGGTTTTGACTAACCCTTTCAACACCGAGTCGCCCGCCGCATGCCCATGCTGATCATTCAGCTTCTTAAAGTGATCGACGTCCATCATGATCGTGATCAGACCACGATCTTCTTTGTTTCGTTCTGGCCAAATCGCATCGATTCGCTCATAAAGTGCACGGCGATTCAATGCACCTGTCAATCCGTCACGCGACGCTAACTCATGCAGAACATCGTTCTGACGACGAATCTGCTCCCTCGAGTACTCTAACTCGTGCATCGCTTGCATCAGTGTTTTACGTTGCTCTTCCATAACCGTGATGTCTTCAAAACTAATCAAAGCCCCGGTAACTCGCTCCTCGCCATCCAAAACCGGTGTCGCATTCACGACAAAGCTAAGCTCTTTCCCCCCCTCAACCGACAGGTGGACTTTGACTGCCGTCCTTTGCATGTGCTCTCGAATCGCATATTCCCATGGCCACTCTTCTTGGCTCTCTGATCGCCAAGGGAGCTCGCTCAAGCTCTGCGCAAGAAGATCTTCCGTCGATCGACTCACACTTTTCGAGAAAGACTCATTAACCAATAAGATCTTGCCTGCGGAATCCAAAATCACAACACCTCCCACAATCGTGTCTAAGGTATTTCGGACTCGCTTGGGTACGGCACTTTTCGGATCTAATACACTCAACGCACGGGTCAAGAAGAATGAAAAACTTCCAAAGTTCAAACCAAACCCCAGCAACAGCATCAGCAACCATTTGACCATCGCGGGCGAAAAGGTCGATGAAACAGGAGCAAACGCTATCTCAATCTCAGCCCAAACTTTTTCACCCCGATTGAGCGGGATACGTAGCTGGTTGATGTTCGACGGCGAGTCGACTGGAAGCGTCCAATGCCTCGCATGATCAGGGCTGGAATAGATCACAAGACCGTCATACCGAACAATCTGAATGCTCTTCAAATCAGGAGAGTCGATCAGAGCAGAACGGCAAACCTTCTGCAATCCTGCAGGATCCTTACTTGAAACGTGAACGGAACAACTGGTCGCCAAATGCCTACTGATGTCCTGACGCGCCCGCTGCAAATCCGTGTCCTGGAATGGAATCAAACCTGTGATACCTCCAGCCAGCATCGGACCGAACGACATTGTCGCTAGGATGATGGCCATTTTGTAGGTAATCTTCAGTCGAGGCATTCGAAATTCCGGGTTTCACGTTATCGGCTAGCTTCATACAGCTCGCCTCATTGGCTCGATGTGGTGCAACCACAACGAAACGAGCCAGAATACTGTTGCCTAGAGAATGGCGCCGATGGATTTCCTTCGAAGATTTACCTCACTGAAGTTCTCCCACTAGGTGAACAATACGGCCTATGCCAACTTTAGCGATTAGGTACCCCACCCCCTTGTGACCCCTCGGTTCGCTACAACCGCCATAGATTGATTCATACTGGGTATCCGCAAGCAAGAGTTCTGCTTACGACGATTGTTCGGGCTAGGGACATCGTAACATTGATAGGAATTAGGGACCGGGAAAGTTCATCTTCCGACGACTGCAACCACTTGCGCATCAATCCAAACACAACCAGCACTCGATACCCTCTGATAACCGCACGTCCGGAATTGCATATCCATGGATGGATTAGCAATGTGCAAGAGTTACATGGAGGTTGGTCGAGCGTGAATTACTCAAGGCGCATAGCAGAAATGCCATTGCAAGCATTAGTCGCAGGACTACTGCTGTGCTATGGTTCTGCGCTTGCCCAGGAGACCGCGCCCCCCCAGCTAACCGATCCAGTCATTAAATTGAACGTGGGAGCCGATCGTTCCGAACCGGTCTCTAGCGATGACTTTGAACGCTTTTTAGCGTCAACCGCAGCACCTCAACAGCTTCCACCCGAACCGGCCGCACAGCCTCTTTCCGTACCAGTAGGTAACTTGGGAACTGACCTACCTGCTTCAGTCATAGAAGCCCGAGACCCTGTTTGGGCCCCTCTTCCCAATCAAGAACAACTCGTTGAGCAACCACCCCAAGCTGGAATGCCTGCTGCTCCAGGCGATAGCGAAGAAATGGTTTTTGTTCCATGGTGGCAAGACCTGACACTTCAACCCTTATTAACTACGAACAACCAACTTACGGGCCAGTTTGATTTAGAACAATTGGTTTGGCTTTCGATGCAGCACTCGCCCCGTGTTCAAAGCATCTTAATTGTTCCAAAGATCCAACGTACCGAATCGGACGTTGCGGCCGGCGAATTCGATCCACGTCGATTTGGCCAATCGATCTACCACAACACCTCGGATCCCGTCGGAAACACACTTACAACCGGCGGACCTACGCGACTCAATGATGAGTTTTGGCAAAACTCGATCGGAATTCGAGACCGCAACGTTCTCGGTGGAAAAACAGAACTCACGCAAGCTATCGACGCAAGGGATAGCAATTCGCTCTTCTTTCAACCCAACAACCAAGCGGACACAAAACTCAGCCTGAATTACACGCAACCATTAATGCGTGGTGCAGGGCGATTTTACAACACTTCGGCCATTCAACTAGCAGGGATCAAAACGCAGGAAACCATAGCCACCGCCAACCGCGAACTCCAGTTTCACGCTATGGATGTCATCACCGCTTATTGGGAATTAACCCTTAATCGCTATCTGCTCGCCCAAGCTCGTATCAGCCAAGAACGACTGATTCAAATCAAACAAAAACTGGAAAACCGAGCAGGAATGGATTTGCTATCCAATTTCGTCTCGCGCGCCAAAGCGGCCATTGCAAAACAACAACAGCAGATTGAAATTGCAAAGGCAACCATCAAAGCACAGGAAGCAGTCCTACGTCAATTGGTCAACGCGCCCGAACTGGAAAACTCGATCTGCCAAGAAATCATCCCACTCACGATTCCTGATATCGCTTTGCCCGGCGAGATTCTGGAAGACGAACTCTGGTCAGCAGTCATGTATCGCGGTGACGTTGTCGCCATTCAACAGACTATTGAATCCGCCGTTGTACAAAGAAAGGTGGCTAAAAACGAATTGAAGCCAACCCTTGATTTGATCACCGAATCGTATGTTCGAGGCCTGCGCGGGGACAATCAATTCTTAGAATCTTGGACGAACCAATTCGATACCGGTCGCCCTAGCCTCTCGAGCGGACTCAGCTATCAAGCACCCGTCGGGAACCGATCCGCCAAAGCCAACCTAAGGGGACGCGAGCTCGAAATTCAAAAGTTGATCTACGATTACTCGAATGCACTAAAAACAGCCCGGGCCGAAATTGAAAGCGTGTTGGAAGAATCCAAAGGAACCTTCGCGGCGGCTCAGTCTTCCATCGAACAGATCTTGGCGTCTCAAGAAGAAGTGCAATTGCACGAAGCAAAAGTGGATTCGTTTTTTGGCGATAACCCCTCTGTCAGCAGTCAACTCAACGAACTACTCGACGCCATCGGACGATTGACAGAAGCCGAAAACCAAATGGCCGATCGTCAAATCCGCCACATGCTCGCCCTAGCGAAAATTAAATTTGAGTCCGGCACACTGATGACCATCACCGCGGAATAATGCGACCAGATTAGGTACCAACGAAACCTAATTGGCAAACCGTTCCTGAAGAGACATCACCGTCATCGAAGTTGTACGCATGACGGACATCGCTTCTACAGCCATCTTTGCTGCCGCTAAAGTCGTAATGCACGGGACCCCAAACTGCACCGCTGCAGCTCGAATGCGTCCCTCGTCCGTACGCGCTCCCTTGCCATTGGGAGTATTGATAATCAGCGACACTTCATCGTTCTTGAGATAGTCGATCAGATTAGGATTCCCTTCCGCCAGTTTCCTTACCCGTGTCACAGGAATTCCGGCTCGTTCTAATTCCATGGCGGTACCGGCCGTGGCAAGTAGCTTGTAACCCATGTCATGCAATTGCAAAGCCATCGTCTCAATTCCACTGCGATGACGCGATGCAATACTAAGGAAAACATTCCCTGAACTTGGCAATACGACACCAGCTGCGATTTGACTCTTGTTGAATGCGACCGCAAACTCGTCGCTTACCCCCATCACCTCGCCCGTGCTTCGCATTTCCGGTCCCAAGACAATATCGACACCGGCAAACTTACGAAACGGAAACACCGATTCTTTGACCGACACACTTCGAGGGATCGGTTCGCTGGTGATACCAAGCTCTTTCAATTTCTTGCCAACCATGACTTTGGCTGCAATATTCGCAACCGCTGTTCCGGTTGCCTTGGCGACAAACGGAACGGTCCGACTCGCTCGTGGGTTTACCTCCAACACGTACACGATCGACTTATCACCTTCTTCTTTGATGGCGAACTGGACGTTCATCAAGCCAATCACCTTTAGCCGGCGAGCCATCGCGACAGTCGCTTGCCGAATCTCCGTCAACACTTCGTCACTCAAAGAGAACGAAGGGATCACACACGCGGAATCCCCCGAGTGCACACCGGCTTCCTCAATGTGCTCCATAATACCCATGATGACGACGTCGTCGCCGTCGGACACGGCATCCACATCCACTTCGGTCGCATCTTCCAGAAAACGATCGATCAGAACGGGCTGCCCTTGCGCGACCACAAATGCCTCTGCAACAAATCGCTCAAACTGAGAATTGTCGTAGCAAATTTCCATCGCTCGGCCCCCGAGCACAAAGCTAGGACGCACCAAACAGGGATAACCAATCTTCTGAACTTCCGACCTGGCTTGAGCCAATGTTCTCGCGATCCCATTCGCCGGCTGTTTGATGTTCAGCTCGTTCAAAAGCGACTGAAACTTTTCGCGATCTTCTGCGTCCTCAATGGTATCCACGCTGGTACCAATAATCGGAACCCCCTCGTTGGCCAATGCACGCGCCAAATTCAGCGGTGTCTGCCCACCAAACTGAACGATCACTCCGTCTGGCTGCACAACATCCACGATATTGAGAACATCCTCCGTTGTCAGCGGCTCAAAGAACAGCATATCGCTTGTATCGTAGTCCGTGCTCACCGTTTCAGGATTGCTATTGACCATGATCGATTCAATGCCCAGCTCACGCAAAGCATAACTAGCGTGGCAACAGCAATAATCAAACTCAATCCCTTGACCGATACGATTCGGCCCACCACCTAAAATGATGACTCGCTTCTTATCACCCTTGGGCGGAGTTTCGTTTTCTGTTTCATAGGTGCTATAGTAGTAAGGCGTGTACGCTTCGAACTCTGCCGCACATGTATCCACCGATTTGTAGACGGCAACAATCCCTCGCGACTTGCGCCACTCGCGGACTTCCCCGTCATCACTGTTGAGCATCACCGACAACTGACGGTCGGAAAACCCAAACTGCTTCGCCTGCCGCATCGTCGCGACGTCCATGGATGCAAGCGATCCAATTTGGCGAAGGTGGTTCTCCATTTCGACCAACTCCAAAAGCTGATCTAAAAACCACTCGTCGATCCGAGTGATCGTAAAGATTTCATCGACCGTCATCCCGCTGAGCATGGCATAGCGGATGTACCAAATTCGTTCAGCATTAGGGCGTGACAGCTTGCTTCGAATCTCTTCATCGTCCGGACGCCGATCGGAATACCAAAGATCTTTGCTGTCCGACCCGAATCCGAAAGCCCCTACTTCCAACCCTCGCAAGGCTTTTTGAAAGGACTCTTTGAGCGTTCTGC
>JBIKLJ010000395.1:0-3028 GCA_044359895.1 Pirellula sp.
ATTCCTGCCCGATCAGCGCGTTGACCAGGATGGAATGATACAATTGCTTGATCGATCGAGCACGAGCACCGCTTCGCTGAGCACGAGCACGAGCACGAGTACGAGTACGAAAAACAGCCAGAACAAAACCATGCACCGAAGTGGCCGGTCGGCCGCGGTCAATTTTAGAAACCATTTTGGCGGCCACTCGGTGATGGTTGCCGTTCGTCGGGTCGAGCGTTATTTGTTTCGATGGAACGATTGCTGACAATCCAATCGATGGTTCTTCGATCGATCACCCGCCCCCAAGCATTTCTCAAGAGATCGATAACCTCGTTGTCACGCATCATCGCCTCATTACCCCGATAGGGGTTACAGAAGGTAGCCGGGGGTTGAGCGAAACGACACCCCCGGATATTGTCTTTGTTACCTGAGCTTTCCTTGCATTTGAAAAAGCCAAGTAAGGGCGGAATTCATTAGATGTTCACCGGCCCCGACTTCTGCCGGCGCCACTTGGGCATCTGCCCCATACCCTCCTTCGGCTGCGGCTTCGATCGTCGGGAAGTATTGGTGATAGCCATTGCATAAGCCAAAAAAAAGCAAGCTTTCTTTGCGAGCTCTCATGCGCAATCGCATCGCATGTTCACAAAAAACCTCGCCCGAGGCTCCGACCATCGCGATGTCACCGTTGAGCAGCGCAACGGTCAGGCGTGGGCGAATCCCATCGGCGTACTCGTCGATAAAGTTTGCAACCAATTCAGGAAAAAACGCAACCGAGTATGCGACTCGAACTAGCGGATTGTTCAAGTCCGTTCGCGAAACAAATCGAAATCGCTCTTCTTTGACCACAAGTGAAGGCTTGTTGGGTAAGGCGGGCGAGAGCGATGAAGCAAGCTTTACCACTTCGCGACCTAGTGCCGCACCGAACGCGATGTGGTCACCTCGATCCCCTTTGTTGATTGAAATGTCGCCGGATGCTCCTTGCATGAAAACGGAAGTGCCCCCAAATTCCTGCTCCACCGTACGTTTCATTGCGCCGACGTAATCGGCTGAGAATTCAAGCGTCATCGCGGAAATACTGGTGGGGTGCCCCGCAAAGTTCACAATGACAGCAACCGGTGCTCCGGTTGTCGCATCATCGAAACGCAAAACAGAGAGCGTTCGATCGACGGGCGGGGGTTGCAGTTTGGTATGTCGGTTGCGATTGAACCCCTCGAGCTCTCGCATGCCGGACGCAAGCTTTACCGGAACGAGCGCTTTGTCTGCTTCCAAAATGGATTCCACGATACGATCTTCCATCAGCTGGCAATATCGAATCGCCGCATCGAATCGTCCTTTTCCTTTACCCTTTTTGTCAATGAGTTCGACGACAGGGCCATGATGTGTGTGCGAGCCAGCGATAAACGATTGCTCGATTCCAGCTTCGGATTTGATTCGCTCGCGGATGCGTTGAAGGGACGATTCCGATGGTGGCCGCCCCAGATCAAGACCCACGATGGCAAGTTTGCTCTTTCCAACTTGAACAACGACTGCTGCGGATTCGAGTGGATCAAGAGTCCCTCGGCTGAGCTGTGCATGCCGCTCGCCATAGCCCCACATGGGCACCGGTTCCTGAGGAGTGATGTCCCGTTTGGCTGCCCCAGCCTTAAGGACCTGTTCCTCCGCAGCGCATTGAATCGCTAAAGAGCAAAAAAGTAGAAACGAGCAAAGGAAAGAACGTAACACTGTCATGTTGGCCGTGGTGTTCTTCATGGAGCAATATAAATCGGGTTCGAAAGTATCCAAAGCATACGTTCACCTGCAATGTCTAACCAAGCTTCCACGCGATAGTTGCCTGCTTGCGTTACAGGAAACTCAAGCGTTCGCCCAGAAGATTCTGCAATAACGTTTCCGTTGTTGAGCAATCGCCAATGTACTGGCAACGGAGCTTCCGCGTTCAGGACGGTATTCGTCGCGAACTCCAGTTGGCTTCCCATCTCAAATCGTTTTTGGCCATCGCTTGCTGAAAAGTCGAAACCTTTTGAATCCGCGAGCCAATCAAATGCCACAAAAACTCGGCCTGCTTCGAGCGACTCACGAACCGCTTTGTCGGTCAACTCGCTGAGTAGCAAATGCGTGCCCACGTGCCTTAAGCTGTTTTCGTAAGGATCAAGCTGCAGGCGAAACAGTTCATCACCAAGCACTTTGCCATCACGATTCAGGACACTGTTGGGAATCGCAGCCAGTGGCAATTCGATTAAAAACTTTCCTAATGGGTCCTCAATTCTCGCTTTATCCCCTTCGGCCCAACGCACACGTATTCCAATATTTTGGTGAGCATCATTTGCAGCGACTCCAGTGTGTGGAGCGATTGCGCATAGTTCATCCCAACGCTTTAAGTAGTTACTGGGGTAATCTTGCAGTGCGGAGTACGACTCTTGAGGATACTTACGAACCATTTCAGCCGCTTTCAAAATCCAAAGCGGACTTCGAATCGATTCGGCCATTTTTTTCTCGTCCTTGAAATCAGCATGCGTGTTATAGATCTCCACCCCCGTTAAACCTTGTATGTTCCAGTCCATTCTTTCCTCGAGGTGCGAGACAAACATCAGCCCACCTCGACGCCGAACCAAATCCGAGAACTCTTGAGGTGTCCCATTTTTTAGTCCGTGAAGACTCATTGTAGGAAATGCAAGAAAGCCTTGTGACTCCGCACCTGGAACAAGCAGGACGCCGTCCTGAACTCCTTGGTGCCCTTGGGTAAAGAAATCATAATGGTCAGCTGGGTGTTCGTTAAACATGAGCACGCTTGTACCAGTTGCTTTGGCTGCGGCAATGATTTCTTCGATGCTTCCTCGGCTATCATGGGACCAATGGGAATGCACATGGAGGTTTGCGCGATGCTCCTGAAATGGCCCGGTTCGTGGCAACGCTCTCCATTCCGTTCGCAATGCTTCCACGGCACGATGCACTGCTTCGAGCTTCTTTAGTTGAAGTTTAGAGAACGCATCGGATCGCACATCTTTCGCGATCAAAACGGCAATCAACAGTCCCAAGACAAGATGGATGG
>JBIKLJ010000163.1:0-10939 GCA_044359895.1 Pirellula sp.
TAATAGCAGTTTGAGATTCGCGAAATTCAATTGCTTGCATGATGGTATCGCGAGCGTTTGGCTAGCATCAGTAGGAAGTGGAATTTTCATTGAAAAGGTTAATATAACCTGATTCCTGGAGGATCCCCATGACCACTTAAGATGACTCCGAAAGACTCCTTCGAATGTCATTAGACATTCCTGGCAAGGATTTGCGACAGGCCGTTTCGCGCTTGGCTTTCAGCGACTAGGCAAACTTCGGCTCAATCTGCGACCACATGGTTGTTTTACCACGCTCGGCCTGCGCATGGATGACACTTTTCAGGCAGGATGGCAAATGCTTGGTTGGAGGGGTATTAGGTCGCCGTTCCTTTTGGTCGATCAAAACGGTACACTAGCTGCATGAAACAGAAGCAATTTGAAGAAGACTTTCCGCACCTTCCGTCTTCACCGATCGTAGAGTCGGTGATTCAATGGACTGCTCGATCTGCGTTTGGTTCTCACGAGCAGGCTTGGCAGGATGTATTCAAAGAGAGATTGAAGGATTTTCCGACCGTTTTCCCAATTCAGTCGCAATCGATTGAAACAATGATCGTTCCGGATGTAAGCACCCATCAAACAGTGAATCGCCCCTGGGCGGGGCTTCGTCTGGAGAGTGCAGACAAAAAGTTGGATTGTGAAGACGGATTATCAAGGTGTCGTACTCAGTCGACTACGTCCGTATTGTGGCTGGGAAGAATTTGTTGCCCAGGGGCTGAAAGTCTGGGAAGCGTACCGAATGTGCGCGGAACCAATTGAAATTCAGCGGCTGAGCGTTCGTGCTATCAACGTCATCGAGGTCGAATCGTTGAAACAAGTTCGCGACTTTCTTCAGCACCTACCAGAATGCCTTGATGACGCCGATTTACCAGCGTCGGGCTTTATGTATCAGAGTCTCCATCGAATGCCCCGCTTCCCCTATCAGGTGAATGTTGTCAGGACGATTCCACCAAAAAGCCACGATCCGAGTAGCAACGAAACTCTGATTGTCGACATAGACGCAATGACCATGGAACCGCACCTCGAGTTAGACAGTTCCCCATCCCATTTGCATGCACTAAAATGGTTGAAGGACAAGACTTTCTTTAGCCTAATCACCCCAACAGCCATAAACGAGTTTAGCAAATGACCAGATTCACTACCGGATTCAGTGATGCAGCTCGGACGGTAAGTCAATCCATGGAAGCCCAAACCAGCGGTCTGAGGTGTTCTGAAACCTTTGGTATCGACAACCAATTACGAGAGGAGCTGGCCGAGGTTTGGGGGGAATGCCAAAATCCGAACTGGGATGGATTCAGAGGGCTACCGGTATCAAGAGAAACCCTACGTCAAGTTTATCACTTGCTTGAGGAGATTCCGAACAGCATAGCTCCCCCCAGCCTTTCAGCCCATCCTGATGGGGCGATCGCTATGGAATGGTATCGATCGAAGAATCGGCAAATTTTGTTGAGCGTAATCGATGGAGAAATTCATTACGCGGCGAAGTTCGGAGCTAATCGTCATCACGGAAGTTTTACGATCGTAGATGGTTGGCCAAGATCTTTATTGTCATTGATTTCCAAAATCGCGAAAACATGATTGACGAAGAGGTTGTACCTGACATCAAACCAGATGAGTTGCTTTCGCGGTGCGTGCTTTCCAGCAAATACATTCGTGCTGCGACATCAAAAGATCAGAGCAATGGGCGAGTCAAAGCGGGAGCTTTCATCCCTCATCCTCATGACGATCTTTCCGTGAATCGACATGAGAGTTCGACGCTCGAAGAGGTGTGGCAGTTGTGCCGGCAAGTTGCGAGACAGACGCAGAAGAATCTTTACGGACGCGCAGAAGTTTCCGCAGAAGTTTTTTCCTTGCAGGGGTTGGTAGTGAAACCCGATCCCATTCGTCGCGACAATAGTGAGGGAGTGCCTCCAAATCCAAATCATGCCGTTGTCGTCGATTGGCCCCCTGAAAAATCCGCTCAACGGATGATGACGCAGAATATTGCGGGCGGATGTCGCTTCTTTACTCCTGGGGGTAGCTAGAACATCTTTCGTTCCCGATGAGCAGCTTAAGTCTCGATCGACGCCGATTCGTTTTCCGTTAGCTTACGAAACGCAGATCTCAAAGTAAGGGAATTTGAACATGGCTACCACGCCCAGCCATCAAACCAAGTTGCTCCCTGGGAATTGTCTGGGGTAGCGAGTACAATTAGATTCTGCGATTCTTGGTAGATCCATATTCTACTCAATTGCCACGCCCACCGGTCCAGCCTTCCTTCCTATCGTCCTACCAACCCGTCATGGGCCCACCGACCCAGCATGGGCTTAGGTGCGGACAATCCCTCCAATGCAAAGTGCTCGCAATTATGAGCAATTCAATTTCCCTGCACTACGGTTCGGCTCCGAAAGTCGATTCGAGCCAAGGCATACTTGGCCACACTTTCGTAGCTTTGACATTCTGCGTTGGCATTTCCTGTTTTTACGGAAGATTGCCAGCGAACGAGCCTAACAGTCCGAGCGTCTCCGTCAGTTTCGTCAACGACGTCATGCCTGTTTTGACGAAGGCTGGTTGCAATTCAGGCGTGTGCCATGCCAAGGCTGTTAACGGGCAGAATGGCTTTCGGCTGTCCCTTCTTGGATTTGAACCTCAAGATGACTATGTCCATTTGTTGAAAGAGGGACGGGGACGCAGGCTTTCGATGGCCTCTCCGGAATCCAGCTTGATCCTTAGTAAAGCGTCCGGTCAAGTGCCACATCGAGGTGGTGTTCGATTGAATAAGGATTCGACCGAGTACGCGACGTTGCTCCGCTGGATTCGCGACGGCGCCAAGTACGACGGTCCCACCGCCACTAAATTGCAGTCTATTCAGGTTAAGCCCGACCGAGGAACGCTTCCGCCAAAATCGCAGCAACAGTTAACTGCCATTGCCGTGTACGCAGATGGAACACAGCGTGATGTTACGAAGCTTGCCTTGTTTGAGTCTAATGAAAAGAGCATGGCCGAAGTGTCGGAGCACGGTTTGGTTCAGGCGATGGAACTTCCGGGTAGGGTTTCGATTATGGTTCGCTATCAAGGACTGGTGTCGGTCTACAGCGCGTCGATACCGCTCGGGGCGGTGGTCGATTCGATTCCTGCTTCCAAAGGCTTCATCGATGATGCGTTGTTTTCCAACTTGAAAGAGCTGGGTATTCCCCCTTCGCCCATTTGCGATGACGCAACGTTCGTACGCCGTGTGACTTTGGATGTCGCAGGCAGGCTTCCGACCACGCAAGAACTTGATTCTGTAGTTAGCAGCACGGACCCCAATAAGCGAGACACGTTTGTGGTCAAGCTGCTTCAGAGTTCAGAGTACGCTGATTTCTTTGCCAACAAGTGGACGGCGATGCTCAAGAATCGTCGCGACGACGCAAGCGACATCACTTCCAATTTTGCATTCTATTCGTGGGTGCGCGATAGCTTGTTGCAGAATAAGCCATACGATCAAATGGTTCGCGAACTTTTGGCAGCTACAGGCACCGTGCAATCGAACCCACCGGTAGCTTGGTACAAACGAGTCAAAGAACAGAAGCAGCAGTTGGAAGATGTTGCTCAGTTATTCTTGGGCGTTCGTATGCAATGCGCACAGTGCCATCACCATCCCTTTGAAAAATGGAGCCAGGACGACTACTACAGCTTTGCTGCATTCTTTAGTCAAGTCGGCCGCAAACCAACATCAACGCGTGGCGAGGATATGATTTTTCACAAACGAGGAATCGCCACCGCAGCCAATATCAAGACAGGAACTGTCCTGAAGCCTGCGGCTCTTGGCACGAGCATCGATTCCATCACTGCCGATCAAGACCCACGGCTGCATCTTGCCAATTGGATGAGCGATCCGAACAATCCTTTCTTTGCCAAAGCGGTGGTCAATCGTTACTGGAAGCACTTTTTTCGCCGAGGTCTCATCGATCCAGAAGACGACATTCGCGACACGAACCCACCGTCGAATCCTGAATTGCTTGCGGGTTTAGAAAAGCACTTTATCGCAAGCGGATTCGATTTGAAGGAACTAGTTCGCTTAATCGTTACGTCCAATGCGTACCAGCTTAGCTCGGTTCCAAACCAATCCAATTCTGCCGACCAACAGAACTATTCGCGATACTACCTCAAGCGATTGCAAGCGGAAGTCTTGTTGGATTCGATCGACGATGTGACAGGTGCCAGAACTGACTTTCAAAACTTGCCGACTGGCACTCGGGCTGTTGCCTTGCCCGATAATAGCTACAACAATGCCACTCCCTTTCTTAAAGTTTTTGGGCGTCCTGAGAATGAGAGTGTTTGTGAGTGCGAACGAACTCAGTCGTCCAGTTTGGCGCAGAGTTTGCATTTGATGAACGCCGGAGACGTCAAAGCCAAGCTTGCAACGGCGGGCGGGCGAGCGGATCTGATGTCCAAGTCGCAACAGCCCATGCCAGAGCGTGTCACCGAACTCTATCGAATTGCATTCGGTCGATCCCCTTCGGCAGCCGAACTGAATGGGGCCGTGGACTATTTGACGGAGCCGAGCTCCGCGGATGGAAGCGGTGTTTCGGTGGGCCAACCAGCTAGCTCCGAACGATTTCAAGATCTTATCTGGGCCTTGATCAATACCAAAGAATTTCTCTTCAATCACTGAGCTTCAAGTCATGAAATTTTCAGTCCAAGCCAAGTGTCCTGTCATCCACAATGCGTGGTTGTGTTGCAGTAATCTCATTGCAATGCTTGTGATAATGTTTGCAGGTTCCGCGATTGTATCGGCTCAATCGGTTTGTCTTCCATTGCCCAGATTGCTCACGATGATGCCGATGGGTGGATCGGTTGGCTCTCAGGTTGAAATTGCTATCACGGGTGAGCACTTGGATGACGTAAAAGAATTGTTGTTCAACCATCCTGGGATTGTCGCTAAAGCGAAGCAAAATGATGCTGGGCAGATCGAGCCGAACAAGTTCCTTGTCCAGATTTCAGCGGATTGCCCAACGGGTTTGTATGAGGCACGCGTTCTGAGCAGGCTCGGGATATCTTCGTCGCGAATTTTCTCGGTCGATACGCTTCTTGAGCTAAAACAAACGGTTCCCAACACTTCACTGTCGACCGCCATGGAGATCCAAGTGAATTCGGTAACGAATTCGGTGATGACGGCCAGATCGATCGATTTCTATCGCTTTATGGCTCAAAAAGGGCATCGCTATGTGGTTGGTTGCTCGTCGCGTGGGATTGATTCCAAGCTAGATCCCGTTGTCATCATTGCGGACTCGCAGGGACGCGATCTAGCGGTGGAACGTCGCGGGGATCTGCTGGACTTCACCGCGTCCCAGGACGGTCCGCATCTTATCAAGGTTCATGAGCTGACTTTTAAAGGGGGGCCAGCTTACTTCTATCGGTTGCATTTTCAAGAATTGGCTGCTGATACCGTATTGCCACGCTTTGCTTCCACGCGGTCGGTCAGCGCATTTTCTTGGCCGCCGACTGGGTTACCCACAAAAGCAGTGAACGTCGAATTAGAGCCCAATGCCGTGTCGGCTCCGCAAAAGATCGCTTTGCCATGCGACTTGTCGGGTAGCTTTTACCCAGCCGCGGATGTCGATGCTTTTGAGTTTTCGGCTCGAAAGGGAGAAGTATGGTGGGTGGAGATCGCGTCGGAGCGACTTGGGCGGCCAACCGACCCTGCGATCTTGGTCCAGCATGTGACCGGCGAACCTGGCAAAGAGCAACTCGTGGATGTCGTCGAACTCTTGGACATTCCAAGCCCGGTCAAGCCGTCGAGTAATGGATACGCCTACGATGGACCTGCTTACGACGGTGGTTCTCCAGATATTTTAGGCAAAATCGCTGTCCCGCAAGATGGTGTCTATCGATTGCAGCTGACCGATTTATTTGGAGGCACTCGCAAAGATTTGCGGAATGAGTATCGGATGATCATTCGCAAAGCGGCTCCCGATTTCGCGTTGGCCGCATGGAGTCTGCATATGGAGCTTCGCAATGGGGATCGCAATGCTTTGTCCAAACCGCTTGCGTTACGTGCAGGTGCTACCGTTGCGTTGGAGGTTGTTGCGGTGCGGCGCGATGGGTTTGATGGCGATATTCAGCTTCAGTTAAATGGGCTTCCGAATGGCGTCTCGGCTCAAGGTCTAAAAATCCCCGCAGGAAAATCGCGTGGCATCATGCTGGTCACGGCCCAATATGACGCACCAGTGGCATTAGCGAATCTTGATTTTGTCGGCTCGGCAACCATCGACAATCAGCTTGTTTCAAGACAAGTTCAGATGGCGGATTTTGCTTGGCCCATCCCTGATTCCTGGGGCGAGATCCCTGCACCGAGGTTGGTAAGTGGTTTACCATTGTCGGTTACCAATCATGAACCGGCGCCCATGTCGATCGCCACCCAGGATCGCAACGTCATCGAAGCGACGGCTGGTAGCAAAGTGACGATTCCTTTGGTGCTGACCAAACGCATGGACTTTTCAGGCTCGACGCTACAGATGAAGGCGTTTGGTGACGGAATGGAAAGGTTGCCTCCTTTCAACATCTCGTTGGATGCAGTGAATTCGGAGGCTGTAATCGATTTGGCTTCATTACAATTGGGGCCGGGCGAGTATTCGTTTGCCTTTTATACGGGAGCAGTGGCCAAGTATCGAATCAAGCCAGACGCTCCTTCGCAAGATACCGTTGATATCGTCATTACCGAACCAATTTCCATTCGCGTAAAACCCACGGAGCTAAAATGAGTGACCCGTTTCATGCGTCGAGCGTTCGTTGTGCTGGACCGCAGAGCTTTGGTCAAGGTGGCCGACGCGGCTTCATCAAGATGGGACTTGCTGGCTTTGCAAGCCTGAGTTTGCCGGGTCTGCTACGGCTCAAATCAGCCACCGCGTCTGCCGGAGCGCCCAAGCTAAAGAAGTCCATCATTATGGTGTGGAAGCCAGGTGGATGCTCGCATCTGGATACCTATGATCCTAAGCCCGATATTGGTAGTGAATACAGAGGTCCGTTCAAAACGATTTCCACCTCCGTTCCGGGAATGAACTTTACTGAGCTCTTGCCCATGCAGGCTCGAATTGCCGACAAGCTGACGGTTTTGAGATCCATGCATCAAACCGCTCCTGGTCATCCAGCGGGTTCCATGCAGATGCTTTCCGGGGATCCTGAAACCAGAGACAAGCCGAAACCCAAATATCCAGATTGGATGACGGTTGCGAATTACTTGCGATCGAAAGATGCGCCTCGAGACAATCCGTTGCCTCGTTATGTGGGGGTGAATCCCCCGCTGGAATACAATGGTCCGGCCTACTTGGGAGATGCGTATTCCCCGTTTACGGTGATGGGAGATCCAAATCTGCCTACCTTTTCGGTACCGAACATTGGGCTTTCCGATACCAATGAAGTGAAGCGATTAAGTCAACGGAGCACTTTGCGTCAGCGTTTGGATACGCTCGACCGAGCCTTTGATAAGCAAGGGGAATTGGGAGCGCTCGATCAATTTGAAACTCAGGCGATGTCTTTGTTAACAAGTCCTTTAACCCGAGAAGCGTTTGACCTGACCAAAGAAGACGATCGAACGCGAGATCGATACGGTCGCAATGCTTGGGGACAGCAATTGTTGATGGCTCGCAGGTTGGTGGAAGCCGGGGTCGAGGTCATGACAACCAGCATGAGCGGTCCGCTGTGCGGCCGTGTCGGAAATTGGGACGATCATGCTGTAAATCATCACATTTTCGATGCGATGCGTTATCGAGCTCAAGCGTACGATCAAGCCGTCACCGCATTGATTGAGGATATCTATGAGCGAGGACTTGATCAGCAGGTGTTGGTAGTTGTCACGGGCGAATTTGGCAGAACGCCAAAAATAGAACACTCCCCCAGCACGGGCGAAGGGATCGGTAGCGGCCCTGCCGGAACAACTCAGCCAGGCCGAGACCATTGGCCTCGAGCATTTTCCAATGTGTGGGCAGGTGGTGGGATTCAGACCGGGCGTTTCATCGGCGCCACCGATAAACGGGGTGAAGATCCCATCGAACGCGCTTGTTCGGCCGGTGATTTCTTAGCCACCATCTACCATCACTTGGGAATCGATTCGGCGAATACCTTTATCAACGATCTGAACGGTCGACCAACCCCGATTGTCGATCGCGGCAAGCCGATCGCTGAATTGATTTAAGGCTTAGGGTTAAGGCCCGTTGTTGCCAGCACTATTTTAGATCGCTGGCAACAGATCGCGAGCCGTAAGCCGTTTCATTAAATCCGGTCCAAGCGAACGTTTCAGATCGTCGTCTAGCCAGTATCCCATGTAGTCCGATACGACGATTGCAAAATCTTCAGTCGGCTTCAAGCATGTGGTCCAATGGTACGATTGGAGCTGCAGTGCAACCCGGTGTAGCATTTCCCGAAATGGGAGCAGGGCATTGTACTCTTCTTGCAAAGCGTCTTCGTCCTGCAGCGATTTTACTTTCGATTCCAGACCGTAGGATTCGGCGAGCAGTTCATAACATTCGTCGACCGAGTGTTCGACCAGTTCGCATTCGTCCAAAAACAAGCGGCCGGGTGCATCGGCTTCTTCCGTCTGCTGGGGGCACCACAGGATGTCATACTTGTCGCTGGGATCGTCCAGCTTGAGTTGGGGGAGATCTTTCAGCAACAAGTCAGTTGCAACGCCGATATGAGGAAGCCAATCGTCGTCGTAGTCTTGGTACCAAATAAAAATCGCATAGGCAGCGGAGGGTACTTTCAGCTCCTGAATGGCGATCGGAATCCAATCGATCAAGTCTCGTTCGATCGACTTTAGAAGTTGTTGGATTCGTTGATCGTGTTTGCTGGATGCCATGTGGGAAGCTCGAAAACGGAGGGCCGAGAGTGCGGGCACGGAATGCCGGATATCGTAACTGCAATCAACAGCACGCAAAGGGGCGAAAAGGCGGAAACGCCAAATCCGTGCTAGCGGCAGTTTTCGCGGTGATCTTAAGGCTGCGCAGGCATGAAGGTGGCAACGTCCACGCCATCGAGCAGCCAGCTAAGATTGAACGATAGTAGTTGGACCGCTTCGTGCGAGCCTTTGGGTCCACCTTCGAAAATCAAAAAGATTTTTCCTTGGCTTGGCGTTCCGTTCCGGCCAACGCCTAGGTTGGAATAGGCGCTGGGGCCGTCGTAAGCGAGTCGCTTTACCGGCCAAGTGCGGCCGCCATCGAAGCTGCCCCACACGGTTATCTTCTCTCGGCCTTGAGCGATGGACGCACCGACTTGTTTGGGCAGAGTGCCTGCATCGTTGTCCACGTTGCTATAGAGCAGGATGTCTTGATGGAGAATCGGCAATCGGATCATGCCACCCATGAGACCGTACGATGAGCCTCTAGGTCCGTCTGGCAGTTCAGGGCTGCGGTAGGCATCAATCCACAGTTCGCCACCGTTGTCGCTATGGGCCATAAAGCGGTTGCCGCGGCTCATGTGTTCGCGCGAGTTGTATAGGATGCTGCCGTTGGAAAGTTCGGCCAACGCAGCTTCACCCGTACCCAGCACAGGGAACGGCTTGCTAGTGTGCCAAGTTGCCCCCCGATCGTCGCTGTAAAGGGCAGTGCTATAGTGATACGGTCGCCATTCTACCGCATTGGAGTTTTTCGGCCCCATCACTCGAGCGGGCATGATCAATCGGCCCTGATGTTTGCCAAACGCAAGCGTGATGCCGCACTGCATCGCGGCTACCCCTTCAATTCCAGGAACGTTTCCGAAGCCATCCGGTCGCACGTTAGCGGTCTCACGTGTCCAGCTTGCACCAGAATCGCGACTTCGAAAAAGCCAGCCTCGGCTTGGATTGACATAAAGCAAGTCGCCGTTGGTTTCGTCTACCAGAGCCCGTCCCTCTAAGGCGTCGGCGGCGATAAGAATGTCGGCATCCCATGTCTTTCCCCCATCGCGGCTACGTCGACAATAACCACCACCAGGCGACTGGAATGCTACCACGGTGCCGTCTTTGGTGGTGAGAACTCCACCCCAACCGCCGCGTTTTTCCCATAGCTCTTGCATGGGAACGAAAACAGGCTCACCCAAAAACTCTTCCAACGTGGAAGCAACCGCATACTGATTGTTGAACTCTTTCGGCTGATCTTGCGCCCGTAGAATCGCAATCGGCATAAGCAGCAGGGAATTAAAAAAAAGAACAAATGTCGCGTGTTTCATGGGACGGTTTTGATTCAATAGGTTGGTGGAGTCTGGAGTCTGGCAAGACAAGCTGTCTCATAAAAGAATCTGAGGGATAATCTTTCCCTCAACGTTGGTGAGTCGGCGTTGAATGCCGTTGTGTTCAAAGCTAAGTTTTTCGTAGTCCAGCCCCAGTAAATGCAGGATGGTTGCATTGAAGTGATACAGCGGGTGTACATCTTCGATGGCCTTTTGGCCAAGCTCGTCGGTTACGCCGTGGCTTACCCCCGCTTTGACTCCAGCCCCAGTCATCCAACAGGTAAAGCCATCGGGATTATGATCTCGACCTTGCGATCCCTTTTGGAAGAACGGCATTCGACCAAATTCGGTGCACCATACAACAAGGGTATCTTCGAGTAATCCTCGCTGTTTTAGATCGCGAATCAGAGCAGCCGCGGGCTGGTCCAAGATTTCGGCGTGCACGTCGTACTGTTCTTTGAGAGCGTTATGGCCATCCCAATTGAGCTTGCCGCCGCTTGCGTAGGCTCCATTGAATAGCTGGACAAAGCGAACACCTCGTTCAATGAGTCGCCTAGCAAGGATGCAATTTTTAGCGAATGCAGCTTTGTCCGCATTCTTGGTGTCATCGGCACCGTAAAGTTTTAGAATATGAGCGGGTTCGGAGCTAAGGTCACTGAGGCCGGGAACGCTCAATTGCATTCTGGCTGCAAGTTCATAGCTTGCGATACGAGCCGCCAGTTGTTCGTCCTGATCATGATTTTCAAAGTGCTTTTCG